>NZ_NWTH01000013.1:0-169313 GCF_002531555.1 Sinorhizobium sp. BJ1
GAGGCGGTGAGAAACCGCCCGCCGCGAGGCGGGTTAGGCGCTCACCGCCTACTCTACCCTTCTATGCATCAGTCGAGCAGCGCGACAATCCGGAACTCAGGGGCCTGCCGGTTGCCGTCGGCTATCCTGCTGCCCGCGGCGTCGTCGCGGCCGCCAGCTACGAGGCCCGCAAGTTCGGCGTTCATTCGGCAATGCCTTCGGTGACCGCCAAGCGCAAATGCCCCGAGCTTATCTTCGTCAAACCGCGCTTTGACGTCTACAAGGCCGTCTCGTTGCAGATCCGCGCGATCTTCGCGGAATATACGCCGTTGATCGAGCCGCTCTCGCTCGACGAGGCCTATCTCGACGTCACCGAAAACCTGAAGGGCATGGAGATCGCCACCGAGATCGCCGCGGAGATCAGGGCGAAGATCAAGCAGGTCACCGGCCTCAATGCGTCGGCCGGGATTTCCTACAACAAGTTCCTCGCCAAGATGGCATCCGACCTGAACAAGCCCAATGGTCAGGCTGTCATTACGCCGAAGAACGGGCCGGCCTTCGTCGAGGCCCTCCCCGTCAAGAAATTCCATGGCGTAGGCCCCGCAACGGCCGAAAAGATGCATAGGCTCGGCATCGAGACGGGCGCAGACCTCAAGGACAAGACGCTCGAATTCCTGGTCGAACACTTCGGGAAGTCAGGCCCGTATTTCTATGGAATTGCCCGCGGCATCGACAATCGCCAGGTCAAACCGGACCGGGTGCGCAAATCCGTCGGGGCCGAAGACACGTTCTCCGAGGACATCCACTCCTACGGCCCGGCGCGCGAAGGTCTTCAGCCGCTGATCGAAAAGGTGTGGGCTTACTGCGAGGCCAATGAAATCGGCGCCAAGACCGTGACGCTCAAGGTCAAATATGCCGACTTCACCCAGATCACCCGCAGCAAGACGGTTACGGCACCTCTGCAAACGATCGGCGACCTTGAGGAGGTGGTCGGCCTGCTTCTCGAGCCGATCTTTCCGCCGCCCAAGGGAATCCGCCTGCTCGGCGTCACGCTGTCATCATTGGAACGGCAGACCTCTGGAGCGAGGCCGCAGTTGCGGCTGGCGTTTTAGACCGCCAGCGTCGGCTGGACGGGATCGATCGAATGGCGCTTGACCCGAAATGTCCCTGCTGGCAGCGGGCGAAGGATTTCATCTTCAGGCACAACTCCGTCGAGCCAGGCCATGCGTTGATCGCGTGTCAACACCGCCATCTGCCGATCGTGAAACGGCGCGAGATCGGCATTCGCCTCGATTGTCAGAATGGCGTAAGCCTCCGGCCAGTCCCCGATCGCCGGCCGCCAGACCCCCCCGAAATAGAACCAGTCGCCGTTCGCGAGCGAGAAGCTAAAGCTCCTATGGCGAAACTCCGAGGCCGGCACCAGACAGCGGTGGCTCGGAAACGTCCTTCCTTCCGATCGAACGACGTTCACGGCACGCGCATCGCCGTCGCGCGGGCGCAGGCCCCACGGCAGTTCCACCATCTCCACATCGCCGTCATGGCGCCTTATGATCACGCGGCGCTCATCAAGCGGGGCGTCGGACTGGAAAACGGTCGCACTTGTCATAGTTAGAACATAGCAGGAACAATATCCCCACACAACCAGACCTGAGTTGGAGGACGCATGTGCAATGATTATCGGCTGATGGTGGATGTCGCCTCGATCGTCGAGGACTTCGCCGAGCTCAAGATCAAGATCCGCTTCGGCGAAGGCGCGCCGAACCTTGAAGCGCGCGAGGACATCAAGATCACCGATATCGGTCCAATCGTCAGAACGATCGACGGCGCCCGCGATGAGGCTGAGCTCGTGCAGCGGCGCTGGAGCTGGCCCGGGCAGAACAAGCGGCCGGTCTATAATTTCCGGTCTGAGGGACGCGAGTTCAATTCCAACCGTTGCCTGATCATCGCCGATGGCTTTTACGAGTTTACCGATCCGAAGGATCCAACAAAGAAACGCAAGGACAAGTGGCTGTTCACGAAGAAGGACGAGCCGATCTTCTGCATTGCCGGCATCTGGCGAGAGACGCCGGAGGTGGGCCAAGCCTTCACCATGCTGACGATGGAGCCCGGACCGGATATGGCGCCGTATCACGACCGGCAGATCGTCATCCTGGACCGTAATGACTGGTCCCGCTGGCTTGATCCGACGGTTTCTGCGAAGTCGCTGATCAAGCCGCTGCCGGCGGGGACATTGGCGGTCGAGCAGGTCGGCTAATTGCCTGCTCGAAAGCGGCATGCTCAAGTTTTATCCATTACCCTGAGTAGGGCAATCTCTCCGCTCAAGCCTGATTTCGAGCTGTTGTCCCCTACGTCAACGCGGATTTCGAGTGATAGCAGAGGGCGTTTCCAGAATACTGCACGACACCCCGGTGTACGATTGCAGTTTTCTGGGGAGCCAAATCAAGCGCCTGCAGTTTCTGTATTGACCAAAACATCCTCAGGCAGTTATTTGGCGTACAGTTTCGGTTGCTCCAGAAAGTGGGTGACGGCCACAGAGGCAATCATTATGCACCTACTTCTCACCGCTTGCACTCAGAGAAAGCGCTCCGTCCCCAGTCCAGAATTGAGCGCTCGCAACCTGCCGATCGGCAGCGCGCAAGCTGTTAATGCAGAGTGGGCTTCGCGGATTTCTGCGGTTCAACCGGCAGGCAGCGCGGGCGACGTCTACTGTGGACGATCGATCGTTGAGGCAAGCAGTGCCACTCGGGCGGCCGCGGGTAACCTCTGCGTCGTTTCTGCCGGACTAGGGCTCGTCTGCATCGAGGAGACCATTCCCTCATATAATCTCACCGTCACCAAAGGTGGTCCGGACTACATCGTCGAAAAATTCAGCGCTGGCGAAACCAGTGCCGACTGGTGGCGTCTAATGAGTAACCGCAGATCTTTGTCTGAACTGAGTGATCGTTTCGACGGCCTTATCCTTGTTGCTCTTCCCTCGCCATATCTGCGCATGATCGCGCACGAACTGACGGAACTCCGGGAAAGCTCGCTTGAACGCGTTCGCATCCTCAGTGGGTCCGACAATGGCGTTCTTCCGGCCCGGTTGTCTGCTCAGGTTATCCCTTACGACGGTCGGCTCGACGGACCCCAGAGCCCGATACGCGGAACCAAATCAGATTTCGCTTCTCGGGCGCTTCGCCATTTCGTTGAGGCGATTCTACCGGATGCCCCGCGAGCCGAGGCTGCTTCCCATGCAAAGAAACTTGAGTCGGTCATGGCAACTTGGGACCGTCATGAGGTGCGGCCGGGAACTCGCATGTCCGACACTGAGATCAAGACTATCGCGCGGGACAACTGGGCCCGCGTGGGAGGGAGCTCAACCAAGCTCCTGAGGCTCCTGCGGGACGAATTGAACATCGCGTGCGAGCAAAAGCGCTTTGCGCGACTTGCCGCTGAGGTGCGTGACGAGAGGGCCTCGCAATGACGGCCCAGGAAAATCTCGTCGTTCGAGCCGTGAAGACACAGCAAGGGGACGGCATCGACGTCTATGCGTTTTTCCTCCATGGCTCCGACTTGACGCGAATTGCCGACATTAGTCGCATTCATCGCAACGAGAAGGACCTGAAAGGGTTTCAGCGAAAGGAAATTCGCAGCCACGTTAAAGCGATCGTCGATTTTCTCGATAGCGGCCCGGTTCTGTTTCCAAACGCGATCACGCTTGCGCTGTCTCCGGAAATCACCTTCGATGTGTCGCGAGGCCCAAAACCAAAGGGTCTGGCTGAAGTCGGCGTTTCAGGTACGCTGACCATTCCCCTTCGTATAGAGGGCGAGCGCGCCGCTTGGATTGTGGACGGTCAGCAGCGGTCACTGGCGCTGGCAAGGGCGAAGAACAGCCAGATCCCCGTACCAGTCATCGGCTTTGTATCTCGCGACCTCCAGGTTCATCGTGAACAGTTCATACTGGTGAACAAGGTCAAGGCCTTGGATGTCCGGCTCATCAACGAACTTCTTCCAGAAGTCGGTTCAATTCTTCCGAAGGATCTGGCTGCGAACCGCCTTCCCAGTGAACTATGCAATCTGCTGAACCGGCAGGCGAAGTCTCCGTTCTACCGTCTTATCAGGCGCGCCTCGGATACCGGCGATGAAGAAAGCATCGTTAGTGATACCGCACTGATTGCGGCAATAAAGCAGAATCTTCGCCCCCCCTACGGCGCGCTTAGCCAGTACAAGCAATCGGCGGAATCCTCCGATCCCGACGCGATGTATGAAGCGCTGGTGCTTTATTGGTCGGCTGTGCGTGACACGTTTCCCGACGCCTGGGGCAAGACACCATCAGAAAGCCGGTTGATGCACTCGGCCGGCATCAAGGCTATGGGAGCGCTGATGGATCAGGTCATGCTCCGAGCGGACAGTTCTGCGACGCCAGAGGCGGAAGTTCGGGAGGCGCTCCGACGACTGGCGCCCTATTGCTGCTGGACCGAAGGAACATGGGAGGGGCTCGGCTGGGCCTGGAATGAGATCCAAGGCACCCCGCAGCATATCTCCAAGCTCTCTGATCACCTGATACAACTGGACCGAAAATTGTCGAGGCCGGCGCGATGAAGTTCATTTTTGCTGACAGTCTCGACCACGTCGATCCGGGTTACGATTTCATCAGAGATCGTTACTCGGAGGGAAGAACGCCCTACTGGGACGACGCCTACCCTCATGAGATCATGGGTTACGCACCCTATAAGGGAATGCTCGTCTCCAGGGGGATCGTAGGCGGCGCTGCCATCGGCGGGAAATATACAGAAGCACAAGCCATGCGTTTCCGACGGGTGGGGGCCAGGGAGTTTCTTCGCCTCGACAAACCGCAGTTCGCACATCTGCCAATCTTCGGGGATTGCGGGGCTTTCACCTATCATAAGGAAGACAGGCCACCCTATACGCCGGATGACACTGCTGAATTCTATGATGACGCGCGCTTCACCCATGGCTGCTCGGTCGACCACATCATCTTTGACTTCGACGAGAGCTTGAGGGGCCTTGAAGGCGGCACGGAAGAGGCGCGCCGGCGGTTTGAGATCACCCTCGAAAACGCCGACGCATTCCGGGTTGCCACGCGACACATGTCCAGCCGATTTACCCCGCTTGGGGTCATACAGGGGTGGTCACCAGGCAGCATGGCTGAAGGGGCACGCCGCCTCGTCGCCATGGGCTACGATTACCTTGCTCTCGGAGGTACCGTTCCCCTTAAAGCCTCTCAAATCAAATCCTGCCTCGTTGCCATCCGCGATGTGATTCCACAGGCGACCCGACTTCACATTCTTGGCTTTGCGAAGGCCGATGAAATCGACACATTCGGATCATTCAACATCACGAGCTTTGATACGACCTCACCTCTGATCCGCGCATTCAAGGATGCAAAGTCCAACTATTACCTGCCGACCAAGACAGGCAAACTCGAGTACTTTACCGCGATCAGGGTGCCGCAAGCGCTTGAGAACCCAAAACTCATGCGCCTTGCTAAGCGAGGAGCGCTCAATCAAGAGCAACTTGTCTCCATGGAGAAAAGTGCGCTTGCTGCCCTGCGGCAATATGATCGGGACGAGGTTGGGCTCGAAGAGACGCTCGACACGGTGCTCGCTTACGCAACGCCCGCTGTGACCGGATCGACCATCGACGAACTGCCCGGCGCCAAAGCGGTGAAGGATTTGCGCGAGCGCTACAAACGGACCTTGGCCGAACGGCCCTGGAGGAACTGCTCCTGCGCCATCTGCAGCGCCCTTTCCATCGAAGTCGTAATCTTCCGCGCGAGCAACAGAAACAAGCGGCGCGGCATTCACAATTTGGGCGTCTACGACGCCTTGGTCGACCAACTTCCAAACAATAGTGGCCGTAATGACGATACTGAATTTTCCAGCGATCAGAGCCAGGCAGAGCGAAGCGCACACAGTTCTTTCCTTTGCAGCGCTAGCGTCTGATCTTCAAAAGTTCGCCCTGATCGAACGGGTCGCGCGTGATGCCGAAGGTGTATTGAGCGGCTTTCAGCGACCGCAGATCGCCGGCCATATTCGCGAAATTCGCGATTACCTCGAAAAACCTGAGGCGATCCTTCCCAATCCGATCGTGGTGGCGTTCACCGAGAATGTCCGGATTGTTGAAGAGCAACCGGACGGACGCTGCGAAGTCGAAATTGATACCTCCGGAGGGGCGCCCGGTCTCGTCGTCGATGGCCAGCAGAGACTGACAGCTCTCGGTCAGGTGGAGGAGAAGGACTTTCAGGTCTTCGTGTCCGCAATCATTTGCCGGGACGAAGAGGAATTGCGTCGACAGTTCGTCCTGATCAACAATACGCGGCCGCTTCCGAAATCGTTGATCTACGAACTCCTTCCGACGGTCACCGGGCTCCCGCGCCGCCTCGGCGACCGTTCCGTGGCTGCCGACATCGCTGCACGCCTCAACTATGATGAGACATCATCTCTGAAGGGGATGATCTACCAACATACCAATCCAAGCGGCATCATACGCGACACGGCCATCCAACGCGTTATCATCAATTCGATGAGCGACGGTGTGATGCGTGAAATGATGCGCGAACCGGACGGCGCCGATCTGAGCTTCCGTTTGGTGAGCGAGTTTTACCGGGCCGTGAAGTTCGTGTTCCGCAACGAATGGGAAGATCACACGCCTAAGACATCTCGGCTGGTTCACGGCGCCGGCATTATGGCAATGGGCTACGTGATGGAAATCTTGGCGCTCTTGGACGGTGCACGTACGTGGGATGATTTCTCGAAAGGGCTCGCCTGCCTCGTTGACAATACAGCATGGACCTCGGGCGAGTGGAACTTCGGGGAAGGCGACAAACGCCATTGGAAGTCCGTTCAGAACGTCAATCGCGACATTGTTTCCCTTGCCCAGTACCTTATCGGCATTGTTCGCGTGGACGTTAAACGGCGACGCAGTCAGGAAGCCACCGTATCCGAGGAAGCGGCTCCAAAGGTCGCCAACATGAAATGAGCTACGCAGTCAAAGAACTGTTCAAGACGCTTCAAGGCGAAGGTGCCCAGGCCGGGCGCGTCGCCGTTTTTTGCAGGTTTGCAGGCTGTAACCTCTGGTCGGGCCGGGAAGAGGATCGGCATGACGCGATCTGCAAGTTCTGCGACACCGACTTCGTCGGCATGGACGGGACTGGCGGCGGCAGATTCCACGACGCTGGTATTTTGGCAAAAGCGATCGCAAAAACCTGGGGAGATGGAGCGACCAATCGCTATGTCGTGTTTACGGGTGGCGAGCCGCTCCTGCAGCTGGATACCGCTCTTGTTGATGCGGTCCACCTGGAAGGTTTTGAGATCGCAATCGAGACAAATGGAACGGTCGAGCCGCCGTCAGGCATCGACTGGGTCTGCGTCAGCCCGAAGGGTGGAGCTCCTCTGAAGCTTCGATCCGGAAGTGAGCTTAAACTCGTTTACCCTCAACCTGCCCTGCTCCCGGACGACCTCACCGACGTTCAGTTCGACCATTATTTCCTTCAGCCTATGGACGGGCCTGACCGGATTAAGAACACCGAAGCTGTCACCGCGTTCTGTCTTCAAAATCCACGCTGGCGGCTCAGCCTGCAGACTCACAAAATGATTGGGATCCCATGAAAATCACTCAGGCTTTTACCTTCGAGGCCGCCCATCGGCTGCCCCACGTCCCTGCGACGCACAAGTGCCATCGAATGCACGGGCACTCATACCGGATAGAGCTTCAGTTGGAGGGTCCCGTCGACCCGCACACCGGCTTCGTCATCGACTTCTTTGACGTGGAAAAGGTGTTTGGGCCGGTGTTGGAACAACTCGATCATCATACCCTTAACGACATTGCTGGCCTCGAGAACCCGACGGCCGAGAACATCGCGGTGTGGATTTGGCAAAGGGTAAAGCCCCTCTTGGGTGAGGTGAGCCTGATCAAGGTGTTCGAGACGCCCCTCTCCTGGGCTGAGTATGACGGGAAGTGACTCGGAGGGCTGAGATGACCGGGACTGCACTGGTTCTATTTTCTGGCGGGCAAGACTCGACCACTTGCTTGGCTTGGGCGCTCGAACGTTATGCGCATGTCGAAACTGTTGGCTTCGACTATGGACAGAGGCACAAGATCGAACTCGAATGCAGGGACACGCTTCGTAAGAAACTGCGGCAACTGAAACCGGCTTGGGCGGAACGCCTCTGCCAGGACCATACGATATCGCTTGCGGCGCTGGGCGAGATCTCCAACACCGCCCTGACCAGTTCCATGGCAATCGAGATGGAGAACACCGGGCTACCAAACACCTTTGTTCCCGGGCGCAATCTGATTTTCCTGACATTCGCGGCAGCGCTTGCCTATCGAAGGGGCTTAAAACACATCGTCGGTGGGATGTGCGAAACCGACTTTTCTGGCTATCCGGATTGCCGTGATGACACGATCAAGGCGCTACAGGTTGCGCTCAATCTCGGCATGGAAAAGCGGTTCGTTCTTGAGACGCCATTGATGTGGATTGACAAGGCGCAGACCTGGCAACTCGCTAAGGATCTTGGAGGTCAAGAGTTTGTGGAGGTTATCGTCGAGGATAGCCACACCTGCTATCTGGGAAATCGTGGAGACCTGCACGAATGGGGCTATGGGTGTGAAAACTGCCCGGCCTGCGACCTGAGGAAAAAGGGATATCAAAAATTCGTCGCGGAAGCAGCGTGAGCCAAGGAGAGTGGGATGAATCTACGGAGCAGGCAACTGATTGAAGGCGGAATATTCCTGATTGGCTTTGCAGCCTGCATTCCGCTCGCAAACTATATGATTGGGCACGTTGGCACAGTCTGCGTGCCGAATGGTCCGTGCCTCATACCGGTGGCCCCAGGATTGACCGCTCCCAGCGGCGTCCTCCTGGTTGGGCTCGCACTCGTGCTGCGTGACCTCGTGCAACGCCGGCTCGGGCTCATGTGGGCAATCGGTGCCATCATCGTCGGCGCATTTCTTTCTACGACATTCACGCCACCGTCGCTCGCTTTGGCATCTGCCGCTGCCTTTCTCAGTTCAGAACTAACTGATCTTGTCGTGTTCACACCTTTGCAGAAGAAGGGCCTTGTAAAGGCCGCCTTCTTCAGCAGCATCGCAGGTCTTGTCGTCGATAGCGTTGCGTTCCTCTGGCTGGCCTTTGGATCGCTTGACTTCCTCGCGGGCCAGGTGGTCGGAAAAGCCATCATGGTGGTCGCAGCCCTCCCAATTCTGTTCTGGATTCGCAATCGTGACCGACGTCTCGGGCTGATGCCAGCATGAAAAAAGAAGCCGATGAAAAACTGGGGGTCTTTCGGGCTATCTTCGAATCGCTCCGGGATCGCGACATTTCGTTTTTCCCGAGGGTGAAGGAGCACGATGGGAGCCTCGTCGCGCTCGATACTGACACCGTCATCGCCAAAATTGCGAAGGAGCTCGGCGGCATCGTGCCAAGCCAACAAGCAGATGATCTTGAAGAGCTGCTGAAGTTGGCGCGTCAATCGCTTGACGAGGTGACGTCCCAAACCGAGTATCAGGATGGCAAGGCCACCCGGCTCTTGACTATCCTCACATTTATGTCGGCATTTTCCGGCTTGCTGTTTAACCGACTGGCTGATTCCTATCCAGTTTCCAGTCTGGGATGGACCGATCCAGGCGCGATCTTCAGAAGCGCCGGCATCGTCATTTGCTACGCCTTGTTTTGCGTCTTTGCGCTCTCAGCAGTGGCTGGGGCACTTGTGACCTTCCACGCCATTAGGGCCCGGTTTCGGTATTCGAAAGAGCCTGCCGAAGACAAGGGACCGAAATCCCTCGTGTTTTATATGCCTATGTCCCGCACTCAGCCGGACCGATGGGGAAAGGCGTTCATAAATAAATCCGATCCCGACAAATTCGACGGCGATCTGAAGGTTGAATATCTCAAGAACTATATTATCGAGTCGTATCTCGTTGCCGTGAAAGTCGCTGACAAGATGCGCTTCCTCGAACCGGCACAGCGGCTTCAGTCTTGGGCGATCAAAGCTCTTCTGGCGTGGCTTATTTTCTTCGTATTGGTCTTTGCTTTTGCCACGCCGGCGAAAAAAGAGTCTAATCCTGTGATTCGCGCGGTCGTTAGCCCCAATTCGAGCTCATGCATTATTGGTGAAGGCGATGCCTCTGCAGACCAATTTGCGAAAGACTATCGTGTCTCTCGATAAAAACGAGGTTCCTGCGCCCTTGGTGCTTGTCGATGCAGACAACACGCTTTGGGACACGGATGGGGTATTCGCCGACGCGCAGCTTAAGTTGCTCAACGCTGTCGAGGAAGCGACAGGTTTGCTGGGGCCGGAGGCGGACCGACTTTCGTTCGTACGCGCCTTCGACCAGGAGATCGCTAAGCAACATCATCAGGGATTACGCTATCCACCGCGCTTGCTGATCGATGCTCTTGTGTTTGGGCTCCACGGTGCTCCAGTTTCTCAAGCGGTTCGCCAAGCGTGGCGGCAGGGCGAACAGTCAGGCCTTGATCGTGCGTTGGTTGCTCGTGTTGAAAAAGAGTTCTTCGAAGCGATCGGAAAACAGCCTGCCTTGCTGGACGGTGTGGAAACGGGTTTGCGCATGCTCTCCTTCGCGGGCGTGGCAGTGATCATATTGACCGAGGGAAGCCGGAAGCGCGTTGCGCGCAGCCTTGAGTTTCATCAACTGGCTGGTTTCGTCGATCGGGTTTTCGAAGCCCCTAAGAACCGAAGAATGTTTGGACGGATAAAGGCGCTGGCGGCTGCTGACCAGATGACCTTTGTTGTTGGTGATCAACTTACGCGCGACATCCAGCCAGCAAACGATGCGGGTCTCGAAACGATATTTGTCCCCGGTAGATTTCAGCCTTTGTGGGAGCGCGAGACTGGGATTCGCCCCTCTTTTCAAGCGCCCTCTTTTGACGCGGCCGCAGCCTACATACTGCATTTCATTGCGCCGCAACGAGCCGGGACCGCAGTAGCAGCGAAGCGGCCGTAGCTCTACCGCGTCCAGAACAGGACGTAGCTTTCGCCCTCCGGGACGAGCCTGCATTGAATGGGCTGGGAAAATGCCGGATCGTCGAGGGTCACGACGAGATAGCGCTGACCCTCTCGATTTTTCTTTCGCCAGGCGGCGCCGACCTCCGCTTCGCCGCGGAACACTCGATAATCGGGCGCCAAGCTGTTCGGTTTCGCTTGCACCGGCTGAATCCGGACCTTCGCGGCTGCAGTGGTGATGCTTTCGATCGTTCCTTCAAATCCGCCTTCGGCCTTCTTGAATTTTCCCAAGGTTGCCATTGCCTTTGCTCCTTTCACCCCCGCGACATGCGGGGCGACGCTTTCCAGAAAGGAACCGGCGGGGGCCGATGTCACCGCAACGCGGGGAACGGCGATTTTGGGGGCGGGAGCAAAGCGGGAAAATCGCCGTTGACCATCGGACGCCGGCGGGTCCATCAACAAGAAGGGCGGCCAATGGCCGCCCTTCCAATTCGGATGTTTAACTCATAAATGCGTCATGCGGCTTCAGGGGCTGCCGCCATGAGGGAGTTCACCGCCGGACCCGGGCCGCTGATCGAGCCTTCACGAAGGATGTATCCTGCCGTTGCCTTAATTCCAGGGCCTGTGTTGTTGACCCGATCACCGACCATGGCAATGCCATGCCAGTGATCACCCTTCCTCCAGTTAACCGCGCGCAAGCAATGGGCGAGATCCTCCGACCAGTCGTCGCGTTCATCCTTGATGAGAGCAGCGGCCGCCATAGCGATCGCCTGCCAACCGATGCCGAAGGCAAAAACGTAGCCGGGCGTTCCGGTCGACTCGTCTCCCTCGCGGAGTTCTCGAGCCTGGGCCTTACCATTGAGAATGAGATCCCACTCGACGATGTTCTCGATCACGACCTCCCAGACGTCCTGCAATTTTTGTGCGACCGTTTCGACCTTCTCATCGCTAGGATCGAGTTGGCGAAGAGCCGTAATTTCGGCGTTGTCCTTGTATTTCGGACCATAGAAGGCCTCGAGCAGGATATGGTGCGCCTGAACGAGTGTTCCCATCGTGATGACGTCCGGCGACTTTTTCGCAAGCGAGTTCGACAATTCATTGACTCGCTTATTGAACAGCGGAACGTCCTTCATGATCCGCTTGGTTACGATTACGATAGGATCGCGACTTTCAAACGCATAGCCGATCGACTGCGAGACGGGCTTGGCGTTGAGATTTAGATCACTGAAATGCTGCCGAAGCTTGTCTTTGTCAAAGTAGGGCAACAACACAACAGGGACTTCCTGCGGCGTCATGCGTGACCGGTCCTGCTTCAAAGCATCGATTATTGCCGCGGTCCTGTGCTGGCCATCGGCCGGAAACATGTCCACGCTCTCATCGATTTCCAGCATGCCGACCTTGCCCTCCGCTGCGGTTGGGAGGAATTTGTAGTCAGAACCCTCCTGCAGCGGTTTGCCACTTGCCGGAACGAGGATGAGTGCAAGCGATGAGAAGAAAGCGTCATCGCTCTTGAGCAGGTATGGGACAATTTCGTTGGTGACGCGGGTCTTGTTGAGCTTGCGTTGCGCCTCTTGTTCGCCCTTGCCGCCAAAAACGTCGTCCCAGTCGGAGTTTTCCGGCAGTTTCACATACTTGGCAATGGCGGAGAACGAGAGGCTTCCCAACCAGTATTCGGTTGAAAGCGTCTTTCCCTTGACGACAGGAATCTGAATCGCCATGATGTAGGAGTTCCTTTCCAGTAAAGGTACGATATCGGGGGCCGAGAACAGTGTGCGCTGTTTCTCGGCCTTTTCTGTTTGCGCATCTCACTCCGGCAACCGTTGCGCATTATTCGGCGCCGGCGAGGCTATTATTTTCATGACCGCTCCTCTCTGGTGATCCTGGCGAATACCGCTAAGTCGACCTGGTCGATTTGTAAGCGCGGAAGGTATATCTGTCAACAGCCTCTGTGTAAATATACCGCGCTCCATTCCAAATGTACCTGCAAACTTGGCAAATATACTCGCACAAGTTGGCGGATCGCGGCGGTTGCGAAGGTGATTTTGCGAATGAAAGCAAGAACTTGCGCGCAAGGCCTCATGACGGCAAGGTCACAGCTCGGGGATGAATCGCAAGCGCGGGTTGAGCATGGCGAAGGGTTTTAGCGCGAGCACAATCAAATCATGGTTCCAGTATCGCTGCGAGCGCAAGGTGCGCTACGAGTTATCTACCGACATCGAGCTTGCCGCGATCCCCGTCGTCAAGGATGTGCGCGAACGCCCCTGGGCAGTGTTGGGAAACCAATTTGAGGAACGCGTTGTTCGCCGACTTGGTCGACAGGACAAAGTTCTGCGCCCGACAATCGGTGACAATGCGCTGAGCGAAGCGCTCTCCGGCGCATTTTTGCGTGGGAACCGTCAGGAAACCTATGCGGCCCAAATCAATCTGCGTCCCAGCGGTCCAGTGTCTTTCCTCCGCGACACCGGGCTTTATCTCAATCGGAACCTGGCCGATCTCGTGCGACGGGTGCGCTCTCGCGCGCGACCGGATATGTTTGAGCTGACGATCATCGACGTGAAGGCGACGCGTCGAGCGACCGCTTTTCACAAGACACAGGTCGCCTTCTATGCACGAGTTCTCGAAGCACTGATTCGCGAAATGGGTATCGGTGATACCGAGATCAGCCGAACTGGCGAGATTTGGCGGATCAGGGACGACAGTTCATCCGACTCGGACGAATGGCAGGTAGAAGAATTCGCCCTCGATCCCTACCTCAGGCTGGTCGATGATTTTTGCGCCAACCAGCTGCCCGAGATAGCCGGCAAACAGGTCGGCGCAGGTGTCGATCGAACCTTCTTTCACATCTATTTCAAATGCGAGCAATGCAGCTTCCTCGAGCATTGCCGATCCAGCATCGATGAGGATTTGCCTGCAGCAAAGCGAGACGTTTCCGCAGTCCCAGGTCTCACCCACGAAGCCAAACGTTCTCTGCATCGACTCGGTGTCAAGTCGGTCCAGGCGCTTGCGGGTGCGGAAGGGTTGGCCCAAGCGCCTGGAGTGAGCTGGTCTCTGTCTCGGCGCGCCGGGCTGCTGATCGATAGAGCAACGGCACTTGCAACGGGCTCTATCCGGCGGACAGAGGAATTGCACACCTACCTGATGCCGCCGCGCATCGATACGGCGCTCCTCCTGTCGATCGACCACGACCCCGTGGACGATCGACTTTGCGCCATCGGCTACCGGCGTGTCGACAACGGCAAGACAACGAGGGAGCTCATTCGCATCCCGCAAACCGGGCAAGCCCGCGACGAGGTTGCCGCAATTCTTGACGTCTTGGCTGCGCTGATCGACGATCTGACCTCAATCGATGCCCACAATTCGTCGATCGACGACGGCGGCGATGGCGATCCAATCTATTCCCACATACTCTTCTACGAACCCTCAGAGGTTCTGAACCTTCAGGCTGCTATAGGCAGGCACCTCGAACATGAGCTCATTCGAACCGGCCTGCTTCATCTTGTGCGCTTGTTCCCTCCGGATGACATTGTACCGGAGCCTGAATTTCGCGGGGTCCACCACCTTCCGGCCACGGCGGTGCGGACGGTCATCGAGCAGCTTTGGGCGTTACCGGTCGCGGTCGCTTACGACTTGCGCCAAGTCTCGCAAGCCATTTTCGGCAAAAGCGATCAAAGCGCCTATCGCCCGGCCACTGGTTTCGAGCGGCCGTTTTCATCATTGCTCTCCATCGACGTCATTCGCGATTTCCGCGAGAATGCTGAGACCAAAATACAGCGCACCGACATCGAGCACGATGTATCCCAAAGGCTGTCGTCACTTCAGACCCTCGTTCGGTGGGCACTGGAGCAAAACAGCCGAGCGGCTCTTCATGCCGCTCCATTGCTGCGCCTGGCCAAGCGACCGTTCCGTTTCCAGGCCACCTTCGATCCGCTAAACGCAGTGGACCTCGACGTCCTTCTGGCTTGCGAATTGCTGGAAAATCGCGCCGGCATGCTCGAGGCGCTTATCAATCTTGCCCGGCCCGCCCGTCGCAGACGGGATGCCGGCAAATGCTTCGCGAACTTGTATCTCCGGCGCTTTGACAGAAATGGCGGCAAGGTTTTCTTGCAGTTTGACGTTCCGATCGAAAGTCAGGCAGCCGAACTGAGTGTTGGCGATTTCGACCTGATTTTGACCGACGACGATGCGGACAATCGTTTGAACCCAGCGCTCTGGCAAGCATTCAGTTGTCGGATAAGACCGCCTGCAGGCTCCGTCTCGCTGAATGGGAGCACACTTCACCTCGAGATGAACCGCCAGGTCTTCGATGGACCTCTCTTTCAAGGACTGTTGCAGACCAACCGGCGAGACAACTGGTTCGTCGACAAGGCCTTCTTCGACGTCAACACGGACCGGGCGGCGCAGTTTCTCACTTATCTTTCTGCCGGAGACGTAAGGTGACCATCCGCAACCAGATCCTTTCCTTCCTGAGGAATCCGGCATCCACAGCGCAGGACGCCGAAGACCCTGAAGTCTGGCTGTCCGGTCTGGACGATTTTGCCGCGCCACTTCTTTCCCGACCCGGGCAATATCCACTTCGACCGGCGCAAATTGCCGCTTGGCGGGGCCTTGCCCCTGCAAGGACCGGCCTCATTCTCGGTCCGCCTGGTACCGGCAAGACGCACCTCTTGAACTGGCTGATCCTTGGCTACATCAACGCCCGACGCGCGGCCGGACTTAGAGCACGCGTGCTGGTGACGGCGTTCACACGCAACGCCATCGGCAATGTCGTGGATGCAGTTGCAAAAAGCGCAAGCGAGCACTGTCGAGGTGCGTTTGACATCCGGTATTTTGGAAACGGCCCGGCCAATGGCCTGCACAGGGACGTTCTGCACAGGCAGGCCATCACCAATCAGACGGTGGGCGGCGCGCTCAACGATCTCAATGCGAATGCATTTGTTCTGGGTGCCTCGGTATGGACAGTGTATCGTCTGCTCCGGGCGAGCCCGCAGGGCGACGGCTACACAGCGGATCTGTTCGACCTTGTGTGCATCGACGAAGCATCGCAGATGGTTCTTGCGCACGGTCTGATCGCAAACGGCGGTCTGCGACCGGGAGGCCGGCTTGTTGTTGCCGGCGACGACCGGCAATTGCCGCCAATCCGTTCCGGGCGTGAGATCAAGATGGGTGAGCGCCAGTTGGGTGGCTCGCTCTATGGCTTTCTGAAGTCGGCCCAGGTGCCGGAATTTGCCCTTGATGAGACATTCCGGCTCAACCAGCCTCTTGCATCTTTTCCGGAGCGCAAGTTCTACCCCGGCGCCTATCGATCAGCCGTGCCGGAGTCTCGAATAGAGTATAGGCCCGATTGGCAACGAGGCTTGGAGGACTGGGAGGTTGCCGCCCTTCATCCCGATCATCCCATCGTGATCTTGCTGCATGACGGGCCGACCGCCGCCAACACCAACAGTTTTGAAGCTCATATTGTCTCGCGACTGGCCGAGAAGATATCCGAACGTCTCGGTGCAAGGCAGCCGAACGGGGCCCTGGAGCCTGGCTTCTGGTCCGATCGCCTGGCAATCGTTAGTCCGCACCGCGCGCAGAACGCGGCGATCAGAAACACCTTGGCGCCGGGACTGCGACCAGACGCATTCGTCGAGACTGTCGACCGAATCCAGGGCAAGGAAAGGGACGCTATTCTGCTCTCCTACTGCGTGGCGGACCCGGAATTCGCGGTCGCGGAAGCGGAATTCATCTTCGCCCCTGAGCGTTTGAACGTCGCTGTAACCCGCGCGCGCAAGAAACTTATCGTGGTGATCAGCCGCCGCCTGCTCGATGCGGTGCCAACCGAGCAAGAGCAAATGGACAAAGCAGAACTTCTGCGCGAGTTCGTCTTTGCCGGCTCGGTCCGCGGCACCGCTGTTATCTCAGACGCACAGGAGGCCGCCGTCCCCATCGAGGTCCGTTCCGTCGGGTTCGATGACACGCCTCCCATTCAACCTTTCGAAGCCGCTCCAACCACCGAAAACACGTCTGACACTGACCTTGGCACCGAACTGCAAACGCTTCTTGACGCCGTGCGGCAGGTGTCTTTAGCCAGTCCTCATGGAAGCGCGACACTTGCGCGGATCGAACGCGCACTTGCCGCGAGCAGGGATATATTTCCTGGTCTTGCACGCCTGCATGCCTTGGGCTGGATCAATCTCGATCACCGATCCGGTCCGCATGGCTACTTCTGGATCGCAAAGCCGTTTGATCGGCGTCGCAAGATCTTCGATCTGGACATCGAGACGCTACGGCGAACACTTAAGGATGTCATCGCGCGCCGACGGGCCGGACGAGCGCATGCATTCTACGAAGACGTGCGGCGGCCCTATGCGTGGATGGATGGGAGCCGGACAGACTTTCTCAAACCCTTGATCGATGTTCTGCAAGAAGAGGGACTCGTATCCTGGCGCATCACCTCAAACACCAGGATGCTGGAATGGGTCGAAACCGGGGCCGAGGACAATCGGACGGTCCTCCAAGACCCGCCGCGTCTGCTCGACGCGGATTTCGCCCTGTTGAACACTTTGGAGGAGATCGAGGCAAAGCGTATCAACTTCGGGGTCTTTGAAGGTTGGGTTTCTATAGCGGGTTTGGCAGAGGCATCTGGTCGTCCGAGACAGGCGGTAGCGACAGCCTTGCCGAAACTCATCGCCAACGGCTGGGTGATGAGCGCAGAGGATGGCCGCGTTCGCTCACGCATGGCTGAACTGGCGCGCGAACTGCGCTATGTCAAGCAGCGCTTCGATAAGGACGATGCCGATGACCGCCCCTATCTTGTTCGTAGCCTCAAGGTCGAACTTCGCGATCGAGACAAGCCTGAGCGGAACAAATCGCTAATTGCGGCGATCGACAGCGTGGCGACCGGATTGGACGCTTCGCATGCCGGTGCGCTCCGTGCGCTTCAGGAAATGTTGGTCGAAATGTGGGGACCGGATCCGCAGATCGCAGGGTTTCAACAGCGAAGCTTGAAGCAACTGTCTGACCTTTGGGCCAAGAGCGAAGGGGCTGCCGTCGCCATTGCCGCCGATACGGGCTCTGGGAAGACAGAAGCCGCAGTTCTGCCTCTTATTGCCGCTGCGGCGGCAGACTACGCGGCCGCCAAGAGAGGCACGAGAGCTATTCTCGCCTATCCTCGGGTGCGGCTTGCCACGAACCAGGCCCAGCGAATTGCAAGCTATCTTGCAGCTTTCAATCAGTTAGACATCATGCCTACGCTCACGCTCGGGGTCCAGATCGCGCAGGTTCCGCGAAGTTTCTCCAATCTTCGGGAATATGACCGGACTGCCGGTTGGGCTGAACTCGGGGCGGGCGACTTTGCCTTCCCGCTGTTCAACTGTCCCCGGTGCGCTTGCGACCTGACGCTTCGGGTCGATGATGGCAAGTCCGGCGCGGATCGCATCGCCTGCACGCGGTGCGATTGGCGGTTCGATGGCTGGATTGGGTCAAAGGAAAAGCTGCAACGAACGCCTCCGACATTTTTTCTGCCGACGACAGACTCCCTTCATCAGTGGATGCATGATCGAACCTACGGCAGGATTTTCGGCGACGATTCAGGCTGGTCTGCCCCCAGGGCCCTGGTCGCGGACGAAATTCATCTATACTCGCACGTTCACGGCGCGCAGGTCGGCTACACCTTCCAGCGCCTGGCTGGCCGCGTCGCTTTTAACAGTCCATCGGAGCCCCTTCTCTTGATCGGGATGAGCGCAACGCTGGGCGACCCCGGCGCAGCCTGGGCGAAATTGATCGGACAAGCCTCACCCGCTGATTTGATCACTCCGGCCGATGGCGAACGGAAGGTAAATCCAAAAGGACGCGAATACTTCTATTTCGTTCAGCCCGAGGTCGAGTCTCGCGGCAAGGACATTGCTGGAGCGTCCACATCCATTCAATCGATCATGTGCCTTGCGCACGGCATGCGGCGCCGGACAGGCAAGGAGGGTGGTTTTCGAAGTCTCGTGTTCCTCGATTCCATCGATAAGGTCCGTCGTTTACATGCCGCTTACGAGGATGCTGAGAACCAGGCGCTGGCAAAGCTTCGCATTGCCGAGTTTCCGGATGATCCTGTCACCGGCGCGGAGCGTACATCATGTTGCGGCGAACCGCACGGATGCGACGCCTTCCGAAAAGGTGAATGCTGGTTCTTCGCGGCCAACGATCAAGCGCAGGAGGCCGCCGCCGGCCGCAAAGTCCCGGGCACTCCGCTTGCCGTTGCCAATCAGCCTGTTTTTTCTGGCGCCACCGGCCGGGTCGAAAATCTGATCCGTTCGTCGGACGTCGTCTTTTCGACTTCGTCGCTCGAGGTCGGATACGATGATCCAGACATCACGATGGTCTATCAGCATTACGCGCCGGCGAACCTTGCAAGCTTCATCCAACGCAAGGGCCGAGGTGGCCGGGGCGCCGACGACCGACCGACGACGGCTGTCACTCTCTCAATCTACTCCAATCGCGACACATGGTGGTTCCAGAAGCCGCGCGACATGATCGAACCGTCGGGATTTGAGACGCCAATGAATCCGGGCAATTATTTCGTTCGCCGCGGTCAAGTTCTCTCTGCGATGCTCGACGCCATGACGAGACGGCAAAGAAAGACGGGAGTGCCCTTCGACCTTTGGGCTCCTCCGGCAAAAGCGATTGACGACGCATCTCAATTTGTCGAAGCGATCTTTGGAAAGGCGGCTTGGAAGGAATTTGGTCATGACAGCCTCGCCTCTCTCTGGCGTGATGCGGTTGATAAATCGACAGAGCAATCGCCGAGCGACAAGGCGAGTTCGGTGCGTGAGAAATGCGACTGGATCCCCAATCTCCTGTTCGACACGATCAATCTGCCGCGGCTAGCCCTCGATGTCGGGATGGAGGAACCGCGGATCGAAGACGTGATCATCGGGTTGAACACCCTTGCTCCAGGAAACGCGACGCGGCGTTACGATGGCGCCTCCGTGATGTGGATTCCTCCGGTCAACGGACAGGCGCCCTGGTTCGCCGAAGATGACTATGGCAAAGGATTCCGATCGAGGCCATTTGGAGACAACCCGCAGGCGTGGCTCGATCGTCTGCCGGACGACGCTGGCGACCTATTGGCTGGGCTTTCTGCCGATTACTTCCGACCGACAATCGTCAAGGCGTCGCGCTTGGGTCAAATGTTCGGAGCCGCTTGGCAGTCGGATTGGCACATGGACGGCACAACAGCCCGGCAGTCTCCTCCAAGTACCGAACGGGCCAGGCGCATCCGGCATGATTCAAGGAGCACGCTGCGCGGATTTCCAATCGTGAAAAAGCAGGACGAGTTTGCTGAATCGCTGGAACTCGGGTCGCTTGCTCCGTGGCTCGACAGAATACAGTACTTTCGCGGGGACGGCCTAGGCGGCCAGCGGACCGGGCTCGCACTTGCCAAGGTCTTTTGGGGAGCAGATGCGGAGGCAAAGCTGGAGGATCTCAGATTGGATCCGGTCCCGCTCACGCAAATCTTCACGTCCCCCGGCGAGAAACGCCCCATGCTGCACGGCTATCATGTTCAGACGGAGGGGCTAAGTTTCAAGCTGAACGCAAGCGTGGTTGAGCATGTCGTCGATGCAGAAATTTCAGATCTTGAGCGAGACGCCAAAATGAAGCGCTGGCGTTCCGGCCAGATGCTTAGGTTTCTGATCGAGAACAAGGCGACCTTCGCTGGGGTCAACGCTTACGAAGCGATGCGGGGAGCAGAGATCGTCGTCAGCGCCGCCGCAGATCCCGAACTGCGTCGCAAACTGAATCGTCTTCGCACATTCTGGGGAGCAAAACCTCTGGAGGAACTGTTCGAGGAGACGCGCTCGGCCTTTCTTTCGCAGCACCCGCTTCTCACAGTCACGCGCGTAAAAGCGGTAGCAGCCTCTCTTTCAGACCAGCGGTTCCAGAAGATCTTCCAGGATGCGATCGCAGCTGTCAGCGACGAAGCCGCGTTTCGTCGCTACCTTACGAGTACGCTCGTCCACAGCCTAACGAGCCGCATTAAGGCATCGTTTGCGAATTTTGGCGGTGGGGACGAGCGCAGAGTCGTGGGCCACACACTGCTGCCGGTCCAGTTCAAGTCTCAGCCGGAACTCGAAATAACAGTCTGCGAAGCTGGCGCATTCGGGGACGGTACGGCTCGGTCGTTCGTGTCGAATTTCGCAAAGTTCCGTAACGCATGGATCAACGAGCTCGGTGAGTGTCCGAATGCAGACGAAGATGCAGCATGCGAGAGGTTCTTTGAAAACGGTGCCTTCCACGATGAGTGGGCAGAGCTGGATCCATTTGACGCCCGTTCGTTGCGACAAATTTCGTCTCACATTGGGCTCGGTGACAGGCCACTTCCGGCAACCATCATAAGGATCCTTTTCGGAACCGAGACTATCGGAGCCGAAAGGTTCTCCCTTTATGATTTGGCGCTCGCGGTCCGAGAGGTGAAAGCCGCTTTCACCGATCGAGTCGAGAGGCGCCCGACGGTGTGGGAGCTCGCAAGCGCCGCGGTCGCTCGGGCCAGGCAAGAGCCTGAGGGCGCTTTGGGCAAGCTTCTGGCCGCGTATGATGCGCTGGAGGAGGCGATGCTCGAGGAAGCATTGAGCCCGGAGGGCCGGCTCGCCGACCAGGTCCTGCGCATGAATTCCACACTCTGTTTCGACGGATGTCGAGCATGCGTTCACCAATCAAGCGATATGATGAGCGACAATATGGTCGAATCCTCGACGAGCAGGACGCTGCTGCGCCGCTTCTTGTGTGCGGAGGTGTAGAACGTCAGGGCGTTGGTCTTACCTCGAAAAGGTCAAGCGCGTCATGTTCGGCAAGCCATCGAAGGACTGCGGGAGTAACCGATTCCAGTTTGGCAGAGCCTTTGGCAAGGCTGCCTAGAAAGAGCTCGACCTCGTTATCCGCCGTAAAGGACGTCCTTTCCTTGTCAATCTCAGCGCGTCTTTGCAGCAGACGAGAGATGGCCGCCTTGAACTGATCCACTTGAACCGTCGAAAGCGTTGCAGTGGCTTCGTCGCTCAGTTGGACCATTCTTTTGCCAAGAGCGCTCGTGTCTTCGATTTTCGAGAGCAATGATCCGAGGGAATGGAACGGCCGATATTCAGTTTGCACCTGTGATCGCCATCGCTGCTTGATGGCGCCAAGTGTGTTGCCCAAAGACGTTCTGAGAAGGGGGACCTGCTCCTCGATCTCTTGAAGCGACTTGACATCGTCAGCCTGCGTCAAAAGCGATGTGAGGAGATTGGCGTCGTATAAGAGGTTATCCAGCTTTTCAGCCTCTTCGGGTGACTGCCCGAAACCCGTCATGTCGGAAACATCCAGCAAGTCGGAGAGGCGTTGAGCCATCGCTCTTAACTCACCTAACTGCAACGCAACGCGCGACAGGCTCTCGCCAAGCGCGCGCCGCTGCAGGGCCGACGGCAGGTCGGGAAGGAGGGTTTCGAGGTCTTCGAGAACATCAGTCATTTGATTTGACATGCTTCTTCATGACGGCCTCAAAGCCGTGCCCCACGTCGTGGATCTGATCCAGCGAGAATGTACCGGACCCATCGCTGATACAGTCGCGCACATGCCCAAGCAGTTGGCTGGCTACCGAGTCGCCGAGCTTTGCCGTGTCGAGAAACACGCTCAGATCCTTCGACGGGGCTTGGCTGAGCCTCGCGAATCCGAGTGTGGTACCTGCTTCACGATGATCAGCAACAAGCATGATGAAGTCCTCTGCAATCCGATCGCCCTCGACCTCAAAGCGTCCCGCCGCCTTGGTATATTCAGTCTTCCATGCGGTCACACTTTCGGGCGCAGCGCGCGGAAGCAGCTTCGAGACCTCCGTGACGATCCGGTCAACCCTCGCTAAGTGATCCTGAATAGTTCTTCCCCGCAGGAGGTCTTGCAGGCTTGCTGCACGCGATTCCAGTTGCTGGCGCTCGGTGCGGAGGATTGAGGAGAGACTTCCTTTGAAATGGGTTGCAATGTCCCTGATTGTTTCGAATTCGGATACGCCGCTGCCCCCTTCTCCCGCGGGAAGTTCGTCGAACCTCTGTGTGCGACGCAATCGCATAATGGCACCCGCCACCGAAGATACGTCCGCCAGCCCAAATCCCGGTGAGCCTCCCTGCGGCATGGCAATCATCGCCCTCAAGGCGTCGCGAAGCGTCGCATGATGGGCGCGCGTTTTGTTGAGAAACTCCTGCCAAGGCGAGCACCGGGTTGTAGGGTCGCTCTCCGCAGTTGGTTCGTCGGACAGAATCGCCTTCAACTGTTCAGGAAATGGATCGTCCGGACTGACGGTGGCACGAAGCCACGCTCGCGCGACGAGGATCTGTGCCGTGAGCGGCGCCGGGGTCCAACGCTCTCCGTCTACGCTTCCCAAGCGGCGGTCTGCGTACTCCGCCAACAAGGCCTGCAGTCTTCGAGTGAGTACGGTCAGCGAATGGCGGTGGAATGCCTCGTCGTCATAGGACATGCCTTTATCGAGTTGAAGGCTGACGAAACCCTCTAGACCTCGCCAAAGCCACTCGACGCGCGGTACGGTCAAATATGAGCGTTGCGCCGGACCCGTTCCCTCGATTTTGACCTGCTGCTCCGTCAAGATTCGCCGTTTGGTATGGGGATCAAGCCCGACCCGGCGATGATCGATGTCAGACAATAGCTCGTAGATAACAGAGTTGTATGCATATTGGGACTGAGCTTCGCCTGTTGCTTCCCAGGTCCGGATCTCGTCGAGGCGCGCCTGCAGACTGGATTTTGCGATAATCCTCTTCGCCGATGGTGGTTGTGGAATTCGTGTCTGCTGGGGCGCAGATTGGGTGAGGATAGCGCGCGCAACAGCGGGCTTTGGCTCGGTAGGCGCGTTGACCGGCTCCTCGATCGGAGGCTCTTCCTGGACTCGCGCTTGTGGGGTCGGCTGCATTTGCTGTTCCGATGGATCGGAGCCGATCCACGGGAGATTGAAGGCTTCGACAACCGGCTTCGGCACGCCGGCAAAATGAGGCGTTCCGGCCTCGTCCAACACCGTATCTGCACGTTCTTTGTCGCCCCAGTAGGCGATGAGGCGGCGCATTCTCGCTAAATCGACAGCCTGATCCGACAACTGGTTGCTCAGCACAGCGGCCACTCGCCTGCCGAGGTTCAGGCTTTCGGCCACGAGAGCAGCGTTCTCGGTCACCGCAGTCGGAAACTGCCCTTCATCAATTGCCCGCGTCTGAAGCAGGTTCGGGCTAAGCACCGCTTGCAGCAGACCACGTGGCGTCTTCCAGGTCATGCCATTGTCATGGTCGTTCAGGGCGTCGAAGAAATGATGGAGCGCTGTTCGCGTGAATGGAAAAAATCCAACCCCGTTCAGTTCTCCGAACGCGGCGTGGCAATGCACTCTGGCATCGCAGTTACAGCACTTGTTTGGAGCAGCCGCAGTTTGATCCGTCCAGAGTTGTTCGCGCCATCTGGCCAGTGCGTCGGGACCAGACCTGACCGCGGATAAATACCGGCTGACAAAGGCGAGGCGGTCGTCACGTCGTCGCAGTGTGGCGACGTCTTGGAGTTCGCCGTCTTGTTGCGCCGCTCCCAAATTGACTTCATGGGTGATGCGGGCGCGATAGTTGCCGTGCAATTTCTTATAATAGCCTGGCGTCACGCCAACCACTGATATGAGCGGGCACATATCTGCAGCACCGTCGGCGCCGCGGGTATCGGCATTCGTGACGAGGACATCGATGAGGCTGTCGTCGATGCCTTCCCAACTCGTGATGTCCTCGAGGAGCAAGACCAGCCTTTGGCCACGCTCAGCGAGCGCCACGCGGATCTGGCGAAACAGCGTCTTCAATCCTTCCGCAGATACGCCGAGAAGATTTTGAACTGCGTCGTTGCGGCGCCGATTAAGCGCGCTGACCAATTTCATCGTCACCGGGATGCGATGGCTTTGGTCGGCGGCGATCTCATCAGCCGTCCAGCCGGCTTCTCGCAGTTCCGCGATCGTGGCAGCCTCGTCGATCAGCTTGCGGGCCAATCGCTCTGTTACGCCGAAAGCTCCACTGTTGAATACGCCGCCGCAATGACTGGCCAACTCCTCGATATCGAAGGCGTCGAAGCTTGCCGATTGGGAGTTTCGCTCGGAACCGTCATCCCCTCCCTTTCCCTCCATCAGGGACAATATGCGCGAAGGTCCGCGCCAAGCATGCTTGATGGCCGGTAGATCGATAAGATCGCCCGGACGCACTGACCGACACCACTCGGCATCTTCAAGCGGCGGGTCAAAATGATCCGGATGCAATGCATTTGCGAGATTGCTGAGCAAAATGTTTGCCCGGCCTCGATCTGTGGCGCGATGGCGTCTGCCCATTTTGTCGAAGAGGTCCCGGAATTCCGCTGGCAGACGCTCACGCATCTGTCCGAGTGCGCCTTCCAGACTGCCATCGGCGCGCTGAAGCAGCAATTTTACGTCGCTGTTCTGAGGCCAGTTTATAGATAGCCACCGGATAAGATGGGATTTTCCGGAACCGGGTTCGCCTTGCACGACACAGAACGCATGCTGGCGGCTTCCATTCGATAATACATCGAGGAGTGCCGCTTCATCGCGCCCCTGAATCTCACCGCCGTGACTGCCCGAGACGTGAAAATCGTTGATCGGCGTATGGGTTGCCAGGAAAATGCCTTCGTGACCCTCAAGCGCCTCGTTGCTAATGATCGCGGTGGCGTCTTCAGAGCGCCAGCAAGCCTTCATGGGAGCGTTCATTTCGCATCCCCTTCTTTTATCGAAACGGCATAGAAGGAACTGATCTTGTGAGCAGGATCCGGAGCCAGCCGGACGTTTGCTGCCACATCGCCGAGGACTTCAAGCTCAATCGTTCCATCATCGTGGAGGTCGCGCATCGCCTGGGAGAGGATCGGCGACAATTGAATTGGATCGGTCGCAAAACCTATGCGCCGTGCAGCGTCGGAGTACATCCAGCCACCGTCAACAAACGGCATTCTCTGCCGTAGAGCCTTGAAGAACGTTTCAGCAGCGATCGGCACGTTCCTAACAATCTCGAGCCGCGCGATTTCTCGCTTAAGGCGGCGACCTATGTCGACCTGATATGGTGGATTTGCTTTGATCTCCTCGGTGAGACCCAAAAAAACCAGCCATCGGCGCCAGTACGGCAATTTGACGGTATTGATCCGGCGGTCCCCGTCGTCGTCCGCGCCGGGCGGAAGCGATGCTTCAGCTGCGTCGGCGAATTCGGCATTGTTGTACTCAAGGAGCCAACTGACGTTCTTGCGCTTAGCAGACTCGCATCCCACCCATGCGAGGAGTTCCAAGAGGACAGCGTCCTTTTCTTCTGGTGCAAGCTGAATGAGACGATCATAGACCCAGTCAGAGAAGATCGTATAGCTGGGCGCCGAAAGGTCGGAGTTGAGATGCAACTCGTTACCAACGGTTTCGACGGCTCCAATGCTGGTCGCAGCTCCGAGAACTTGCTGAAACGCGACAGGCTTTTCGGCAACCGTTTGATCGTCTTTTCTGAACCCGGGATTAAGCCAGGCAGCAGCGTCGGCGCGGCTGAGCGTACCGTCGTTCTCACGTAGAAGGGCGACCAGTGCCCAGACACGATCAGGAGTCCCGAGCGTGGATGACAGGATACTCATGCCGCAGGCTCCAGCATCGCAAAGTTATCAAGCGCGTCTTCGTGGTACGGAGCGCGTGCCGACATAGTTTGGTCGATGCGCCGGCCGTCGAATGTCAGGCTGGGGTTGGCAACCAGAAGCAGCGGATCGGGAAGTGCATCCCTGTTTCTACACTCCCATACAACTGACAACACGTTGCCTGTCGCGAGCTCATTCGGCCGTAGTAGCAGAGCGCTTGGGACCAAAGCGATGGCACGCCTATTCCGCAGGAAACTGCTATGCGTCACCACGAAACCCCGCTTGGCCGCCGACTGCGCAAACGCTTCAGCGCAGGATATCGCGATTTCGTCCGGCGCGATCAGTTGCTCCACTCCCGTCTGTGCCAACCGATGGATCAGCGAGGAAAGATCCCCTGAGAAGGTAGGGTTCCTCGGCGCGATGAGAGTTATACCAGTTGGCAATTTCATCGCCGCCGACCGCGGGACCCTGGGCCAGGCTTCGGCCGTCAATCGGGGTACGTAGGCATGCGGAGGCACTTGATGTCTCGTGCGGCAGCCGGGGCACCTTCCACAAGCCGGCAAGTCGCCGTCAGCGCTCTCCTGAAGGAGCTCGAAGACGTCGCGCAGTACGCATGTGGTCTCGGCTCGCTTCATCAACCGAACGAATTGCCTCGCTTCTTCTCGCGCCCTGGCCTGTTCACGGTCGCGAAGTGCAAAAACACGGTCCCAAACTTCACTTGTATTCTCGGCGAGGAGGGACGGTTCATTGATTTCGACGGCCCAAGTGGGGTGCTCTGCATCCTGGGCGCATGAGATGACCTCAAGCGTTCGGGCGCGCTGAAGCAGATTCATTATGCTCATATTCCAGCGCCTGTTGTAGTCGGTCGACACCTTGATCCCGGGCCGCATCGAATCAAGCTTGATTGTCATCGCTTGCTTCGCTCCGGTCCATCGGATGTCAAATGCGGAATGAACCATAGCCTCCCAACGCGGTACGGCCTTGTCCCTGGTGATCCAGGAACTCGTAGCCATTGACAACGCTTGGTTCGCGTCATCTTTGACATCATCCCTTGTCGCGTCGGTGAAGAGACAGATCGCAATCCCTTGTCGCCCATCGCGCGCCGACCGCCCGATCTCTTGGTACCACCGGGACGGACTGTCTGGCAGGCATGCGTGTATGACCGTTCTCACATTTGATTTGTCGACGCCCATTCCAAAGGCGGACGTTGCAACGACAATGTCGATCTTGTTATCGGCCCAGTCCTGTACGATCCGGCTTCGCTCGGTGTTCGAGGATATCTCACCACTGAAAAGAGCGATCCTTTCGTATCCTCGTTCTTTCAATCTCTCGAAAATCTCCGCCGCGCTGACGCGCAGATCACGCGGTCCGCGTTCTTCGTCCTCATCTCCTGCAAGGGTCGTATAGACTATCATCGGTCTGGGCGCTCGATCGATAACGAAATCGAGCGCCTGCACGCGCTCCTCCGAGGTCTTGTAAGACTGGACGACAATGTCGAATTCGGTGCGAGGAGATGCCGCATCGACTTCGCTCCAGCCCCGCTCAGAGCGGTAGGAGGAACGAAGAACATCCCGCGCGGCAGGTGGGAGCGTTGCTGAAAGCAATATACATTTTAGGTCCGGGTTGCCGCCCCTCAATTCCTGTACGAGACCAGGAAGCCGCTGAAAATCTGGCCGGAACGATCTGCCCCAGTTTTCAATGATGTGAGCCTCGTCGATGAAGACCGCAGCAAGGTGCGCACCCAATGTTGAAAGTTTGCTCTCTGGGCTTTTAGCTGCTTCGACCAATTGCTCCCTTGCCGATCCAAGTGCGATCTCGGGTGACATGAGGAGGACGGGGACTTCGCCTCGTCGGAAGGAATCCAGAAGCTCTGTCCGTTCAATCGGGCTCATTCCTCCGACTAGAGCACGGCTTCGCTCGAGCCCCGGTATCGCCGAGAGCGTTCGCTGATGGTCGAGCGCTAATGATACGGTCGGCGTGATGACCAGAACGCACTTGCCCAGCACTTCTTCTCGCAATTGTACGGCCATTATTTGAAAGAGCAGGCTCTTACCGGAGCCCGTCGGCAGGCAAACCATCAGCGCTGAACCGCTCGGCATCGTGAACAGTGAGCGAACCGCCGCTTTCTGTCCTTCCGATCGGAAATCGCGGTGGCTACTATGCCTGAGAAGCAGCGCGTCAGGTGGCAGATGTTCATGACAACGCCTAAGAGAAGAGTCAGGGCTTTGAGCGTCCCAGTACCCTTTGGGAGCCACGCCAGTCTGCTCATCTATCAGCCGTATCACCGAGTTTGATATCGCCATGCCAAAGCGAGGAGCGGCTGCTATTTCGACTTCTGTGAGTGGAATTGCGAGTTCAGAACGTTCAAGCCGCCCACCGGCAAGTCGCACCAGCGACCGCAACATTGCGAGCTTATCCGCGGCGGAGCGCGCTTCCTGGAGGCAGGCAGTTAAGCTCCTTACCTCGCTAGCAACCCACTCTTGGTTAGTTAAGGCACCATCAACGGACATTGCGGCGAACATCGCATTTTTCTGCTACTTCCGAGTTAATCGAAATAGCATTTTCAATTGTTCCGCCACAACAACACATATTTCAATCCCCACAGTAGCTACTGGTCGCCTCATTTAAAATCGCAGAGCAGGCTTAAGTCGCACGCCATTGTCGAATTTCGGCGCCCATGGTCTGGCGGACGGCCGAGGGTCTAAACGCCTTCTCGACCTCGGAGAGCCTGCTTTATAAGAGCGTCTTTGATTCTATGTAGGTGGAGCCATGACTGACATACAGCGGCGCGTCGCGCAGTCCGTCTCGGAGTATCTGGAGGTTGTCGAAGATATTGTCCCGACGACGTTCGCCGGCCTATGGTATCGCGGGCAGCCCAGCGCTCAGTACCAACTCATGCCAAATGTGCTACGGGATGTAACCTTCACAACCGACGGTAGAGGGCAACCCATTCGTCAGGATCAAATCATCCGGGCAAGTGGTAGCGCGGTTGCCGGGATACACCCGGAACGCATGCTCGACGATTTCAAACGCCGCGCCCGACCATTCCTTGAGCGTGAACTGAAGAACGATTTCGAGTGGATGTTTCTGGCCCAGCACCATGGGCTACCGACGCGTCTGCTTGACTGGACCACCAACGCTCTCGTGGCGCTCTACTTCGCAGCCTCGGGAGCGCGAGACGACACAGGGGATGCGGATGAAGCCTGCGCGGATTATCTTGATGAGAAAGGCGCAGAGCACCGCGACGACGGCTTTGCAGTTTTTGTCATCGATCCTGGCATGATCAATTCGATCATTTGCGACATCAGCGATCCGATCGACATCGCCGCCGCGCCGGAGAGATGGGCGCACTATCTCAGACCCACTGACGACATGATAAAGTCATATGCCCCGATCTGTGTAACGGCACCCCACATATCCCCCCGGCTCCGGTCTCAGTCCGGCACCTTCACTTTGCATGGAGCGAACATTCATCCCCTGGACTGGTATAATGTGACGCGTCCGCATATCACCAAGATCTTCCTTCCTAATTCCGTGGCTCGCAAGATCATGGAAAGCCTTCGGCGCGCCGGTGTCACGCAGAGCTTTATCTATCCAGGCCTTGATAGCATCGCCGCGGATATCAAAGTGGACGAAACGGTCCGCTATCAGGCCGAACTCCGAGCGTATTTTGAACTGACCGCCTCGAAGGACCCTAGCCTCCTCGAAGAAACGCACGCCAAAGAAGCATGAATAACCCACAGAAAATCACGGCAGCGGGCTTTATCCTCGATGAGCGGGACTATGCTCATTTCCTGATTTGGACACTCGATATTGATTCACAGAAGACTACCCACCTCCTGCAAAGTCGTGGAGAAACCTAGATTATCCCCCATGCTCGAAACCTCCCCCTCCCCGTCATCTCGCGCAGGCCGAGCTCCAAAACAATCCGCCGCGCCGCCTGCGGTGTGACGTTCAGCGTCTCAGCGACCATGCCGGCCGACACCAGCGGTTTTGCGATGACCAATTCGACCAGTTCCGGCAGTTTTGACGAGGCGCGGCGCCCCTCCAGTTTTCGATCCATCATCGTTTTCGCGAGCGCCAGCCGGTCATGCTCCTTCAGGCCGATCTCGGCGGCCGCCATCAGCCCCTGGGCAATGGCGAGCAGCCGGGTCTCGCGATCGCGATGCCGACGCCGATCGACGGGGACCGACTTCAGGCCGAGATTGAAGGCGGCGAGGTGCGCGGCGGTGGTGACCCCGGCCTGGCGGAGGATCGAGGCGCAAAACAGCCGGCCGAGCCAGGGCGCATGCTGAAGCACCGAGATCTCGTTCCAGGCGTCCAATGCGGCGATGGCCTGCAGCACCGCCGGCAGATCTTGCGCCTGCCGAAGGACGCCACGCCATTCCTCTAGGCGTTCGTCCTCGTTCCAGTCGAGATCGTAGACCAGCGGATCTCGTTCGCGAGTGTCGGCGAGGCTGGGCGCTCTTGCTTGTTCAATGGCAGCATCGGAACGAGCGAGCACCGCATCGATGGCGGCGAATTCTTCCGCAAGCGGACCGGCATCATCGTCCTCCTCCCCCTCCCCTCCTCCGACCGTCCCAACATCCGGCGCGCCGTCGTCGATCGCGACAGTGCGGTCGGCGCCATGCGACGCTGCAGGCGGTGCCTGCCCGCGGAGGCTGCGGAGGCCTTCGGGGCTGAGCGGCCAACCGGGTGGCTGCGCCGCAATGCGCCGGCGGGTTTTCAGGACATCGCGGGCGATAGTGAGTTCGTGGGTCGGGGTGCGGACATCCTTTGTGGCGTCGTGGAGAACGAGGTCTTCGAGATGGACCAGTTCGCCATCGATCCACAGCGAGGCGCAGGCATCGGCGAAGTGCATGCGCTCGAGGAAGCCCACGCCGACCGGCGAGCGGCCAATACGCTCGTCGAGCCGAGCGAGTGCGATGCCCGCGTCCGAAATCGGTCGCAGCAGGCTCGATATGGGCAACTTGGCGAGATCATAAACCATTGAAATGATGGTAAATGATTTGCTAAACGAACTCTATCTCAAAGTTAGCATTCCTCACTGCAGATGGTTGCCGGTCGGCGCACTCACCTCCGATAAGTAATGCTTATCGGAAGTGATTGCCACGCTGCCGAAAATCAGCGAAAACAGCATCATTGGGCGGCCGAAGCGCCGTTCCGACAGGCTGTTTTCGCCGCTCGAGGAGGCTCTTTGGACATTCTTGGCCCGACCACAGACGCCATCGCCCGCCGCGCCGAGGCGCTCGACACCATTGCCGCCGTGCTGCCGATCGACCGGCGCGACAAGCTCGCCGAGCTCCTGACCGACGCCGACGTCGAAACCCTGCGGCATCTGGTCAACGAGGGCATGGGCGCTAATACCTTGCGGGCCTTGACCTCCGATCTCGCTTACCTGGAGGTCTGGGCAATGGCGGCAACCGAAAGTCCCCTGCCCTGGCCGGCGCCGGAAGCGCTGCTGCTGAAATTCGTCGCCCATCATCTGTGGGATCCGCAACGCCGCGAAACCGATCCCGAGCACGGCATGCCGGCCGACGTCGCCGACGCATTGCGCCGAGTTGGCGTTCTCAGGACGGCCGGCCCGCATGCGCCAGACACCGTCCGCCGGCGGCTGGCCAACTGGTCGACGCTGACGAAGTGGCGTGGCCTCGACGGAGCGTTCGCCTCCCCTGCCCTGAAGTCTGCTATTCGTCTCGCCGTTCGCGCCGTGCCGCGGCCACGCCGCCGTAAGAGCGCCAAGGCGGTTACCGGCGACGTGCTGGCCAAACTGCTCGCGACGTGTAGCGGCGACAGCCTGCGCGATCTCCGTGACCGCGCGATCCTGATGGTCGCCTTTGCCTCCGGCGGCCGCCGCCGCAGCGAGGTCGCCGGCCTACGCAAGGAACAACTGACGATCGAGGCGCCGGTCACCGTTGAGGATGGAAGCCCCCTCCCCTCGCTCTCCATCCATCTCGGCCGCACTAAAAATTCCGGCGCGAGGCAGGATGAGGTGGTCTATCTCACCGGCCGGCCGGTCGAGGCGCTGAACGCCTGGCTGACGACGGCGAAGATCGACAGTGGCAGTGTTTTTCGGGCGATCGATCGCTGGGGCAACGTTTCCCGCCGGGCGCTCGATCCGAAGGCGGTCAATGATATCGTCAAGCGGCGGGTTGCTGAAGCCGGGCTGGAGCCGGGGGAGTTTTCGGCGCACGGGTTGCGATCTGGCTTTCTGACTGAGGCGGCGATACGCAACATCCCTCTCCTCGAGGCGATGGACCAGTCCCGGCATCGTTCCGTTCAGCAAGCCTCGAGCTATTACAACGATGCCTCGCGAAAGACTGGACGAGCCGCACAACTATTGTCTTAGGGGCCAGCAATCGCTCCCCATCGCGACTCGAATTTGTCGCCTGACAGACTGAATAGTTGCCGGCCCTCACGTCAATCTTAGCATCTCGAGGCTTAGAAGGGAGGCCGCTGTGAGAGTTTGACTGTGACGCCGTCTGCAGCACTTCCGAGCCTCCAAACTCCCGCATCTCGGTACCATGCCATCAGCACTTCTCGCGTGCCGATGCATTTCGCGGCCGCTTCGACATAGATGCGATCAGCGATCGCTACTCCGGCGTTCCTGGGAATCTTGGCCATGAGTTCCTGTCGTAGGCCGAAAACCGCGCGTTCTATGAAATCGACAGCCTCAACGTCGAGCCAGATCCGAAGCGGAACGACCGATTCTTCCATTTCTCGAAAGCTCGAGTGAACCGCGGTGATGCGAGCCTCTTCCGGAAACCGTGTACCAATCTGCTTGTAGGCTGCAAGGACACTAATGCGAGGCGGCTCTCGGACGAACGACCAAGTAAGCTCGCTCCGTCCTCCGCTAAGATCCAATGCGTCGCAATACGCGCCGACCTTCTCGATGTGGCCGACAAAAGCTGCATTCCTTTCGTTTGCCGACAGTGCCTCTCTCGACAATCGTGCCTGCTCTCCAGCATAGAATGCTGCCAGTGCCGACGCTATTGTCGAGGCGATCCCCACAACGATAGCGACGAGGATGCCTGTTTTCTCCAGGTTCCAACGCCCTCGCCTACCGGATTTCATCGCCCCTGCATCTTCACCGTAAGCCGCCCTCAATTGGTCCATGAACCTAGAGGCCCCTCATATCCCGCACGTCAGCCAGTTCCGTTGCCGGCTGCCCCCTCATCGTGTCGGCGGTCAGTAGCAACTGGTCGAACCTTAGGCCTGTTGCGTTTCCAATCGCCTCAAGCGACACTTGGTATTTCTTGAACCGGCCTGGCCGGAAACGTTCGATCCCAAAACGCTGCACGACGTCCGACTGGTTGAGGATGAAGCCGAACGCTTTGAGATCGTCTTGTGTATCGCCTTCCGCGACGCATATGATTTTCCAGAAGCGCAGCGGATACTTGATATCGCCCAGTCCGAAATTTGCGGATGGATCATTCTCGGCGAGAATTGGGCCTGATAAGATACAAGCTCTGGTATCGCCGTTTTTTCGGCTCTGCTGGATGTGGTTTTCGAACGCCCCCCATATCCCTTCCATGCCGGTGTAGGTTTTGTCGTTTCGACCCGGAGCGGATTGATTGAATGCCTCGTGCTGCGGAGTGCAATTCGTCCAGTGAAACGTGTCCGAGTTCGCATACTCCATCTCGGCATCGTCATCGCCCCACTCATTGTCTTCGCGCCGAACAATGTGTCCCCGGTCGATATTGCCGGCGGGCTTATAGAAGTCGGCATCGAATATCTGCGCCTTAGCCGGAATGCGTGGATCGGGGATCCAGCGGTCGCTGCCCCACATGTTCCGCTCACCCTCCTTCTTTCGCGACGTCGAATAGTCGACATTCACCGCTGACCACGCCTGAAGTCGCCGTTTCTTGTTCATCACGAGCTCGAAATGATGGTATTTCAGAATGAGAGGAGCGCCGTCGTCGCCTGGTAGCAAATCCCCGCGTATTTCGTCGGGCATCAGCGGGATCGGAACATTGATCCGCCGATTATCCTGCAGGAAGAGAGGATCATAGCCGTCGCGATTGTCATAATCCGGGTCGAACCTGATCGACTTCTCGACCGCAATGACGGTTGCGGTCTTTTCCTCAACAACCGGCTCGGCAGCATCGGGGGCGGCGGCGGTTACGTTGATGGTGACCGGTCCAGTGAACGTGAAATTAACGCCTGACATATCCGCGGTTTCTCCAACAATCGTTCTTGTGCGTTGCGCTTGCCCGATTGGGCTCATTTCGGTCGCTCCAATTGCGCCGAAAGCCTCCGCCACAGGGTCACCGGTTGAGGCGATCAGGGATTTCAGAATCTCTGCCTCAAAGGGATTTTCAGACTTCATCGCCCTTAGACGCCTGACCAGCTCGCTCACTCGTATGCCCTCGTTGGCAACCCATTTGACACGATCGTCTCCCATGTCCTCGGACCAGAGCGTGCCATCGGTCGCGATGACCTGACCATCTCGCATCTGAGGGATGCCGGCGTGGTGAAGGGCAACGAGTTCCCAGTTGGAACTGAACGCAGGAGAGCCGGACGAGCCTTCAAGGGTGTCGGTCTCATAGTGCAGAAATCCCTCATCCAGAATGTCGACGAGGCGATTTTGAGCCACCGCATACTGTTTAGGTCCGCCCTCCGGGTACTGGATGATATTGACCGCCTCTCCCTTGAGGATCTTCGGTACCGCCTCGATCAGAGCGATCTGCCCCATTTCCGACAAAGCTCGATCCGCCGCGATCTGTCTCACCGCGACGATCGCGAAGTCCAGCTTTTCGTCGGATATGTAGAAGCGACCGGGATCGAGCTCGAACGAGACTCCAATCTGCGTTCCGAGTTCGCTCTTTTCGTAGAGGAAGTTTGCAGCACACCCGTTGGCATTGGAGCGATGAGGGAAGACATGCCAGTTTGTGAGAAGGAGGTCCGGTGCTACGAGGAAGCCGGTGGCGAAGCCTTCGGGCTCGATTCCCGGCCCGCGGTACTCCACTAGACGGGCAACCGGCTTGCCGGCCTTTCGTGCAATTTCGTTCGGTGCGACCAGCACAGGATCCCACGGACCGATCTTTCGCTCGATGCCGAAGGGCAATTTGGGAGCGGTCGCTCTAAGGCTTCTGAGGCCCTCGATTCGTCTTCGGTAGTTCTCCTGGCGCTCTTTGCTATCGGCGGCGCCAGGTCCGTTCTCGGCGATGAGTGCCTTGTTGTGCGCGCGTTCGTCGGTTCTCGCTTTAAAGCGCGCGACTGCTGCAGCCTGAGCTTCCTTTCGCGCGAGGCGCATATCCTCGAGCCGTGACATGTGCCGACCCCTCCCCCTAAAGCCGAAACAAGTCACTACTATAACTTGAGATCAAGACGGTTTTACAATGAAGGTTGGCCTGGCGCAAATTACTCCGTCAGCCAAATCCGTTGTTGAGGCTGGTTGGCATGGTCGTCGGTCTTGGCCGGGATTTCGAACTCAGCTCCCTGTCGGAGTCGGCACTCAGGTTCTGGCGTCTCGGTGTGATGCACCAGGATTTCCGCGCGTGCATTTCCGTCTTAGAGGGAGCGGAGTGGCCCCTCGCACTGGTCGACACTGTTCAAGCTGTTGGCGCAACGATCGGCGCCAATAGGTGTGCCTTCACTCCTTGCAGCGACCAGCAGAAACTCTTCACCCCACAATCCTGTCAGCTGACAGGTTTTTGCAGCAACCCGAACTCCTCCACCGCTGAGCTATATCCGCCCTTCCGAAAGTCGGCTGAGATCAAGCAGTCATCCCCCCGCTGCAATTTTTGAAACATCGAGACAATCGGCGCGACGGTAGTTCATGATCAGAGGCCTGCCCGGCGTTATGAACCATGACCTCGCGTCATCGCGATCCGGGTCGAGTTAAACCAGAGTCCTGTCAGCTGACAGGATTCCCCTTCGGAAGCTTGCATCTCACTTCAAAGCCACGAAACAACTTGCCGCTCAACTCGGCACCCCGAACGAACAGCGCTCCTGCCGAGCCTTAACAATTCTATCCCACCCGTCGATCGTCGCTTCCATGCGCTCTTAACAGCGCCATCAACATAGGGCCGAGCGAAAATTCGCCCCTCGCCGCCTTGCGCGTCAGATCTCGGAGATATCCGCCCGGCGAGTTGATGTGCCCGTGCCGCTCGAGGATACAAGCGATCGCTACGGCAGCGTTTTCCGATCCCATTACCTCGCAAGCCTCCTGGTATGCCGACGGGCTCACCTTCAACATCGAGCGGACGACGACTGCGGCCGACATCATCTCGCGCCAGCCGTCAATCGCCCCACCTGGACCGTACATTGCGATTTCAGGGCACGCCCTCAACACCATACCAAGCGGAAAACTCCGGATCGGCTGTCGCTTCGTTCGATCATCATCCACCCGCTTCGCCCCCTGCTCATTTCTAGAGCTAGGTTCAAATTCATGGATGGATTCGGTTTTTGAATTCTGTATATGCCGCTCACTCTGAGCAGCATTGGTGCTAATATCTTCGTCTTTTTGTTGTGTTTCCAAAGTCTTGAGGATCTTCTTCTGTAGAAGCTCCATCTCATCCAGGACTGACCCGACGCTGCGGAGTGTCGGAGACCGAGGAATCCTGCTCACCAAGTCGATATAGGTCTCTTCGATGGCTTCCCAATCGCCAGCCGCGCCTTCTTCGATCGCGGCAGTAATGAGCTTACGAACGTCGCGCCGGCAAATCGTCAGGCTCTCCTTGGCTCTCCGGAAGGCTGCCCGATCCGCTGCAACCTGCTGCGCCATGGCGGCGAGTTCTTCCGAGCGCAACAGAAGTGGTGAGATGTCAAAGCCAAAAGCGCTCTCGATCTCACCTGCCCTGTCTTTTCTGGCATACCGCTTACCATTGGCGCTGTCTCTCCGCACGATCAGGCCCGCCTCGACGAGCAGGGCGAGATGCCTGCGGAGCGTCGCGCCAGCTATACCATGGGCACGGAGTGTCAACTGCGCATTTGATGGGAAGACAATGAGCTGAGCCTCCTGGCGTAGCTCATTGTCAGGGTAGAAACTCAGGAGCGCGTCAAGCACAGCCAGGCTGCGATCCGCCAAGCCAAGCAATTCCCTCGCTTCCGAGGCGTCCCGAAAAACTTTCCATTTGTCTGCTGACTTGCCGGGCTTGATCTCGGTCGTCGCCATCTGTCTTCGAACCAAGGCAAGCGTCATCGGCCGCCGCCCGAAAGGCGTCGTCACATTTCCACTCTGCATTTTCCTTCACCTTCAAACAGGCAAAAGAAATCCGCTCGCCCGAAACGGCGCCAAAGACTCTTGACTAGGATTCGTGGAAATGCGATTCTCGAGGTGCTAAATCAGAGAGAGGCTTCCACGACGGCAACGTTTGGGGGCCTTTTTCTTTTGCTACGCTTCCTTTCTTCACCTGCTTCGAAATCCCGACAGCTGTCAGAGTTTCTTATTCCTCGCGCTGGCGGATAAAGCGCTCAGCCAGGCTTGGCAGCTCCGCCTCAACAAACTTCAAGAACTCGATCCCAAGTGATCCCTCGGCGGAAATGCGAACCTCTTTCGGAGACATTACCAAGGCGCCAAGCTTCGTCCCGTTGCCATCCGAAATCGAAGTTGGTTCGACACCTGTTTTGACGACCGGTTTGATCGCATTTAGTACACGCTGAAATCTCTGGTCAGAGGTTTCAGCGCCGTCGCTTTTCCTGCCCAACGCAGCCCGAATAGACTCGAGAGTAGCTGGGTCGCCAGCAATTGCCTTGGCAAGATCGAGCCAACGGGGCCTACCTACCTTAGGCGCGCGACCAATTGCTTCGATCACGTCGGTCGGAACCGATCGGTAGACGCTGCGCATCTTCGCGAGCTCCGCGTCATCGATTGATAGCGCCGCGTATATGTCACGGGGCTTGATTCCTGCGTCATCCATTCGTGATGCGAACAGCGCGCGTTCAATCCATGTGAGATCCTGTCGGCTCGCATTTTCAATGCCCTGCGCAACGACAAGGTCCAGATCTGAAATCTCTACCTCGAGGGCGCGTACCGGGATCCCCAGCTGCTGAGCAGCGAGCCAACGCCGGTGACCGTAGACGATTTGATAGCGACCAGGTGAGGTAGGGTGTTTCCGGACCTGGACGGGAACCTTTTGGCCTTCAGTCTGGATCGATCGCTTAAACGCTTCAAAATCTGTCCTGTCATCGTCCGGGAGTCTGTCCGGGAAAGGGGAGGGGTCGATGAGGGAAGGATCTAGCTCGCGAACTGCGCCACCGCCCGACTCAAGGAGAGCCCTCAGTTCATCGCGCTCTGATCGGATGTCATCGATCGCCCGGTGGGCCGCGCCGATGACACCAGCCCCGACACGCTTACCCGCGGATTGAACAGGAGGTGTCGGCTGCTCATCGCTTTCCAACCTGTTCTCCAGCTCTGCGGAAAGCATCCCGAAGCTTGCAACAATGGACTTGCGAGGGTTTTTGCTCATGTCCGCCCCCAACTGTCGTTGATGAGGCGGACAATCGCCTCGTTAACGGCATCCACCGCTTCGCGGGCACGCTTGTGCGTATCGCGACCGATCTGGCCCAGTTCAAGCTCGTATATCGATCGTTTCGCTAGGCCAGCGGCCTCCACGGCTGTGCTCTCGATGGCCGTCGGCAACAAGACGTCGGAACCAAATAAATGGCGAAGCATCGCAACGACTTGCGACTGCGGCGCATCATTGGGGTCGTGCCGTGTGACCAGATAGCGGATGAAGTCCTGGTTCAACTGAGCACCGCTCTCATTCAGAACACTGATCAGGTCGCCCATCATCAGAAGGAACTGGCTCATAGATGCAACGTCGAGCATGGCCGGATGTACCGTAATAATCATGCTTGTTGCCGCGTACATCGCGCTCAATGTCAGAAAGCCGAGCGACGGCGGAGTGTCTAGGATAACGACGTCGTAGTCCGCCTCGACTTCCGCAAGCGCCAGCTTCAGTCGCTCGAAGAAGATTGCGCCGGAGCTCGACTTGTTCGCCAAGACGCGTGGAGTTTCGTGTTCATACTCCATCACTTCCAGATTGCCTGGAATTAGATCGATACCTTCGAAATATGTCCTACGGATAATGTCGCGGATTGGACGACGTTCGGCTTCGTCGTATCGCAAAGCAGCATAAATCGTTTCATTCGGCCCGACATCAATCTCGGGCTGGGCGCCGAACAAAGCAGACAAGGATGCTTGAGGGTCCAGGTCCAGTGCGAGGACGCGATAGCCTTGAAGGGCCAAATAGTGCGAAAGGTGGACGCAGGTGGTGGTCTTCGCGCTGCCGCCCTTGAAATTGGCTATTGCAAGAACCTGAAGGTGCTCGCCGGCACGACGGCGAGGGAGGAAACGCAAGGCTTCTGACGGCTTCTGCTTCGCGAACAATTCACGCAGCTCATTGATCTGGGCCAGCGTGTAGACGCGATGGTTGTTCTCAAGTCTGCTGGGCACCGGGCCACGTCCTTCGGTGGACATGAGCTTCAGCGTGGAATCGGGTATGGATGTCAGCTTTGACACCTCGTTCGTCAAAAACGGACGCAGAGCTTTTTCCGACTTTGGCGGATACATGCGAGTTCTGAGCTGCTGCAATTGCCCGGACAGGAGCCCTGCGTGGCGCATGATCTTGCTGCCGGCATCTTCCTTGGTCCCGACAACTGATTCTACTCGATTTGCTATCGCCATCTTTCCCTCTTGGCGGCCTTCCGCCGGTTTACCGGCCATTGCTCGCCAAAGGTAGAACATGATTCTCCCTGACCGGTCCAGAAGTTTAGGGTTAACAGACGGTTAACGGCCCCGGCGGATCCCCAAGAGGATTCCTGCTTTTTGTGTTTTCAATCCGAGGTTTAGCCTAACGCCTCCACCAACTTGATCCACAATTGTTCTCCTGTGAATCCTACAAATGGGGACGGACACGCAAACCGTCTCCACACACAAGGCGCGACTCACCCGGCTTGGCTTTGTAGGATTCTACAACTGCCCACCGATTCCGATCCGTGCTGATTTCGCCGCCGACCAACAACGACGGAGAAATTCATGCAGATTCTCGCGATCTCGAAGCCCCGGAATGTCGAAGAGGCCCGGCTTCTCCACAATCATCACCAGCTGCGCGCCCGGATCTTTTCCGACCGATTAGGCTGGGAGGTTCACGTTATTGACGGTCGGGAGTCAGACACCTTTGACACCCTGACGCCAACCTACATCCTCGCAATTTCCAACAGCGGCGAAGTGGCAGGGTGCGCGAGGCTGCTGCCGGCGCTTGGCCCGACCATGGTTACGGACGTCTTTCACTCCCTTCTTCCGAATGGACAGCTCAACGCGCACTCCGCGATGATCGAAAGCTCCCGCTTCTGCGTCGATACTAGTCTGGGGGAGGGCAGGGGAGCCGGCTCGGTTCATGAGGCTACTCTGACCATGTTCGCGGGTATCATCGAATGGTGCATGTCGAACAGCTTCGCCGAAATCGTGACGGTCACTGACCTCCGCTTCGAGCGGATCCTCGCGCGTGTGGGCTGGCCGCTTCAGCGGCTGGCCGAACCCAAGAAGATCGGCGTGACTATGGCCGTGGCGGGGATCCTGTCCGCCGATGCCGGCACTTTCCAGAAGCTTCGCCCTTCCAACTACCGATCTGATTTCGACCCAATCAGCAAGGCAGCGTAAGGAGAAATCCGTGAACCAGCTTCGCTCACACCCCCGGCTTGTCCGCAAACTTCAGGAGGCGCTCGGCGATCAGCTCTGCGTGGCGCTGGACGACGCGACCGTTGTCGAGATCATGCTCAATCCGGACGGGAAGCTCTTCATCGAGCGGCTCGGGCATGGTGTCGCTCCCGCCGGCGAGATGTCCGCCTCGGCGGCCGAAATGGTGATCGGTACCGTTGCGCATGCGCTTCAGTCCGAAGTCGACACGGAACAGCCTATCATCTCCGGCGAGCTTCCGATTGGCGGCCACCGGTTCGAGGGTCTGTTGCCCCCGGTGGTCGCCAAGCCTGCGTTCACGATTCGCCGTCGCGCTTCGCGTCTGATCCCGCTCGACGATTATGTGCGCTCCGGCGTGATGACAGAGTATCAATCTTCGACGATCCGGAGCGCAATTTCCTCACGGCTCAATATCATCATCTCCGGGGGCACGGGTTCCGGCAAGACCACTCTCGCGAATGCCGTGATCAACGAGATCGTGAAGAGCGCCCCGGAAGATCGCCTCGTCATTCTTGAGGATACCGCCGAAATCCAATGCGCGGCCGAGAACGCCGTTCTTCTGCATACGAGCGATACAGTCGATATGGCGCGGCTGCTGAAGAGCACCATGCGTCTGCGTCCCGACAGGATCGTCGTGGGGGAGGTTCGCGACGGGGCGGCTCTGACGCTACTTAAGGCTTGGAACACCGGCCACCCCGGTGGCGTGGCAACCATTCACTCGAACACCGCGATGTCGGCGCTGCGCCGTCTTGAGCAACTCACCGCCGAAGCCAGCCAGCAGCCGATGCACGAGGTTATCGGAGAAGCCGTCGATCTCATTGTCTCCATCGAGCGGACTCCACGGGGTCGACGCGTTCGCGACGTCATCCAGGTCGAGCGCTTCGTCAACGGCCAGTACGAGATCGAATCCGACCAGCTCACCGAAGAACAGGAGACGCGCAATGTCGCGTAAGTATGCACTCATCGCCGTCGTGCTCATCGCAGCGCCCAGCTTTTTTGCCTCTGTGGCGCCGGCGCTGGGCAGTTCCGGCGGTGGTGGTCTCCCGTGGGAGGGGCCACTACAGCAAATCCAGGAGTCGATTACCGGTCCGGTTGCTGGCGCCATCGCCCTGGCGGCGGTCGCAATCGCAGGCGGCATGTTGATCTTCGGCGGCGAGCTCAACGATTTCGCGCGGCGGCTCATGTATATCGTCCTCGTCGCCGGTATCCTGCTAGGCGCTACTAACATCGTCGGCCTGTTCGGCGCGACGGGCGCCTCGATCGGCCTCCCAGTCGAGCAGTTCACATCGAGTGGGCAGCAAAATGCAGAAGGGGAGGGGGCTGATGGCTGAGTCCCGGTCCGCCCTCCAGCGCAACCGCATCCACCGTGCGCTCTCCCGTCCCAACCTCCTGATGGGCGCCGACCGGGAGCTGGTGCTGCTTACGGGTCTCGCTGCCATCATCCTGATTTTCGTGGTGCTGACCCTCTATTCGGCGCTGTTCGGCGTCGCCGTCTGGATCGTCATTGTCGGGCTGCTTCGGATGATGGCGAAGTCGGACCCGCTCATGCGGCAGGTCTATATCAGGCACATCTCCTACAGGCATTACTACAAAGCGACCACGTCTCCGTGGCGGCGCTATTGAGGAGGCTGACATGGTCGCTCTCAAGCGCTTCCGGGCCACCGGGCCCTCCTTCGCGGATCTCGTTCCCTATGCCGGCCTGGTCGACAACGGCGTACTCCTGCTCAAGGACGGCAGCCTGATGGCCGGCTGGTATTTTGCAGGGCCGGATTCCGAAAGCGCCACCGATCTCGAGCGCAACGAACTGTCACGCCAGATCAACTCCATCCTGTCGCGGCTCGGGAGCGGTTGGATGATCCAGGTAGAGGCTGTTCGTATTCCGACGTTCGACTATCCCTCGGAAGACCGCTGTCATTTCCCGGATGCTGCCACGCGCGCGATCGACGCGGAGCGCCGGGCACATTTCGCGCGCGAGCGGGGACACTTCGAGAGCAAGCACGCGCTGATCCTCACCTACCGGCCGATCGAATCCAAAAAGACGGCGCTCAGCAGATACATCTACTCGGACGAGGAGAGCCGTAAGAGGACCTATGCCGACACGGTGCTCTTCATCTTCAAGAACGCAATCCGCGAGATCGAGCAATATTTCGCAAACACGCTTTCGATCCGGCGGATGGAGACACGCGAGGTCGCTGAGAGGGGAGGGGAGCGCGTCGCCCGCTATGACGAACTTCTTCAGTTTGTCCGGTTTTGCATCACCGGCGAAAACCATCCGATCCGACTGCCGGACGCGCCCATGTATCTCGACTGGATTGCGACCGCTGAACTCGAACACGGGCTGACGCCGAAGGTCGAGAACCGGTTCCTCGCTGTTGTGGCGATCGATGGGCTGCCGGCGGAGAGCTGGCCGGGAATCCTCAACAGCCTCGATCTGATGCCGCTCACCTATCGCTGGTCGTCGCGCTTCATCTTCCTCGATGCTGAAGAGGCGCGTCAAAAGCTGGAACGGACGCGCAAGAAGTGGCAGCAGAAAGTTCGTCCGTTCTTCGACCAGCTTTTCCAGACGCAAAGCCGGTCGGTCGATCAGGACGCGATGACGATGGTGGCGGAGACGGAGGATGCGATTGCGCAAGCATCGTCGCAACTTGTCGCCTACGGCTACTACACGCCCGTAATCATTCTCTTCGACAGTGACCGGGAAGCATTGCAGGAAAAGGCCGAGGCGATCCGCCGGCTGATCCAGGCTGAGGGATTTGGGGCGAGGATCGAGACGCTCAACGCAACCGACGCTTATCTCGGTAGCCTACCGGGCAACTGGTACTGCAATATCCGCGAACCGCTGATCAACACCAGCAACCTCGCGGACCTTATACCGCTCAATTCGGTCTGGTCAGGGAACCCGAGCGCACCTTGCCCTTTCTATCCTCCCAATTCCCCACCGCTGATGCAGGTCGCGAGCGGCTCGACGCCGTTCCGGCTGAATTTGCACGTCGACGACGTCGGCCACACACTGATATTCGGGCCAACCGGCTCAGGCAAATCGACACTTCTCGCACTGATCGCGGCACAGTTCCGACGCTATAACCAAGCCCAGATTTTCGCCTTCGACAAAGGAAGCTCGCTCCTACCGCTGACGCTGGCTGCCGGCGGCGATCATTACGAGATCGGCGGCGATGTGCAGGAAGCTGGACCAGCACTCGCGTTCTGCCCGCTCGCGGAACTCGCCACCGAGGCAGACCGGGCCTGGGCGACGGAGTGGATTGAGATGCTGGTCGCGCTGCAGGGCGTCAGCGTCACCCCCGATCACCGCAACGCAATCTCACGGCAGGTTGGCCTGATGGCCAACGCGCCAGGCCGATCGCTTTCCGATTTCGTGAGCGGCGTGCAGATGCGCGAGATCAAGGACGCACTGCATCATTATACAGTCGACGGCCCAATGGGTCAGCTTCTCGACGCCGAGGAGGATGGTCTCACCCTCGGCGCTTTCCAGACCTTCGAAATTGAGCATCTCATGAACATGGGCGAACGGAACCTTGTCCCGGTGCTGACCTATCTGTTTCGGCGCATCGAAAAGCGCCTCGATGGATCTCCGAGCCTGATCTTGCTCGATGAGGCCTGGCTGATGCTCGGCCATCCAATCTTTCGCAGCAAGATCCGGGAGTGGCTGAAGGTACTGCGCAAGGCGAATTGCGCTGTCGTGCTTGCCACCCAGTCGATTTCGGATGCCGAGCGGTCCGGTATCATCGATGTCTTGAAGGAGTCCTGCCCGACCAAGATTTGCCTCCCGAACGGCGCGGCTCGAGAGCCGGGGACACGGGAATTCTACGAGCGGATTGGTTTCAACGAACGCCAAATCGAGATCGTCTCAACCGCGACCCCTAAGCGCGAATACTACATTGCCACCCCGGAAGGTCGCCGCCTCTTCGACATGTCGCTTGGCCCCATTGCGCTGAGCTTCGCCGGAGCGTCCGGCAAGGAAGATCTGAAGCGCATCCGCGCGCTCAAATCCGAACACGGCCACGCCTGGCCGATCCACTGGCTTCAAACGAGAGGAGTTCACGATGCTGCAACGCTGCTCAGAGTTTAGTTGGCTCGCCCGCCTCACGGCCGCCGCCATGACAATGGCCGCCATCCTGCCTGCACACGCCGGCACCGCGACTGGCGCGGCAACCGAGTGGACGCAGGTGCTCAACAATGGCGAATTGGTGTCCCTCGTCGGCCAGTCTGGAGAGCAGATCCAGAACCAGCTCACCCAGATCAGCCAGCTCGCCCAACAGATTGAGACCCAGCTGAACATCTACCAGAACCTGCTCCAGAACACCGCGACCCTCCCGTCGCACATGTGGGGACAGGTCAAGAGCGATCTCAATCAGCTCCGCAGCATCGTCGACCAGGGTCAGAGCATCGCTTTCTCGATGGGCAATGCCGACGATGTGCTTCAGCAGCGCTTCCAGAGCTATTCCGATCTCAGGGCCAACCTTCCGAGCAATCAGACATTCTCAACCACCTATCAGTCCTGGTCCGACACGAACCGCGACACCATCGCCAGCACGTTGAAGGCGGCCAATCTGACTGCGGATCAGTTCGACAGTGAAGAATCCACCATGTCGTCTCTCCGAAGCATGTCGGAAACCGCGGACGGCCAGATGAAGGCCCTGCAGGTCGGACACCAGATCGCCACTCAGCAGGTTGCGCAGATGCAGAAACTTCGCGGTCTCGTCTCGCAACAAATGACCATGATGGGAACCTGGCTTCAGACGGAACAGACCGACAAGGACCTGGCGCAGGCGCGGCGGGAAAAGTTCTTTAACGCCGAGGTCAAGAGCATCCCGGAAGGTCAGAAAATGGAGCCTCGCTGGTGAACCGCGCCATCCTCATTGCCGTGCTTCTCGCTGTCGCCGCTGCATCGTCTGCCGCCACAGTACTGATCGTCAATGCCAGAACCACGGGCAAACCGGCGCTCACCGAAGAGCAGCGGGCTGCCCGGGAAAAGTTCTTGGGCTCCGGCAACGAGCTGCCGCCGATTAAGGACGGCCAGGAGATGCGCCCGAGATGGTGAAGGCATCTGTTAAACGGGCAACCCAAATTGCTGGGCTTCTTTGCCTCGCCTATGCCGCACCCGCCTTCGCTCAGGAGGGGCAGGTTCTCACGGAACTCGAAAATCAGGTCTCGTCCGCCGCCAAGGGGTGGGAGACCACCATAATGGACGCGGCGAAATCGTTGTTTTGGATTCTCGCGACCATCGAAATCGGCATCGCGGCCGTCTGGCTTGCGCTCCAAGCCGCATCCCTAAACAGCTGGTTTGCCGAGCTGGTCCGGCGGATCATGTTCATCGGGTTTTTTGCCTTCGTTCTGACACAGGGTCCGACCTTCGCGCGAGCCGTAGTTGACAGCCTGTTTCAGATCGGCGCTGGCGGCGGATCGGCGTCGCCCGCCGAAATCTTCGACGCCGGCATTCGGGTCGCCTCGCAAATGTCGCAGCAAGCACAATTCGGCGTCTTCGAGGACAATGCTCTGGCGATCGCCGCGGTGCTGGCGATGGGCGTCGTTGTCATCTGCTTTTCGCTGGTTGCTGCGATTTTCGTATCGGTCATGGTGGAAATGTATGTCGGCCTGCTCGCCGGCATGATCATGCTTGGGCTGGGCGGCTCCTCTTTCACGAAAGATTTCGCCGTTCGCTATCTCGTCTACGCCTTTGGCGTAGGCATGAAGCTGATGGCGCTGGTGATGATCGCAAAGATTGGATCGCAGGTCCTGTTGGGCCTGGCGAATGCTCCGACCGCGTCCTCCGATCAATTTGTCACAACGCTGGCGATCGCGGGTATCTCCGTGGTGGTGTTCATCATCGCCATGTACGTGCCGAACATCATCCAAGGTGTGGTCCAGGGCGCCTCATTTTCCGGAGGGATGGAAGCGATCCGTCACGGCGGTCAGGCGGCATCCTTCGCCGCGGGCGCCGGGTTTCTCGCGAGTGGTGCCGCTCGAGCCGGTTTTACAGCAGGTCAGTCCGCCCGAGCGGCAGGTTCCTCACTCGCCGGTGCGGCACTTCGTGGTTTTGGCGCAGGCATCGGATCCGCCAGCAGTGCCACTGGATCCGCCGCGAAGGAGAAGATGATCGGCTCTCCCGGCGCCTATGCCGGATCGATCCTCGGCCTCGCCAACGCCAAGCTCGATGAGAGCCGGGGCGGTCACAGCCGACACACGCCACCTCCCGAACGCAACGACTAACAGCAATCAGAAAGTGATGGACGATGGCAGCGAACCGCGCCCCCGAGAACCCGTATCTTGCCGCGCGGCAAGAATGGACGGAACGATACGGATCCTATGTGCAGGCGGCCGCTGCATGGCGGATGGTGGGCATACTGGGCCTGACTATGGCTGTGATCGGCTTCGGTTATTCGATGTACCTCAGCACGCAGGTCAAGCTCGTGCCTTACATCGTTGAGGTCGACAAGCTTGGAACCGCAGTAACCGCCGGCTTCCCCGAACAGATCGAATATGCAGACGTGCGGGTGGTGCGCTCCACGCTCGGAAATTTTGTGACGAGCTTCCGTTCGATCACGCCCGATGCGGTGGTCCAAAAGCAATATATCGATCGAACCTATGCACTTCTTCGCACCTCCGATCCCTCGACAGAGAAGATCAATACCTGGTTCCGGACCAATTCGCCGTTTGAGAAAGCGAAAACCGCAACGGTCGCCATCGAGGTCAACAACATCGTCGCACTTTCGAACCAGACCTATCAGATCGACTGGACCGAATACGAACGGGACCGCAAGGGCAAGGAAACCGGCACTCGGCGGTTCCGGGGGATTGCGACCGTCGCACTGACCGCACCGCAGGACGAGGCGACGATACGCCTCAACCCGATCGGTCTCTACGTCCGGGATTTCGACTGGACAGCACAGCTTTAAGGCCAGGGGAGTTTTCAATGCACAGAACAGGATTGATCGCAGCCGCCGGCTGCATGGCCGGACTCGTCTTTGCGACGGGCGCTCACGCGCAAAGCATGACGACAAACGAGGTAAGGGGCACCAAGCTGTCAAGTAAGTGGCGCGGCAGGCCGGGCCTTGTGACCACAGGCCCCGACGGAAAGGTGATCTTCCTGTTTGGCCAAACCCAGCCCTCCGTCGTCTGCTCACCGCTTCAGGTCTGCGACATTGAACTGCAAGGTGGGGAGATCGTTCGCGACGTCCTGGTCGGCGACACCGTTCGCTGGAAGGTCGAACCGGCGACATCAGGCGCGACCGGCGGCCAGGCAATCCACCTGATCGTGAAGCCATCGGAGTCAGGTCTCGTCACTTCGATGGTAGTGACGACGTCGCGGCGCACCTATCACATCCAGCTCAAGTCCCATCCGAGCCAGTATATGGCGCGTGTCGGTTTCGAGTATCCAGAGGACGCGTCGACGAGGCTCGCCGACATCAATGCCCGCCTTGAGACTGGCGGCATTCCGGGTGCTGCGCCCGACAAGCTAAACTTCTCGTATTCAATCAGTGGCAGTGCACCGTGGAAGCCAAAGCGGGTCTATTCCGACGGTACGAAAACCTACATCCAGTTTTCCAGGTCGGTCGCAGGCCAAGATGCACCCATGCTCTTCGTCGTCTCCGGCGGTCAAAATCGCATCGTCAACTATCGCATGAAGAACGACATGATGATTGTCGACTACGCAGTGGACAAGGCGATCCTCGTTTCCGGTGTTGGCTGGCGACAGCAGAAGGTCACCATCCGGAGGGGAGGTTGAACGATGCGGAAGCTTCTCGCCTTCATACTTGCTACGGCAGTTCTTTCCGGTTGCCAAACGGCTGACGACGAATTGAACACCAGCTCTACTCCGGTCGCGGTCACCGGATCTGCTGCGAGTGCCATTGCCGGCGATATGGCAAGCCGGCTCGCCGAACAGATTGGTTCCGCGGGCACAACAACCATCAAGATGGAGAAGGACAATTCGGAATTCGCGACCGCGCTCGAGGCCGCGTTGAAGGGATGGGGCTACGCGGTCATCACCGACGGGAAAGTCGGAAAAGACCTCAAGCCGGTCGAACTTGCCTACTGGATCGATGGCGTCGACGGTCAAGTACTCGCACGACTTTCGACGCCGTCGATTGCTCTTGGTCGGGCCTACACGGCGACGCCCGCAGGTGCTGTACCGGCAAGTCCGCTTTCGATCATGCAACGGAAGTGATGGAGGAGATACATGGTCCAGTCGCTGCAGCTCGGCGCTTCGAGCCAGGCCGACGATCAGAAGGGCATGCGTCGCCTCAATCGTCTGCCGATCATCCTCGCCATCATTGTCATCGTCCTCTTCATCGGCATCGTCGTGATCGGCTTGTCGTGGCGCGGGCTCTACTTCAACCGCAGCAATGATATCGAAAGCGTGTCGAACACGCCCGCCACCAGTTTTGGCGACCAACTCAAACGCGGCGTGACGGATGGAATTATCGGCGAGCCGGTCGAACGCCAGACCTTCCAGCCGACGCCGGTCACCGAGCAGAAGGTCGAGAAACAGGAGCCGGTTATCGAGCGCCGCGCCGCGGAACGGGAGGTACGACGGCCCCGGCTCGAGTCCGAAGAGGAGTGGAAGGCCCGGCTGAAGCGCGAGCAGGACGAGCAGTATATCCGCGAGGCCCAGCGCCAGAGAATGGCGCGCCTTCAGGCCCGTGCGACAGCGCTCGATTCACCGCTGAAGGTTGACGTCTCGGATGTCGAGACGACGGCGAAGGCGACGGATCCCAGCCGACAGAATGCGACAGCGACAGCAAACAACACATCGGACCTCTACGCAGCAGCGATGAAATCCGGGCTCATGGGACAGAATGTCGATCAGAACGGCCAGACCTCGAAGGAGGACTTCTTTAACCAGGATATCAAGGATCTCGGCTACCTGCCGAACCAGGTCGTGCCGCAGATGTCGCCCTATGAACTGAAGCGCGGCTCGGTCATCCCGGCGACATTGATCACCGGCCTCAACTCCGACCTGCCTGGACGCATCACGGCGCAGGTCAGCCAGAACGTCTATGACAGCGCGACGGGCTATCGACTGCTCATCCCGCAAGGCACGAAGCTGTTCGGCCGATATGACTCGAAGGTATCCTTCGGTCAGGAGCGGGTGCTGGTCGTCTGGACCGATCTCATTTTTCCAAACGGGTCAACCCTGCAGATCGGCGGCATGGCCGGCACGGACGCCGAAGGTTATGGCGGCTTCGCTGACAAGGTCGACCGTCATCTCTGGCGGACCTTCGGATCGGCGGCGCTGATCGCCTTGATCGGAACCGGGATCGACATGTCCCTGCCGCAGAGCTCGACCCTCGCGACACAGGAGACGGCGTCCGACGCCGCCAGACGCAATTTCGCCGAGAGTTTTGGTCGCGTCGCGGAACAGACAATCTCGAAGAACCTGAACGTTCAGCCGACGATTCGCATTCGACCAGGTTACAAATTCAATGTGCTCGTCGATCAGGACATTATCTTTCCGTCCGCCTATCGGGGAAATTGACGACATAGGGACCAAACCGTCGATTATCGCGCCTGCCACCGGTTGACGGGCGGTGTGGCATTGCAACCACTGAAGTGTAAAAACTTTACATCCTCTATCATGTTTTAGGCCAGCTCAGCTTGAAAGATCGTGTCCTGCCGGTAGTGCTAACATACCGCGGTTTGAGGGTCTGCTTCGCATGGGCAGAGCGCCGGGCCGCGGATTCTATAAGAAATCGTAGTCATGACCCAGCCGTGGCGCGGGATGCCGGTTCCGCATGGCAAGATCGTTCCACCAAGGGGCGCCCCCGGGTCAAGAAGACAGGAGAGAGGCCGTGCATCGAGAAGTTCGCTCGCTCATCGATATGCTGGAAGCAGCGCAAGATGAGCAGATGATCAAGAGTGCTCTTAGAAACTTCGCACATGCCTGTGGGTATGACCGGTTTGCCTACCTGCAGAAAGAAGCCTTCCAGGTAAAAACCTTCAATTCCTACCCCGGATCTTGGGAAGGCATTTATCTCGGGAGCGATTATTCCAGTATCGATCCCGTTGTGACGGAGGCAAAGCGCAGGGGGGACGTTTTTTTCTGGACGGCAGACGACTGGCCTGCCCGGGGATCTTCGCCTCTTCGGCGCTTTCGCGACGAGGCGATCGATCACGGCATTCGCTGCGGCGTCACGATGCCCGTCGAGGGGAGTTACGGGTCCGCGATGATGTTGACCTTCGCATCGCCGGAACGCAACATTGACATCTCGGGAGCGCTCGATCCGAAAAAAGCGATCCAAATGGTGATGACGGTCCATTACCGGTTGAAGATGATTGCGGCGAAAACCGCAGTCAATCCCAAGCAAATGTTGTCACCGCGGGAAATGCTTTGCCTGGTATGGGCCACGAGGGGAAAGACAGCGCCGGAAACGGCGATGCTCACCGGGATCAATGCCAGAACCGTGCAGCACTATCTGGATAAAGCGCGTGCAAAGCTTGGTGCGGAATCGGTGCCGCAACTCGTTGCCATTGCCAAGGACCGCGGCCTGGTCTGAGTTCTAATTACCGTCGTCGAAACGCACATCGGGCACGAAACCGAGTGCGTCGAGCATGTCCGAGAGCTCCTCTTGCTGGGCCTCGGACCTTTTTTGCCGTTTGAGATACTCATTCTGGAGCGTCTGCAGAACCGAGCCGGAGATCGACGGATCTTCACTAGCGCGCAGCCACTCCTCGTAAACGGTTTGATCCGCTTCCAGAAGCCGGCGGTGTTCAGCGATCGCGGAAACTGCCAACGCCTCCAGCTCCGACTTTTGCATGGAATCGTAGCGAGACTGCTTTTCGCTTCCCACCGCCTCAGATGAGCTTTCGTCGTTCATCCGCTTCTTCTCTTTCATTCCTTCACCGTCAGAACGGACGCCTGAGCTCGGCATACACCTTTTAGACCGCAACTGCACGGCGTCTGTTGCCCACGACCATGGCCATAGACATCGTGCTCTGCCTGAGAAAGGGAAGGCGCTCACGGTCTGCTTTACATACTTTAGTTGATAAACTTAAAATGTGTAAACCGCGATCTTCCGCGCATGGATATGCGCAAACTCGTGGGGAGAAATTTCGCCCGCCTGCGTCGGGAGCAGGGCTTGACCCAGGAGGACGTCGAAGCTCGTTCAGGGTTCAGTCAGCAATATATCAGCGGCTTGGAGCGCGGGCGGCGCAATCCGACGATTATCACCCTCTATGAGCTTGCCCAGGCGCTCGGCGTAAGCCACGAGGAACTCCTCAAGTCGAGGCAAGACAGTTAGAGCCTTGTTTTCACGGCAATCGGCTGGGTATCAGTCGCGGCGCGAGGCCATATCCACATTCAGAAACTGTTCCAGCTCGCCGATGCTTGTCATGACCGCATCGAATGCGGGTGGGTCGCCAAAAATCATGGCCGACATTCGCGCGTAGTCGGCTGCGAGCTTCTTCATCATATCGGAAGTTGGCAGGAGCCGGAACGTGCCGGGTACCGCTCGATCATAGCGATGGTCCGGCGCGCGGAACATAAGTTCCTTGTGCTGACGGCAGGCTTCGGCGAGATCGAGCATGGACGCAGTGGCTTTTCCATAGTCCGCGTCCGTCCAAATCTGGTGAACATCGTAATAGTGCCGGGAATACCGATTGAGGTCGGGCACTTTCCGCTCAGGGTCATCTTCGAGGCTGCGCTTCTCGGTCATCTCCGTCATCGCGTGCAGGATGAGGACCTTCTCCCAAAACGTGCGCTCGGGCTTGACGGTCATCACATTGGGAACAGACAGATCGAAGCCCGCTTTCATTTCCGAGGCTATGTAGGGCGTTATTTCCCGCCGTTCGACCGGAATGGGATCCGGCCGCGCTCCGCCTTCAATGCGCACGGCTGCCTCGACATAGCCGCCGCTCATGTCGAACACGCTTTGGTATCGGAGGACCAGAATGTCGAGCGCTTCCTTCTTCCGATAGGCGTCGTAACCGAAGTCCAGCGTGAAATGCCCGCGCTGTCCGGTCTCTTTCTCAACGTCGGCAAGTTCCATGCTCAACGAGTCACGAAGTGGACCTGCAATGTATTGGCGGGCGGCCTCGTCGACCTGCTCGGCAAGAGCTTTCTGTTGCTGGTTGACGGAGGGAAGAGCGGCAATGTCGGCCTCCAGCGGTGCATGCAGGTCGGCCTTGTAAATGCCGATGTCGATATCTTCTGAGAAACGGCGGATCAGGCCATAGGCTTTGCTGAGACTGGTGCCGCCCTTGAAATATAGGCGAACAGGGTCGGTCGGGCGCCGATTGAACAGGAAGTCGAGCACCCAACCGACATAGAGGTCCTTTTCGATGTTCTCAGCCCGGGTTTCCATGTTGGAAGCCCCGGCTGAGAAAAGAGCCCTGCGCTCATCCACGGAGGATCTGAGAATTTCAATGAACGCCTGTTTCATGTTCCAGTGCTTTCGGGGATGAGACGAGGGAGGCGCGGATGATGTTGCTCACGGCCGAATACATCCAGGCGGGAATGGCATGGATGTTTTCGCGCAGATCCTCGATGATCGCTTCCCTGTGCGGGTTCTGCGCCAGATGACGCACGATACCCTCGACAACGGTATCCAGGTTGGGCCGCTCGTCCCGGAACCAATTGAGCGCCTGAATCACGCGCATTGCCGGACGTCCCGCCCAGAAGGCCGTCTTCGCGGAAATGCGCTTGAAATCCAATATGTAAATAACCGGTTTCGTTGCCTTCGGATCACCTGCGTTGGCTTCGATTTCGATCGTCCGCGGGTAGGTGTCAGCATGGATTGTCGAACGCGCGGGGACGGCTGTGGTCAAGCCCAGATCGTTGGCGGCGGTCATTCCGTCGACCAGGACCCGCAGCTTGTCGCGCCGGGCAATGGCATCGATGAATGAGGCGCGTGGCGGAAAGACCATCTTTCCCGTCAAGCCGCTCGTGGTTGGCTTGTCGTATAGGCCACGGTACGGGCGACGAATTTCGCCGCGGTTGGCAAGCCGCTGGAGGGCCTTTTCGACGGCGTTGGGCGTTCCGATATCGAGAAAATCGGCACGCGACCAGACCCCGGCGGGTGCGGCTTGGGAGATTCGGGCGTGAATGCGCTCCAGTGTATCGGATCTCGGGTCAGGCATGTCGACAACGTCCTCTGACTAAAAAATATATACAAATTTTGGTCAGACGCAAGCGCGTAGCGATTACTGACCAAAAATTATACGGAAAAAATGGTCAGAATGGCGCCCGCCACACCGGGATCGGATGAAGATTTGTCTCAGATGGCTAACATGCAACGGCGGCCAGCTCGCGATAGACGGGTTGAAACCGCGGTCAGCCTTTACGTCTGAAGTCATCTGTATTATATATTCTCCACAAGGAGAATGATTATGGCCACTGCTTCCCGCGCCTACACACCCGCCGAAGCCGCAGCTCTCAGTGAGGTTGCTGTAAAGTCGGTGCACAATGCAATCGATAAGCGGATCATCGAGGCCCATTTCGGACGTGAGGGCCGAGAACTTACAGACGAGGATCTACTGCGCCTGAAGCTCTGGTATGGCGTGGGATCGATCCTCTCCGCCGAACGTCGCAAGCGCTTGTTCGACACCATCGACGAAAATCCCGATGCGGATACGGTGAGGGCAGACGATTATCTGATCGTCGATGTGGCGCGGGCGAGGGAGCAACTCGCCGCGCGGGCCGAGGCGCTTCGAGAAGCCGAGCAAAAGATCGAGTCTATGAAGGGCACCGTGGGCGGAGAGCCGGTTTTCAAGGGAACCCGGGTTCCGGTGCGCATGATTGCCGCGATGAAACAGCAAGGCGCCAGCAGTGCGGAAATCGTTGACGGCTATCCATCCGTCACGGCGCGCATGGTGGAACTCGCCGAAATCTGGACGGCAGCTCACCCAGCCCGCGGTCGTCCTAAAAAACTTTCGGAACAGGGACTAAAGGTGAAGTCGGAGAAGCGTCTGCCTCTCTCCAAGGCTGGTTCCCGAAAGGCCTCGGGCACCGCTTCGTGAAGTTCCTCATCGATGAATGCCTGCACACATCGCTCGTGGCCGTGGCTCAAAACCATGGCCACGACTGTTTTCATGTCAATTGGCTTGGCCTGAGCGGTGAGACCGACTGGGATCTGATGCCGCGCATCGTCGCGGACGATTTCACCTTCGTGACGAACAACGCGCGCGACTTCAGAAAACTCTACGCAAAACAGGAGCTGCACGCCGGCCTGGTCATCATCGTTCCGCAGGTCCTGCCGGCACTGCAGCGGGAGTTGTTTCTAGCCGTCCTGCAGGAACTCGGCGATGCCCAGGACATGGTGAACGAGGTGGTCGAGATTGCTATCGAAGACGGCGAGGCCGTCCTGACGCGCTATGCGCTTCCGGAATGACGGTTCTCAATTCCCGCCGATGCGGGAGAGATCGATCCGAATTCCCGCCCGCTCTACATCCTCATTCGCCTCCGCCTGTTTCTCAGGCGTCGCCACTGCTGCTTCCTCGCCATCCGTCGAGTGCACTTCATCTGGCTGCGGCAACTCAACTGAATCTCCTGGATCCTGAGCCTGAAACACACTGACACCCTCGAATTCGCCGGTTTTCCAAGCATGGACCGCATCCTCGAATATCTGCGGGAAGACGTCTTCGGCCTTGGGATTGCCATACCACTTGGCGACGATCCGCAGAATTTTGGCAAACATCGAAGTTCCCTTGCGAAGGTTTTCGCAGGCATCAACCAGGTCGGGCTTTAGGTCCGCGGCGTTCTTCACGTCGACGCCAGCCGGAAATTGCGTCAGGCCAACGCGAACCACCGCCTGTCCTGCATATTGACGGACGATCGTCATCGCTTCGTCGGCCGACCGTGCCTTCGGCACCAGGACCAACCGGCCGCCCGACTTGACGGTCACGGCGAGCGGGTCCGTCGAACCGGCAGCCGCGACAAACTGCTCGACGATCGCGGGCTTCAAGGACGGATCGGCGCATTCTTTGATCAGGGCAGCGTCCAGCACGACGTCTCCTCGGGTTTCAGGTGTTGAAGGAAAGGACAAGCGGTTTCGCGAACAGCTTTGCCCAGGCGATCGCGCTGGCTCGCTGGATCGCGACGATGGATGTCCCTTTGGTCCACCATCCGTTTCCGACAGCAAGGATCAGGTCCGGATCGTAGAGCATCGATTGCAGAACGGGCCAGACGACGAGTTGCTCGTAGCAAATGAGCGGGACGACCCGGCTATGGCCTACGATCACAATAGGGTTGGCGAAGAAGTGCGCACGCGCACCGCCGCTCTCGCCGAGCCACGACCGCCACGGCTGCCACATCGAGCCCGGCACCGGCATTCGCTCGCGATAAAGAACCTTGCCGCCGTCGGCGGAGAGAGCGACGAGAACATTGTCATATCCGCCTGTATCGACCCTGGCCGCGCCAGCGATCACGGAAACATCTGTCCCCTTCAGAGATCTCGCCCAGAGCCGTTCGATCGTCGGCGTCCAAAACCCTAAGGCGCTCTCGGGCAGGACTACACTTCGGATCCCGCCTGGCGCACGATCCCTCACCGTGGCAATCAGATCACGGTGCCGTTGAATGCTGGTGTCGCGGCCGAGCGATGACCCCATTTGCAGGTCGACCCCCTGCCAGCCCTCCGGTAGTGTCGGATCGGTCCAGTTTGCGGCGGACCAAAGCCAGAAGCCTGTAAAGGCGATCGCAACAGCCGGCCACATGCGAGTAACGAGGCCCATGAGGCCGGCTGTGATCGCCATCAGTCCCTGCCATCCCCATCCGGGAAACAGAACGCCGGCCGCCGTGACAGGATGTGCCCAGCCCGTAATGCCCATTGGCGGTACAGCCATAAGCGCAGCCGCCAAGAGATAGCGAACCGGTCGACGGTCAGGGCGCTTGGTCCAGAGCACGGTGTGAACGGCAACAAAACTCACCGACGCGCAAAGCCATAGCAACAGACCGGGCCAGAGGTTCGATGAATAAAAGGCGGCGACACCCTGCGGCAGACCACGGGATGCCGCCAGGAAATATCCGGCCGAAACAAGCGCCGCCACGGATCTTCCTCGCGCACGCGACCAGACGACCGGGAAGACGAGCGCCACCGGAAGAAGCAGGACGTAGCCACTCCACCCGATGGCTCCGGCGGCAATCGCAGCGGTAAACAGCAGTACCGGCTGGAGGCGATCATGGCGCATAGGTCAGCACCTCTTGCGCCAGGCCGAGAATGCCCGCAGCCGGAATCGGACCGAAATAGCGGGAGTCGTAGGAGCCGGCGAAAGCCGAGTGCAGGAACACGTAATCGGCCGGCACGATCCCGCCCGAGAACGGGGTCATTTGCCGACCCCACGCGTCTCGCTGCGCTAGGGTGGAGGAGGGAACCAGACGGCCGTTCACGGAGACGCTAGTACCAACGTCGACGCGCTGCCCTGCAACGGCCACGACCGACTTGATGAGCGGCGCAACGCCGGCCGGGCACAGGCCGGAGCGCAGGTAACCGCGCATACGTGCCTCCCACATGGCTGCCGTTTGCGGCGGGCAAATGAAGATCAGGTCGCCAGCGGCGACCGGTCTGTCGAGCTTGACGATACGCCAGAGACCGAGAGGTTCGCTCGGCGTGAGATTGACCCGGTAGCCGCCGAACCAGGCGACCGAGATCGCTCCCAGCAACGCCATTGTGATGGTGGCGAAGCCGAGCAGAAGCGCTTTCTTGCGTCGCCTCCTCAGCGCCGTTCCAATGAGAGGAATAGTCATTTCAGCGACAGGCCCTGGCTCTTCGTCTGCCGCAGCGTCTCGGCTTGTTTCAGGGCCTCGGTCGTTCGCTCATGGGCACCGAGCTTCTGCACTGCGCCCATCAGGCTCCAGGCTGACTGCACCTCCGCTTTCTGACCTGGGCTCATGCCGGCGGTGATCGTCTTGAAGGTCTCTCCGTTCGTGTCCCTGGCGGCCAAGGGCAGGAAGGTCCGTTCGCCGAAACGCTCGGCGACAGCTTTGGCAAAGCCCTCCAGTTCCGCCTTCACCATTTTGTCGGCAAGCGCGAATTCGAGTGCTGAGGGAAGGTCATTGCGGTCGATGGCGTCGCGCAGGCGCTCGAGCGTCTGGCGCGCATTCGGAGACAGAGCCGGAATGTCGATCGACATCTTGCGGCGGACCGCCACTTCCTCCGCCTGATAGCGCTGTTCGGCCTGGCTGCGCTGGCGCATGTAGTCGCCGAGACTTTGAGCAAGAGCGGGAACGTTGCGTTCCGCCCGCTCGCGATCCCGCTTGTCGGCGCGACTTGCGAAGACGCCGGATTTCCCCTTGAGCTGACCAAAACTTTCCGGCTGGCTGGTGAGCTTCGCAAGCGTCGATTTGGCGACCGTCTCATCCTTCAGCATTGCGTCGACATTGACCGTCTTGAATGCCGCTTCCGGGTGCGCGTAGACGAGATGGAAGCGGGACGACACGTCCTCCCATTGCTTCTTCAAACCGGGGTCCGCTTCGATCTTATCGGCAACTGCTTGCTCGACAGTTCTCGGGAATGTCGCGATGCCGGCAACCATCGGGCTGGCCTCCTTGCTGCTTTGGGAATGGGTCGGTTTGGTGCCGGCACTGAGGCCGAGCTTGGCGCCAATGGCGAGGAGCCGGTGGGCAAGATCGGCCAATTTCTGTTTCTGGCGGATCGTCCATTCGAGCCGGTCGCGGGCAACTGTTCGGGCGACGTTGACGATATGCACGCCGCGGGCTTCCGCGAAGCGCAACGCTTGGCGATAGAAGGTCGCCTTCTCGTAATCGAGCGTGGTTTCCTTGGCGTTCGTTCGCGACAGGATCTTGATCAGGCCGCCAGCGAAAGCGAAGGATCGGGTGCCGTAATAGACGCGGAGATCCTCGCGATGACGGGTCATCGCCACATAAGTCAGATGTCGATCGAGGGAGAGGGACGCGAGCACCTTCACCCTATCGACGGTGGCGCCCTGGCTCTTATGGATCGTGGTGGCATAGCCATGGTCAACGTTGTTGTAGAACCGTTGCTCGACGGCGACCTGCCGGCGGTGCGCGCCTTCGCCGATCTCCGCAACGATGCGGTTTTGCGCGGCTTCGACGACCTTGCCGAGCATGCCGTTCTTCACGCCAAGCGAGCCTTCGTTCTTCAGGAAAACGATCTGATCGCCGGGCGCAAAAGTGCGATGTCCGTCTTCTGTCCGGAAAGCAAAACCTTCGCCAAGGATGCCACGCTCGACCAGCTCGGCGCGTGCCATGTCGTTGAGCATTCGCACGTCGCGCCGGAGATGGGCGAGGATCAATGTCGTCTTGGTCGGATCGTAATCACGGCTCCAATCGGCGATGAGGGTATCGACAGCCTCGTCCTTCAGACGCAAACCGATCATTCGACCCTGAGCGGTATAGGCATCGACCGCCTTGCCGACGTTGCCGCGAGCGAGATCGAGCGAAGCACCGCGCATCCATTGCTCGCGCTGGCGATAGATGGTTTCGAGCTCGGCATAGCCGATGCGATCGGCAATTGCGCGGAACGCGGCGCCGGCTTCGATCGGCTGGAGCTGTTCCGGATCTCCGACCAGGACGAGCTTGGCGCCGGCCTTGGTCACCGTCTCGACCAGGTGCGCCATCTGCCGTGACGACACCATGCCGGCCTCGTCGAGAACGAAGACAGTCTTCGCGTCGAGCTGGTTTCGGCCTTCGTGCCACCGAAGTTCCCATGACGAAAGCGTGCGCGAGGCGATCCCTGCTTCCTTCTCCAGACCTTCTGCGGCCTTGCCGGCCAGAGCACCACCGACAACGCGATAGCCGGCCGCTTCCCACGCCTCGCGCGCGGCTTTCATCATCGTCGTCTTGCCAGCGCCGGCGCGGCCGATGACGGCTGCGATCCGCTCGGGTCCAGCAACGTGCTCGATCGCGGTCTTCTGCTCCTCCGACAAGCGCGAGTGGCGCGCGAACGTCGCCTCGAGCACGGCTTCCCGAACGCCATGCGAAGATCGCCCCGAAAGCCAGATCGCGCGGTTGGCCATCTCGGCTTCCAGCCGGATCAGCTCGCGCGTCGTGTACTTGGCAGGCACCCGTGTGCCGGTCGCAAACGAGATCCGCTCGCGCTCGAGACGGAGCGCTTCGGGGCTCTGCAGAACGCGGACCATCAGGCTCTGGAACAGGGCGGCGTCATCGATATAGCGATGCAGGACCTTTGCCACATCGCGCTCATCGAAGACGCTCTTCTCGCGGGTGATCAGGTCGAGGACGATCTCCGGACGGCGCTCAATCCGACGTGCGTTCTCGCTTCGCCGTGCCTCCTGCAGCTCGATCCGTTCGAGCTTTGGTGACCCTGCCGATGACTGTTTTTCCGCATGCTCCGCCTTGCGGTCGATGGCCGTTGCACCGACACCAATATGGATGGTCGGCTCCACTTCGATGCCTTGCTTTTCGAAGGATCGGCCATCGATGCGAATGTCGAGTCCGGCCATTGCCAGGTGCCGGTTCTGGCAGGCAAACCAGCCGTCGCGAAAGGCGTTGAAGTCCTCGAGGCTCCCCGCCCAAAGCTCGTAGACGATCTTGCCGGCGTCGTTGCGGATAGGATTGCCGTCCGGTCCAAGAACCGCGACCTTCTTGGCGCCGAACCCGTCCTCGGTGAGCGGCCTCAGTGTCGTCATCAGATGCACGTGCGGATTACCCGGCGCATCGTGATAGACCCAATCGGCCACCATGCCCTTGGCGGTGATGTGCCGTGCGACGAAATCCCGGACGAGTGCGATATTCTGCTCGGCCGTCAATTCGATCGGCAACGCGATCGTCACGTCTTTGGCGAGTTGCGCATCGGAGCGCTTCTCGAAATCCTCGACCTTGTTCCAGAAGGTTTCGGAAGCACCGGAGACCGAGCGATCGGCAATCATCGCCCGCAACCACTCAGGCGCGTCTGCCGGGATGACGAACTCTTCATGCAGGAGGCCCCGCTTGCGGGTGTAGTCGATCGTCCGCGCTTCCCGCTCGTATTCCATCTTGGCGCAGTGGCGATAGGCCGCCGACAGCACAGCGCTGCGGCCGGAGCCGCGGGCGACGACACTGACGGAGAAATGAGGAACGGCCACGGCGGTCTGAGCTCCCGATCGCGAACAGATTCAACAGGTTCGTCGGGAGCGGCAGCCCAGCCGGGGTCAAAAGCAGAGCGTCGCGTCAGCGACGTATAATTGCGCCCTTGGAAGCCGCTCCTTCGGAACGGCCGGGATCATTCACCAAAGCATCGCCGTTGGCGATTGTAGGATTCACAGTAGTGCGTGCCGCACTCTGTTCGGAAAAACTGGCTTCGAAAGACAAGCTTTCTCAGCCAAGGAGCCGGACGGAATGAAAAAACCAACCTCGAAAATCCGCAACGAAATCGCCAAGCTGCAGGAACAGCTCAAGGCGGCGGAAACCCGCGACGCCGAGCGCATCGGCCGGATTGCCCTCAAGGCTGGCCTTGGAGACATCAAGATCGAGGAAGCCGAGCTTCAGGCCGCCTTCGAGAGCCTGGCGAAACGCTTTCGCGGGGATCAGGGAAATACGACCGGAGGAAAGAAGGGTGCCGGCGACGGCATCGGATCGACGTCGGCCTCGGTCCCATCTGGCGCGGCTCAGGGCAGCCGTGACGAGGCTTGAGCGAATGGCAAGGACGACGACATCTGACGCCCGCAAGAAAGATGCACGGGAGAAGATCGAACTCGGCGGCCTGATCGTCAAGGCGGGCTTGCGGTATGAGAAGCGCGCGCTGCTGCTCGGGGCGTTGGTCGAACTCAGTCAGCGGCTGAAGTCGGACGACGGCGAGCGGGCGCGGTTGATCGCAATCGGGGCGGAGGCCTTCGGCGATGTCGGTGAATAGGGTCACACTCGCCGTCGCCCCTGTCGTGCTGATGGTTTTGGTCGTTATCGGCATGACCGGGATCGAGCAATGGCTGTCGACCTTCGGCAAGACCGATGCTGCAAGGTTGACGCTGGGCCGGGTCGGGATCGCCTTGCCCTATGTCACCGCCGCGGCGATCGGCGTGATCTACCTGTTCGCGAACGCCGGCTCGACGAGCGTCAAAGTGGCCGGCTGGGGCACTCTGGCGGGAAGCGCGACAACGATGTTGGTCGCGACGGCGCGCGAGGCTGCTCGTCTCGCCGCATTCGCCGGGCAAGTGCCGGACGGCAAGTCCATTACCTCGTACCTTGATCATGCAACGATGGTCGGTGCGGCGGCGGCGTTGATGGCGGGGTGTTTTGCGCTACGCGTCGCACTGATCGGCAATGCCGCCTTCGCACGCGCCGAGCCGAAACGCATCCGCGGACAACGGGCGCTGCACGGCGAGGCCGACTGGATGAAGATGCAGGACGCGGCAAAGCTCTTTGCCGATACCGGCGGCATCGTCATTGGCGAGCGCTACCGGGTCGACAAGGACAGCACGGCGGCGCGCTCGTTTCGAACGGACGACCCGAAGACCTGGGGCGCCGGCGGCAAGTCGCCGCTGCTGTGCTTCGACGGTTCGTTCGGATCCTCGCACGGGATCGTGTTCGCCGGTTCCGGCGGCTTCAAGACGACGTCGGTGACAATCCCGACGGCCCTCAAATGGGGCGGCGGCCTTGTCGTCCTCGATCCGTCGAATGAGGTGGCGCCGATGGTGCTTGAACAGCGCAAGCATGCTGCGCACTTCATTCGTATTCTCGATCCGAAGGAGCCAGAGACAGGATTCAACGCGCTCGACTGGATCGGCCGGTTCGGCGGAACCAAGGAGGAAGATATCGCCTCGGTCGCATCTTGGATCATGAGCGACAGCGGCGGCGCGCGCGGCGTGCGCGACGACTTCTTTCGCGCATCGGCGCTGCAGCTGTTGACCGCGCTGATCGCCGATGTCTGCCTGTCCGGTCATACCGACCAGGAGCACCAGACCTTGCGTCAGGTGCGCTCCAATCTGGCCGAACCCGAGCCGAAACTGCGCGAGCGGCTGCAGGAGATTTACGACAATTCGAACTCGGACTTCGTGAAGGAAAACGTCGCCGCCTTCGTCAACATGACGCCGGAAACCTTCTCCGGCGTCTACGCCAATGCGGTCAAGGAAACCCACTGGCTGTCTTACACCAACTATGCCGCACTCGTATCCGGTTCGACCTTTTCGACCGACGCGCTTGCGGACGGCAAGACCGACGTGTTCATCAACATCGACCTGAAGACGCTGGAGACACATTCCGGCCTTGCGCGCGTGATTATCGGCTCGTTTCTCAACGCGATCTACAATCGTGACGGCGCGGTGAAAGGCAGGGCGCTCTTCCTCCTCGATGAGGTTGCCCGCCTCGGCTACATGCGCATCCTTGAGACCGCGCGCGACGCCGGCCGCAAGTACGGCATCACGCTCACGATGATCTATCAGTCAATCGGCCAGATGCGCGAGACCTATGGCGGCCGCGACGCGGCGAGCAAATGGTTCGAGAGCGCGAGCTGGATTTCGTTTGCAGCGATCAACGATCCGGAGACGGCCGACTACATCTCGAAGCGTTGCGGCATGACCACGGTCGAGATCGACCAGGTCAGCCGCAGTTCCCAATCCAGGGGATCGTCGCGAACGCGGTCGAAGCAATTGGCGGCGCGACCGCTGATCCAGCCACACGAAGTTCTGCGTATGCGCGCCGATGAGCAGATCGTGTTTACGGCCGGGAATGCGCCGCTCCGATGCGGCCGAGCGATCTGGTTCCGGCGCGAAGACATGAAGGCTTGCGTCGGCGCGAACCGATTTCACAAGATCGGAAAGATGTCTGAAGCCCGCCTGATCCAGCCGGCGCGCAGTGCAACGAGCAAGGCGGATCCAGGAGAATGAAGAGTATCGGAGAAATCAGCGTGAGCGACGCCCAACGGGCGGGATTTCGGGAATTCTCATCGTGCGAGAGCGGGAAACAGCGCAGCCGCAGGAGCCTCAACATAGTGGCCCGAAGGGGAGGCGGGACCGACTGCGCCCCGGACCTCGCACACTGCTCTATCGGCCATAGCAGGTTGTCGGTAAACCCGAACGAAACCATGGCCGTCGTACCGTTTGGCGAAATGCATGGAGACTAAATTGGCGCAAAACAACGTGACGCCATTCCGGAGACCCCGGAAGGCCGGCGGGGGCCGCCGGCAAGAAATACGTGCCAAGCGGAAGCGACCTCGTGTCGCTTATCCTCTTCGTCGCGGAAGACCAATCGCGATCGTGGGGCTCGCGATCATTGCCGTCGCTGGATTCCTCTCAGCTTACGGCACAAGCAACCTCACGAGCCTCCTGGCTTTCGCCAACCCCTCGACAGCGGATTCGCTGTCAGCTGCGTTTTCGATCTGCGGCGATAGCCGTCACATCAACTGTGTCGTCGATGGCGATACGTTCTGGTTCGAAGGCGAGAAAATCCGCATTGCCGATATCGACACACCTGAGTTGAGCCCGCCGCGATGCGAGGCAGAACGGCTGAAAGGGGAGGCGGCGAAGGCACGCCTCCTGGCCCTGCTCAACGCGGGGACGTTCTCGCTTTCTACCGGCGTCCGAGACGAGGACAAGTATGGGCGCAAGCTCCGTACGGTGACCCGCGCGGGACGCTCGCTCGGCAGCACACTCATCCATGAAGGCCTTGCACGGTCCTGGGACGGTGAGAGACACGGATGGTGTGATTGAGGTTCGCGAGAGGATCGTCATCCGACTGGGCGGAGACCGCGTGCGGGCTCCCGTGAGCAAGGCGAATAGAGCCGTGCGCCGAAGGCGTCTCGCCCAAGCCCTTCACGACTCCAGCATCATCAACGATATGAATCGATCCACGCCTATCGATTCATAAGTGTCGTTGGACGCAACCACCGGGATCAGCGATTCTGGTCTCATGATCTCTCAACCCTACCATCTCTATGTCGAACGCTCCGATGCCTCGAGAAACATGGCTCGCTACTATGCTATGTCGATCGAACCAAACCTCTTCGGGGATGTCTGCCTGCTTCGTAAGTGGGGCCGCATTGGAACCAGAGGACAGATGATGGTCCATCATTTCGGCCACGAAGAGGAAGCGGTCCGGCTGTTTCTCGATCTGCTGCGACAGAAAAGAAGACGCGGTTATCGTCCGCGTTCGTCCATGCCGAGATGAAAAGGCCCGCCGAAGCGGGCCTCGATAAACTTCATCGGCGCCGGTTCCAGTCGGTCTCGAAGAACACCTCGATTTCGACGAAAAACGGGACCTTGATGGCGAGCTTCAGGCCAAGCTTTCCCTTGCGGAAGAAGTGAGCGATCACTTTGCCAAGGACGAGGAGCCGGCGGCCGGTGGTGGCCAGGAATTGAGCGAGCTGTTGCATGATGGATCTCCTTTCGAATTGCGGTCATCGCGGGGATAGGCGGCTGACCGGAAAGGAAGGACGCACCGGAACGGCCGCAGCAGAGCGAAGGACCTGGCGACGCCTGAATTTTGTCCCGCGAGGAGCCGCAGCGCGGCGGGGAAAATTCCGGCGGAGGCAGGTTGCGTCGCGACGACCGGGCGGCAACATCCCCGATGCAAATGACGGCAGAGTCGAAAGGAGAGGCGCCATTGATCGCTATCGCTGCGCTCAGCGCCAGACGTCGTTATCGCACCTAAACGACCGCGGTCCGTCAGAACGGAGGCTCGGCGCTTACGCGGCCGTCTTGCTCGGCCCAGATCACCTCGCGTTCGGCCTGGGCGAGTACAAGTTCGCCCTCGATCTGCCGACGCTCGTCCATGTCGACGGCGCTCCGGAGCTCGGCACGCAGTTCTTCGATGTGCTGTTCTATGGTCATCGTCGTCATCTCCTGATGTTTGAGAAAGATGACGCCCGCGGACGTGAGGAGAGGGCAGGGTCAAGGTGCGCGGCACGCGACCGCACCGCGGCGGGTGGGGGAGCCGAAATGCGCGAGCATTTTGGGGGAACCGCTCGTCCTTGAGGCTGCCCTCTCACCACGGCAAGATGGCTCGATCTGAGCAGACCCCTACCTCTCGCTTGGCAGCAGAAAGCCGGAAACCGGCTCGATGCCTGTTTCCAGCTTCGAAGACGAGGAGTTGGCCCCGCCTTGGCGGGGCCGGTGGCTCCTCAGTCCCGGTTCGGGCGGGACCAGATGAGCTGGAAGCCGTCTTCGCCTTCGACTTCCGTCAGGGTCGCGTAGATCGGAGCCGGGAAGCTCGGATCGTCGAGCTTGACCGAGAGGTAGTCGCGGTCCGTCTGGTCGGAGCGCTTCTGCCAGGCGGCGCCCAGCTCGACGGCACCGGCGTAGATGCGAAAGTGCGGGCCCTTGTCGGAGGGATTTTCGATGCGGGCGATGCGAGCCTTGACGTTGAGGGCGAGGGTGCGGATCGAGCCGGTGAAGCCGTTTTCGGTAGCGGTGAAGGTGCCGATGGTAGCCATTGTCATGTTCCTTTCGTTGTTCGGGCCGCGCCCTTCGCGGCCTCGATGGCTGTCGCAAAGACCGGGGACGATCGGACCGCACCTCTCGAGGCCGGAATGAAATGGAGGGCGGCCGGGAGGAACTTTGTTGTTCCGCGAGGAATGGCGGCGGGAGCCGCCAGGGGAAGAAAGTTCCAGAGGGCCGTTGCGGGAAGACGATCGAGGCGAAGCTGCTCTCCGGTCAGACATGCCTCATCGAGCCCGCAGAGGGGAGCGCCGGCAACAATGAGGGGAAGGAGAATGGCGATGGATACCCGGACCCCATTCGATCGCAGTTCAAACGGCTCACAGGTGAGGCCGCTCCGGGTGCGGATTGATTGCCGCGGCCACCTCGATATCGAATTCCCCAGACGCCAGTTGCTTTGATCAATACGCGGAATATCGTTGCAGCGCGATTCGTTGCCCCAAGAGGATCCATGCGTAAACAGACAAAGCCGTTCACAATCGAAATCAAGCCGTCGCGCAAGCCGAAACCGGGTCCACAGAAAGTGTCGATCTGGGGCAAGTTGGACCTGAGAACGGATGAAGACCTGCAGGTGAAGACCGAAACGGTGGTGGAGCCGGCCACCGTTGGCGGCGGCCAGTCCTGATTATCTGTGCGCGGGAGCGGCACTCGATTTTTTTAAGCCGCCTGCCGGTCTTGGCTCTCCATCGGCTGAAGATCGTGAAGATAGGCGACGGCACGCTGGGCAAGCGCCGCGGCGTGGAAGATCGCTCGCTTGTCGCCGGATAGAACGGTGAGCCAGGATTGAAGGTAAGACGCGTGATCCGGCCTCGGCTCGAGCTCCGGGGCAATGCCGAGATCGGCGCAGAGGAAGCAGCTGCCAAGCTCGGCAATGAGTTCCTCGCGGGCACGTTCGCTTCTATCCTTGGAATAGCGGGAAAGATCGCGGCCGACACGGCTGGCCGGCGCCGTCCAGTGCGTTGCCTCATGACTGAGCGTCGCATAATAGCTCGCCGCGTCCTTAAAACTCTCGAACGGTGGCATCTGAATCAGGTCGGGACCTGGCGCGAAGAAGGCCTGGTTTCCGCCATGGCGGATTAGCGCGCCGGTGTTGCGGAAGAAGCGGTCGGCATGCTCGACCCGTTCGACCGGATCGAGAACGGGATCCGGGCGGCGGTGAAAATGGTCGGGAAGTCCGTCAATCTGCTCGACGTTGAACACGGTATACGCCTTGAGGAACGGGATTTCCCATTCGATCTCGCCGCCGTTGCCGTCCGTCTCGGCCTTGGTGAAGCGGCTTGCGAAGACGACTGTCGCGCCGGTTTCGCCCTTGCGTACCGCCGCCCCCAATTCGAGCGCCTGCTTGAATGTCATCCACATCGGTGAGGAATAGCCGCGGGCCATGCCCTCCGACCAAAGCAACAGAACATTCATGCCGGAATATGGCTGGCCGTTGTGGCGCAGTGGCCGGCTGATACGGCCGTTCGTGTTCGCCGCATTCCACGGCTTCATCCAGGGCCGAACGCCATTCGTCAGATCCTCGATGATCTTATCGGTAATCCTTGCGTAGATATCGGCGCGCTGGCCTTCGTCCTTCCTGCTCATGTTCAATCCTCCGGTTCCAGGAGGTCGCGCCAATCGCGACCCCGTCACCGCGGTCCAAAGGGCGGAGCGGAAAGGGGTGAGGGCACCGGTCGGCCGGAACGGACGTGGAGGACGGCGAAGCCGTTGCCCGAACACCATGCTCCGCCAGGACCAAAGCCGGACGGGGTGGCGGTGGCCGATCTTCCAAGGCCGTCGGCACGCTTGCCTCTCGTCATGGAATAAGGCGGGGCCGAAGCCCCGCCGCGAGAGCGCTCAGTCGAAGGCGGACATCTGGGCTTCGGCCGCCTTGCGATCGAGGGAGGGACCCGGGTTTTCGACGGGCCGATCGAAGGGTTTCCAGGTCTCGCCGACGATTTGCTTGTATGCTGCAACGGCACCCTCCGCGGCCATCCGAAGCGCATGAGCCTGCACGCCCATGTCGGCGGCGAACTCGCGCTTGCGCTGGGCAGCACTGTCGTAGCCGACAGGGCCGTCGAGGTCCTCGTCACGGCTGTCGTTGGCGGCTTTGGCGGTGGCGTCGCGCGCCTCGGTGACGGCGCGGCTGTAGAACTGGCCTGCACCGTGGGCGGAACCGACGAAGGCGCCGACGATCCGCTGAAGATGGATTTGCATAGCCTTTTCGCCGAGGCCGTCGCTCAGAGCATCGGCCGTCTCGGAGATGAGCCGCTCATGCAGGTCGCGAATGCCGTCGCTGTCGACAATCGCGGTTCCGAAGCTCTCGGCGATCTTCAGCGCCTGGGCGCTGTCCGGGCATGTGAGCCGGACCATTTCGAGGGTTGCGCCTTTGCGCAGGGCCACGACTCGGGCGGATTGACGAGAGGAGGTTGCGGGCTTTGCCATGTTTTCTTCCTTTCCAGCCTCGAAGCGGCTCCGGCCCCGTGCCGGCTTGCCCTTCGGTGCGGTCGCCCCGAACCGGCGGAAGACGGGCGGTTCAAGGTCCGAAGACGACAGGCAGAGCGGAGCCGGTTTGCGGGCAAGCAGGGCATTCTGCCCTTGCGAAGCCCCGCGAGCCTGCTCCGTGAATGGCGGCGGCTTCCGGCCGCCCCGCGGCGCGAAACGCGGCCTTGAAGCGAACGGCCGCTGGTTCAGACCGCAGCAAAACCGAAGGGCAAACCGGGACGGGTCCGGTCCAACCAGGTGTTGAAAGGAAGATGGCTGTCGGGGACGCTACGCGTCGTTACTTCCCGTACTCGCCTCAGGCTCAGCTGGCGCGGTTACCGTGTCGACTGAAGGTTTCGGCTTGCCCAGACGATATGAGTGCAGCCAGCTCGGACCGTGCGTGTTCCGAAGACCGCGGAGGATGCCGCCATCGTCATAGGGTGCGCCGCCCATCCAGGCATTATTCAGGATGCTCTTCCAGCGACGCCCGTGTCTGTCGGCATAGGCCTTGAGCGCGGCTTCCTGTTCAGCGGTCAAAGGAGGAACGCGTTCGCGTTTCGGAAAACAGCGGCGCTTGCTAAGGGAACCGTCAGCCAGCCCCCCGCTCGCTGCGATCATTCGTCTGAGTTCCGCCACGCCAGCATCGAGGCATGCCTGTCCATCAAGGTGATGGAACTGCCGCCAGAACGCGGTGCGCTCCTCAGGCGACGGCCCAATGCCGGCTTTCCGTTCAAGGTCTCCGATCGTTCCCACGGCGCTAGACCTCCGCTTGTGGCTTAGCTGCGTCGCGAACGGGTTGGAATCGTTTGCGAAAGGCAGCTATCGCCGCATCCAGCCGGGCCAACTTTCGTGTCAGTGCATCAACCTCGGGCTGACGCTCGGCCAGCAGGGCGGCGAGATTGTTGCGATAGCGTTCGAGGAAGGAACCGGTATCCGGCGCCTTCCCCCGCCGATATCGAGTTTGCCGTCGCGCGAGCTGCGGCAGGATCGATGTTATCCGGCGCGAGATCTGGCGATCGATCAGTTCCAACTGGCGCTGCGTCTGCCGCCGCGCTTCTTCCATACGCGATAGTTGCGCATGGTGGATTGTCCTGGCAGCCATCACGCAACCCTCCCTTGCCGACCCACAAAACTGGACGGGCCGTCATAGGGAATGTGACGGTCAGGATCGACAACGAAACCGAAACGGCCACGCGCGGCGCGGGGCACGAGAAAGCGCATTTCCTCGGCCCGCCCATCGCGCCGGCCGCCGCGTGTGGCTACCACCTCCGTCATTTCGGCATCGTAGCTCGAATGGATCGCGGAGATCACGATCCAGTCGCAGGCATGCTTGCGCTCGAAGGCTTCCCGGTCCTTTGTCCAGGATTGGCCGGGCGCGAGTTCGCGGCCATGGATCGCCTCCCAGGCTGATGGCCAGCTGTTGCGGATCGTCTCGTCGGCACATTTGCGCTCGCAGGCCGTGAACAGGTCCGGGAAGGTGAGGGCGACAATCGCCCATTCCGCGTCTTCCTCATACCACGGCGCGGACTTTCGCAGGGTTGGAGGGACGCAGGCATTCCGCTCGGCGGACAGATGAAACCGGCCGTGACCGGCCGTCATGTGGGAGATGATCCCGTCGGCATAGATGGTCGCGAGCTGCGACGGGCCCCACGGCGTACTCGCCGCCATACGGGTCTGGATCCGCCCGAGCGCGGATAGTTCACGCTTGTGTTGCGCAGTTTCGAACACACGCGCGCGAAACGCTGCCTCATCATCGAGGCGACCTTCGTGACCGTGGAAGTCGGTGCGCGTCAGCTCTGACAGCGGACGGGCGAGGCGCCAGGCGCTTGCGAGGAAGCTTGCTCCATCGCGCGCCGGCACCATAGCCAGAGGGGTATCCGCGATCCTGGCGACCGGAAAGCCATCAGCGCTGACGCCGAATTCGACCGTCGAGTCAATCGAAACCAGTTCGTGCTGAAGATCGGACGTCCTCATGCCGCGTCCCTCCCTTCGACGTGAGCAGCCGCAACCTCGTCGGCGGTCACCTCTTCGAGGACAGCGTTCGGATAGCCATGGTCTTGCAGCCAGGCCGCCGCCGCCTCGCGATTATCGGCGAGATGGACGAGTTCCGCGTTCGGACCGCCTCGATCGAAGACGCGGACCGTGCCAAGTGCTGGGCGATCGAGAACCTTGAAGCTCAAGTTGGAATCGAGACCGAAGGTTCGGTGAATGCGCATGACGACGGTATTCTTGCCGCCGAAATCCGCCTCATGCAGCTTGAAATATCCCGGCGAGGCGTGATTGCCGGATTGGCGCGGGCCTTCCTTGCGGATCAGGCGGCCGCTGCTGTTGCGGGTCTGCCAGGCCGCGAGCTTCTTCTTGAAACGCTCTGGCGGGCGGGGCGAGCCGTCGGACCAGGCGACGATAGCGCCGATCGGGGCGAGTTCGTAGATGAGGGACGCAGACATAAGACATCTCCTTGGATTCTGCGGTTCATGGAAACAAAGCCGCCGCCGGTGATGGCCGGCGGCGGTGTGTCGATCGGATGAGAAGGGAGGGCGGCTATTCGGCCGCAATGCCGTAGGCGGTTTCGTCCTCGCCGGGCGCGCCGTCATCGGCTTCCGGATCGTTGACGTCGAGATCGGCCGTATCGCCGGCAGCGCTGCCGTCGGCGAGCTCGCCTTCCAGGCCATCCGTGGATTTTCCGGAGGTGACAACGTTCTCCTCTTCGAGGATCTCGCTCTGCTTGATCAGTTCGGCAAGATCCTTCGGATCGGGCGCGAACAGGGCTGCCGGATAGACGAAATGCCCCTCCCTGAAGTGCTCGACCAGGGCGGCGCGGGTCTCGCGGACCTTGGGGCGCGGGAGAACCGAGGTGCCCTTGCACGATGCCTCAAGCGCCTGCCGCGACAGGCAAAGCAGGAAGTCTTCCGTGCCCATGTTCGGGAGGTATCCATCCGCTCCGATAGCATCGCCAGCGATGCGCGATACGATCCCGCTGTTCGACATGCCGCGGCGGCAAGAGAGTACCTCGACCAGCATCGAGCGGGCGGCCACCCGCAGCGTGTCGAGGCCGAAGGAGAGCTTGCCGTCGCCGTCGATCAGCCGAACCGCATGGCGAGCAAACCGCTTCGTCCCGAAAACGGTGTCGTTTGCCCCGGAGTCGACCCGGACGTTCATGCCGGCGAAGGCAAGAACGAGGAGTGCCAGCAGCGTGTCGTCCTCGATCGGCGCGCGGGCGAGCGCCTCGTGCAGAGCATCGGTCCGGAAGTCGCCGATCATGTCGTGGCCCTTTTGCGTGACGTCCGGGCGCGGCTTCGGCGCGTCGATCAAATCCTCGCCAGCGGGGGCACCACCTTCAACGACCGCTCCCTTGCCCCCGGTCTTCCTTTCCTCCGGCATGCGGTAGTGGACGGTCTGAACCTTGCCGTTCCGATCCAGATACATTGCGGTGTGGTCGCCCTTGCTTGGCTTGCCGTAGACGCGACTTGCCTTCTGCGGCAGCTTCACGTCGCCCCATTGTGTGACTTCCGCAATCATGCCCTTCTTGGGCAGATTGTTCGTCATCCACTCCTGCTGGGCGCCGAGATAAGCTTCGACGTTGGTGGTATAACGGCTGTCCTCGTCGGCAGGAGCGAACAGATCCTCGACCCATTCGATGCCGTAGGCTTCCCTGAGATCGTCGCCAAAGCTCGCATCCTTGGCATACATGCGGGTCTTGCTCAGCGCGTTGGCGATCTGCCACCACGCGGCCGGCTGGCCTTTCTTCGGCTTCTGCGCCTTCCAGACTTCCTTCTGCTCATCGAGGTGGGCCGCCGCGATCGTTCGAAGTTGCTGCTCGTTCGGCATGTCGCCGAGCGCCATCTGATCGAGCATTGCCGGAAGAACGTTGGCGAGCAGCCGCAACTTGCGAATCTGCCGGACGGGCAGGGCAAGCGCCACGGCAGTCGCTTCCTCGGTCCAGTCGAGTGCGATCAGGCGCTCGATGCCGCGCCATTGGTCGACGGGGTTGAGCGGCTCCCTGGCGATATTCTCGACCATGGACCGCATGGCGCCATTGTCGTTGGCGGCTTCGACTACGAGAACCTCGATTTCCTCAAGGCCCGCGGCGATTGCCATGCGGGCGCGCCGATGCCCGGCTTCGATGACGTAGCCGTTCCCGCCATCGGTTTGGGGAAAGATGACGGGCGGCTGGATGATGCCAACCGCTTTGATCGTGGCGAGCAACAAGGCATCAGCCTGCGGGGTGGATTTCGTCTGGCGGGTATTGTCCGGATTGTCCTTCAACGAGCGCGGATCGACCTTCATGATATGCATGGGATTTTCCTCTTCCGGGATGCGGGACGCGGCGCTGTTGCCGGTCCTTCCTGTCTTCATTTTTCCGAAGACACCTCCCGGACGGCAGGGCGGGCGGACCGGCGCAACTGCGGCCGAGCGTCCCTGCTGCGAAGGGCAAGCGGAGCTGACAGCCCTGCGCAGGACGAGTGGCCGGGATGCGGAGGCGGCGGTTGAGCGCAAGCGGCGAGGGGACGAACCGATCTGCGACCGGTTTCCTTTCCCTCTGCTTCTTCTTGTGCTCCCTCCTTCCCGAACCGGCAGCTCCCACTTTTGACAGTTCACAGCAGCCGGAACGGAGGCATAGACAGGGCCGCGGCATGAGGAGGTTCAGATGCATGATACGAAAGTGATATTTGCCTACCAGGTCATTCCAGGAACAGACGAAATCCTGGCGTTCACGGAGTCCTTGGCAAGCGCACAGCAAGAAGCATCCCAACATTTCGTTGGCCTGAAGGCCGAGGACGAAAAAGTGGACCCCGGAATTGCGATCTACAAAGTCACCCTGAAGAATCCGGACCTTTCCGACTACGTGAATGTCCTGAACCATCCGGAGGATGCGAGGGAGCGGCTGGTCGGAACCATCGAGCGGGTCGAGCTGATTTCCTGAACGCGGGAAAACCGCGGCGAGAATGCCCGACGTAGACGTCGTTTCGACGAACGCAAATCAGGTCAAAAAAAGAGGGCCACGAGAAAGCTCGGGCCCATAGGTATGAAGGTCATTTAACCTCCAGAGGGGAACAGCTGCTGCAGCGGCACTGGGAGGAAAACCGCCATGTGCATCAGCTGCGTGCGTTATGATCGTTTTTTGATCAGGAGCAAATGATTTTTTGTGCAATGCAGCTATGCGATTGCTGCGCCGCATCTAAAGGGTCGCCGTGATCAAGCAGCCTCGGCATGAGCTTCGGCGCCCTCAACCGCGGCAGCAGCGAGAGCATCGTCGACCTCGCGAAGCTGGCGGCGCTTTTCCGCAAGTTCGTCGGCGAAGGCGAAAGTGCCGCCTTCGCGCGAGCGATAGGAGGCAAGCCGCCGGTGCGCTTCATCCCGGCGATGGCGATAGCGCTCCCGTTCCTCCTCGAACCCATTGAGCGCATGCTCGAGGCGAGAAATGGCGCCGAGCGGGGTGACGGTGACCGCAAGATCGACCTCGTAGTCGGCGCCGGTGCGCTGGAGCGTGGTGGCGTACCGATACCCATCGCCCGTTCCGAAGCGCTCGCCCTCATAGACGAGATCGAAGCCGCCGACGCTTGCGAGGTGAACCTCACCCTCCTGCTGGAGCTGGAGGAGCGTGAGAATTTCCTTCATCAGCGCGCGACCAGCCTCCTTCCGCTCACGGTGGACCTTGCCCAGCACGGTCATCGCGAAGGCTTCGCCGGCGGTCGGAACGAGGCGTTCGATGTCGTGGCCGATCTCACTGATGCGACGGGTCGAGAGGTCGATGTCACGCTCCGCATCGCGCATCTGCCGACGCACCGCATACTGATCATCGTCATGGGCGGCGCGCAGTCTTTCCAACCGGGCGATATCGGCTTCGAGACCCGCTTTCTGCATCAGCCGTTCGTCGCCCGAGGCGATCGCCTTGGCCATGGCGAACTGGTTGGCCTGTCCTTCACCGAGGTCCTCGAGCCGACGGATGGATGTATCTCCGCTGAGCGCTGCCGCGATGAAGCGGGCCTTGCGCTCGTTGTTCTGCCACATGGAAGCGTCGAGGCTGCCCTCCGTCGCATAGGCGAAAATATCGACGACATCATGCTGATTGCCCTGTCGGACGATGCGGCCCTCGCGCTGTTCGATCTGGGACGGCAGCCACGGCACATCGAGGTGATGTAGCGCCTTGAGCCGGAGCTGAGCGTTGACGCCCGTCCCCATCGTCTCCGACGATCCGATCAGGAACCGCACCCGGCCGGCGCGGACATCACCAAACAGCCGCTGCTTGGCCTCGGTCTTCTTGTAATCCTGCATGAACGCGATTTCAGAAGCCGGCACGCCGAGCCGGACGAGTTCGTCGCGGATCCAGCGATAGGCGGAAAAACCGCGGGTTTTCTCGACATTGATCGTGCCTAGATCTGAGAAGATCATCTGCGCGGCGCCGGGCAGGTCATAGGGTTTGCCGTCCGGCCGGAGATAGGCGGCATCACCCGTTTCTTCCCAAATCCGAAAGGCATTGCGGACGAGGAGGTTAAGCTTGTTGTCCTCCTCGTTGTCGTTGGCCGGCATCACCAGGCGCAGATCGATCGCTGCATGACGACCATCGGTGATGACGGAAAGCAGGATATCGTCACCGGGCTGCGCCGGTCCCTCGCGCATCTCGATCGCCTTGATGCGGGCCTCGAGGATCTGCTGATAGGCCTTGAAGGCCGGGGTCGGCTTGGCCGTGAGGATCTGCCGCCGCCCGGTGGAGATTTCGGGCACCCTGACGTATTCGCGAAGATCCTCCGGCATGACGACGTCCGCAAAAGCGCGGAACATCGCAATCAGTTCCGGGACATTGACGAAACTCGCGAAGCGGCTGACCGGCTTGTATTTGCCGGACGGCTGGATCTCCAGCTCGGTCGTCGTGTCACCGAAGCAGGACGCCCACGCATCGAACTCGTGCAGGCCGCGCTCGGCGAGAGCCTCATGGCCGAGTAGCCGCTGGATCGAGAACATCTCGCCGAGCGTGTTGGTGATCGGCGTACCGGAGGCAAGCACCAGGGCGCGTCCCGGGTTCTTCGTTTCGAGGAAGCGGGACTTCACGTACAGGTCCCATGCCCGCTGCGACCCATTCGGATCGATGCCCTTCAGCGTCGACATGTTGGTAGCGAAGGAGAGCTTGCGGAACTCCTGGGCTTCATCGACGATGATCTGGTCGACACCGATCTCGGCGATAGTGAGCAGATCGTCCTTTCTGGTCGCAAGGCCTTCCAGCCGTTCCTTCAACCCTTCCTTCAGCCGCTCGAGGCGCTTCCGCGAGACGCGATCCTCGCTGTCGACCTTGGTCAACAAATCCTCGTAGAGCTGCAGCTCATCGTGAATCATCTGCTGTTCGAAGGCCGAGGGCACGGCGATGAACCTGAAGGCCGAGTGCGTGATAATGATCGCATCCCAGGTCGCGGTCGCTGCCCGGCTCAAGAAGCGCCCCCGCTTGTCCTTGGTGAAATTGGTCTCGTCCGCCACGAGGATGCGGGCATTGGGGTAGAGGGCCAGGAACTCACGGGCCGCCTGAGCCAGGCAATGGCCAGGGACGACCAGCATCGCCTTGGCGATCAGGCCCAGCCGGCGCTGTTCCATGATCGCAGCCGCCATCGTCATTGTCTTGCCCGCGCCGACCGCGTGGGCGAGGTAGGTCGAGCCGGAGGAGATGATCCGCCAGATGCCGCGTTTCTGGTGCCCATAAAGAGAAAAGGCGCCCGAGGCGCCAGGAAGTTTGAGATGGGAACCGTCGAACCGCCTGGGCGCGATGTTGTTGAACCGGTCGTTATAGACACGCGCCAGGCGATCTGTGCGATCGGGATCCGTCCAGACCCAGTTCTGGAAAGCTTGCCTGATCTTCTGCAGCTTGTCGCGCGCGGCTTCGGTATCGACGACGTTCAGCACGCGTCGCTCACCGCCAGCGTCCTTGAACACATCGAAGATCTGCGGAACGCGGCTGTTCAGCGCATCGGCCAGCAATTCGCCGGCATCGCGGCGGCTCGTGCCCCATTCGGATGTGCCGGCTGCACTATAGGAAAGCTGCCGCGCATGGACCGTCCAGCACCCGAGTTCGGGCATGTGGTGGATCCTGATCTCAGCACCCATCATTTCCTTCACGAAGGCGACGACGTCGCTTGCCGGAATCCACGGCGCGCCGAGGCGCGCGGTGATGTCGGAGGGGCGTAGATCGGCGGGCTGCACCGCCTGAAGCGCGCGAACGTTGCGCTCGTAAGCTGGATCGAGGGTCGCGGCTGCTTCGGCGACAGCAAGCTTCGCGCGGACCGCTCCAGACAGATAGGCATCCGAGGTATGCCAGGAACCATCGGCAGGATCCTGGAAGATCGCATCGCCGAGTTCGTCAACGACCGCATCGACCTCTCCGTGCAGCAGCTCGGCGATATGCTCGACGTCGACGCGACCGCGCTCGTTGAGGACAACGGCCAATGCATCTGCCGCACTGGTGATCACCGGCGGGGCAGGGGGAGAAATCACGCGCTCGGAAAAGATCGGACCCGGCTTCGCCGTGTCGGTGTCGAGGTCGTAGTCTTCGATCGAAGCGACCAGCCAGCAATCGGGATCATCGAGAAAGGGCTGCAGGTTCGGACGTCGGTGCGTTTCGCGCACCTCGCCGGATTGTTCGTCCTCGCTGATCGAGACCGTCGTGTGATTGATCGGGCCGAAATCGCGAACGAAGCTCGACCAGGCGATGCGCAAGCGAACCTGCGGATCGCGCCACGGACGATCCTGTTCCTGTGCCCTCAGCACCTCGCGCACGGCGTCGCGGATCGGGATCAGCTTCTTGATAATGCCGACGTGCTTTTCCGGGATGCCGTCACCGGTGCGGCCCTTGCGGACCTGGACTTCGACTGGTGTGCCGTCGAGCATCTGCATGAGACGGCGCCGACCGTCGACGAAGAAACTTCCTTCCCGGACCTGCCGGTTATCGGGGCGAAGATCGACGATCTCACAGAGCTCATCCTCGAGGTCGACGTCGATTTCGGTCGGTTCGCCATCATAGCGGCCTTCGGGAAGGAGACGGATGGCCGCCTGCAGCGCCGCCTCGAGGGACTCGCCGGCGCGTGGCCGGCAAGTGTAGACCTCGCCAAATGGTCCTGACGTCAGGGCATGATCGCCGAGGACGAAAGCGGGATGCCTCGCGAACCAGCGGTTTACGCGAATTGCACCCTCGTCCTGCGTTGCGGGCCGCACTTCCTCGAGATCGAGCCACGACAGATCGTTCTCGGCTTCCCCGACCTTGCGCTTGCGGAAGAAGAGGAGGTCGACGACGACATCCGTGCCGGCGTCGCGGCGGAAACTGCCCTCCGGCAATCGGATCGCGGCGATCAGGTCGGCGGTTTTGGCGATGTGCTCGCGCGCTGTCGCGTCTGCTTTGTCCAACGTCCCCGGACTGGTGACGAAGGCGGCGAGTGCACCGGGTTTCAGGAGATCGATCGATCGGGCGATGAAGTAGTCGTGCAGCCGGAGACCGAGCGAGCGATAGGCTCGGTCAGACCGGACGGTGCGATCGGAGAAAGGTGGGTTGCCGATCGCAAGATCGTAGATCGGTGCCAGATCGATGCGCGCAAAATCGCCGTTGATGATGCGGGCCTTCGGCTGCAGCAGCCGGACGATCCGGGCGGTGACGGGATCGAGCTCGACACCGGTGACGAAGCTCCTGTCGCGGAACGCCGTCGGCATCAAGGCTGGAAACAGGCCCGTACCGATGCCGGGCTCGAGTACGCGGCCGCCACGCCAACCCATGCGCTTAAACCCTGCCCAGATCGCCCGAATGATGAACTCCGGCGTGAAATGGGCGTATTGCGTGCAGCGGGCCAGCGACGCGTAGTCGCCCTCCGAAACAGCGCTTTCGAGCGAACCGCCGAGTTCGCTCCAGCCAGCGCGGAAATCTATCTCGCCAGGGCGGCGGAACATGGTGTTCGCCAGCTCCGAGGCGCCGAAGCCGGTGAAGCGGATCAGCCTCTCCTGTTCCGCGCGGGTCGCCGGCCGGTCCTGTTTCTCGATTTCGCCGGCGAGCAGGATCGCGGCGACATTGATGCGCGCCCGCTCCTTCCAGCTCGCCGCGAGACCCCGATCCGCATCGTCGAGGTAGAAGTTGGTCCGGTCCCCCTGTCGACGTCGCGTTGGACGCTTTGCCGTCGCGACCGACTGGGCCGGGGAAGGAGAGGGCGGCGTTGGTTCGGGGTCGTCGTCGTTGTCGCCGACGGGCTCGAAGGCACTGAACGCGGTGACACCCAGGCCAAGGCCGGATGACAAAGCGCTGCTGCCGAACATGTCGAGAGTGAAGGGATCGTTGCTCATCGAATTTTCCTCGGGGAACGGCGAGCGTCTTCGCCCCGCGCGTGGCACCGACGGGTTTGAGGGACGCTCAGGTTTTTGGGATTGGTGACCTAACGCCGGCCGGTCACGCAGTGCCTAGGACATCGCGATCAGGGGACGGATGCGAGCGGGAGGAAACCATCGTCTAGTCTCCTTCACGCGGCGATCGGCGAGGGTAGGTGGCGCAGTTGCACCGGCAGCTTGGCTGCGATTTCGTGGTCGGTCAGATCGTCCAGGATTTTCAGCGTGCTGCTCGTCTTGCCGTCGTAGAGCATAATCGTGCGCCTGCCGCGAACGGCTTCGGGCCAGCGATCGCCGGCATAGCCACGATAGTCGTCTGCCGTAATGCTCCAGATATGCTCCAGGCGTTCCTCGCGTGTCATTGCGCGTACGGGCCGGCTTTCACGCTCGTTGATCGCAAGCCGCATCTGTTCGACCGAGGCATTGTCGGAGAGGTCACAATAGCCGTGGAAATGCCGGATCGTCGTGTCGATCCTCAGAGCGAAGAACACCGATGTAACCGAGCCGGTCAAGAATTCGCGCATCGCGAACATGGAACCGCGGATCCAGAGCGGCGGGAGGATTTCGAACATGTAGTCATGCTCGGTCTCGCCGATCTCGAACCATTCGCCGGCATAGAGCGGCGCGGCGTCGCTCTCCCAACGGTTCGGACGCTGGGCATGCCGGTCGAACATCCGGAACATTTGCTGGCGCGAGGCGACGCCCTGGAAGACTTTGCGGATTGCGGGAGAGGGATTCATCTGCGGCTCCTTCGATGGTTCCGGACCGAAGCGCGGCTTGTCCTCTCGACCTCGCCGTCCTCTTCAGTCCTTCATGACACCTTCCGGGCCGCCGGCATCGCGGCCGGCCGGGTCAGGGGCCGGCTCCGCCGGGCGAAGCTTCCCTTGACGCGGGCGGCGCGAATGCGGCACGCCGCCTTCCTTTCTTCGCCTCTTTTCTTTCTCCCTGATCTTTAGGGTCTCGTTCCAGTCCTCCTCGGGCGGGCGGAGCCGCGACCAGTCGCAGCCTGCGACATCCGCGAGCCTCCGCAGGCGCTCGGCAAACATCTCCCCTTGTGGATTAGCGTCTGTGGCGGCGACCAGGCGGGCATCAGGTCGTGAGGCCATCTCCTGCAGCGCTGCCTCCGTGGAGGGTGACCATCCGCCACCGGTGCTGAGATAGAGCGTTCCGTCTCGCAGCCCCTCGATGGCGGCAAGGCTCATCGCATCGATCGCAGCTTCAGTGACCGCCAGTCGCAAAGCGTTGTCCTGACCCAGACGGAAGAGGATCTTCGTTCCTCCGGAGGCGAAACCCCGGTACTCTGAACCCCGCGCCTCCCAGCCGGTCAGCGTTCCGTCATTGTCCGTATGCGCCGCCCACATGCTGCCGTATGGGCCCTCTCGGAGACGGCCTTGCCGGATCGCCGCGCGGAGCAAAGTGGCCGGCAGGAAGCGCTCGCCGTAGAGATAATCCCATGTCGACGAGCCGGGCCAGGGACGGCGGCGTGCCTGCCAACGCTCAGGCAAGGAAAGATCGTATTCCTGATCAGGCCTTTGACGCTGCCATTCCGGCTCGATGATCGCGAAACCGACCAGACCGGCGACCCTTCCCGCGCATTCGAGAAATCCGACATGATCGAGGTGCTCGACCAGCCCGAACACATCGCCTTTCGCATCGCTGAGCGGATCGAACCATCCTCGCCCCTCATGAGTGACGATGATGATCTCAGTTGCTCGGCGGAACTTCACCGCCCGCCGGGTGCTTTCCTTCACATCGATAGTGAAACCCGCTTGCTCAAGAACGGCCGCGCAGCTCACCCGTTCGCGTAAGGCCTCAATTTCTCTCCTGTTCATGCTCTTCTCCTTGGCCTTCTCACCCGTTGTTTCGCGGGCGCGCTTCTGCCCGCCGCGAAGAGCAAAGGCCGCAAGGGCGCGGCCGGCAATTGTCGGATCATGCAATGGGTCCGATCGACCGCGGCGAAGCCTCCCTTGCCGCCGCCGGCTCGCAAGCGGCACGCCGGAACGGCCCAATGACCGAAGGAGGGGCGGCTCAATGAGCCGCCCAGGGGAAAAACTCGTGGACGATCTCAAGATCGTCATCGGCGTCGATCTCGTCAGAAGGGAGGACGCCGTATTCGCCGTTGACCGAGAAAAGAGTGACCGGGACCATCAGGTCGCGGGAGAGCTGGAAGGCATGGGATTGGGCGAGAGAAAGGTTGTGCGACATGTAAGAGGCTCCATCTGGAGCGGGTCAATTCCCGCTTCGATGGCTCCTCAAAAGGCCCGGCGACGGGCGCGATCACCGCGAGGCGAAGCCGAAGCGGCCGCAGCTTGCTAGCGGACCCTTTACGGGTTGATCGTGGAAGATCCGGCGCAGGGCCAGGACGCCATCAAAAGAGAGCGGGATTGGCCTGCTTCAGCTGGGACGCAGTTTCGGGCACGGCTTTCGAATTGGCGCCAGTTACTTCCCCTGGCTCTTAGCACCAAGATCCTTCCGTTTTCGAGTCAGGCGCGGACGCAAGGGAGTGATCTGTCGAATCAATCAGGCGCAGTGAGTTTCGCTTTCTGAAGCGCCTCCGCGATCGATTTTGCCTTCAGTGCGAGTAGCGCGCGTTTCAGATCGCGCTCGGTTGCACCATGGTTGGCGGCGGGTGTGGAGCCGAGCTCCACCACTGAAATATCGGCGGAAAGCGAGTTGGCGATGCCCCGAGAAAAAGGGCTGCCGCCGGGATCTGGTCGACGGCAGCCAAGTTGCCTCGGGAGGAGGCCGGAAATTCGAAATCTCTTCCACGGCATTCGGCATGTTATGTTATAACAGATCGCATAATACTATTTATGGAACTGATTGACCTAGTATTGCAACGAACAAGCTCATCGCCCGGATAAGTCAAATTTTCCGGCGTTTACCTCCACCCGCCCGAAATCTAGGCGCGTGTTAAGCGCGCATCACCTAGGAAGACCACCTCAGCGCTTGAAACGTGGTCGGAGGTCGGAGGATCGTCGTCCTCGGCCACCGTTGAATGGATTTTGAACTGCTGTAGGAGTTCGGTCAGTGCTTCCGCCTGGGACGCTAGCATGCTGCCGGCAGCCGCGGACTGCTCCGCCATCGCCGCGTTTTTCTGTGTTTCCTGGTCGATTGACGCGACGGTGGCATTGATGTTTCCCAAGATCATAGCTTGCTCTTGTGCCGACCCGGCAATTGCCGCAACGTGCCGATCAATCTCGGCGACCTCAGCTATAATCTGGTCTAAACTCCTTCCGGTCTCATCTACGAGGGTGACCCCTTTCTCTACCTGCGCGCTTGAACTTGAAATCAGTTGCTTGATTTCCCTGGCAGCTGTCGCGGATCTCTGCGCCAGTTCTCTGACCTCTTGAGCTACGACTGCGAAGCCTCGACCCGCCTCGCCGGCGCGGGAGGCTTCAACTCCCGCGTTCAGGGCAAGGAGGTTCGTCTGGAAGGCAATTTCATCAATGACCCCGATGATAGTCGTGATCTGGGCCGAAGATTTCTCGATGTTGCGCATTGCCTCGACCGCGGAGCGAACGACGACACCAGACGCTTCCGCACCCGCTTTCGCTTGTGCAACAAGGACTTTCGCGTCAGCAGCGCGAACGGCGCTGTCGCGAATGGCGGATGTGACCTGTCCGACCGCCGCTGCAGTTTCCTGGAGTGATGCCGCTTGCCGCTCCGTTCTGCTGGACAGGTCGTGGGACGCCGACCGGATTTCTTCACAGCTGCTATCGATCAGACGCGCGTTTTGATTCACTGACATCAGCGCTGCAAGGAGCTTCTCGACCGAAGCATTGTAGTCGAAGCGAAGACCATCGAGGTCCGTTCTGAAAGGTGTCTCGATCCTGTGGATCAAGTCCCCGTCCGAAAGCCGCTGAAGAGCAGAGCCGAGTGTGCTTACAGCAAGCTTCGCCGCACCGGCATCTGCCGCGTCACGCTCCTCGCGTGTTTGCCGGTCTCTTTCTGCTGCGTCACGCACTGCCTCGCTCTCGTGTTCCAGCTGTGCTCGCTCAATGGCGTTCTTGCGGAAGACGGACACCGCTCGGGCCATGCTTCCCAATTCGTCCCGCCGCTCCTCGTCCGACACCGCCTCGTCCGTATTGCCATCCGCCAGGGACATCATCCGGTCCCTGAGGCGAACCATCGGCAACGTCACGTAACGGGAAGCGATGAAGATGGACGCCGCCAACAACAAAGCGAACAGGGCTGTGATGATGACCAGCGAATACAGGCTAGTCTTGTCGGCGCCGTCGGCCAATTGCTGGCTCTTGAGAGCGATCGCGCTGGTGAATCCATCAGTCCAGTCACGCACAGCAAGGACCTGATCCGCTATCATCGGGTCTGCTTGGCGCAGCAGGGCATTGGCTTTTGCGGTATCTCCCTTAAGCGCCAGCTGAACCGCCGTGTTGGTCAGCTCGAGAATACCGTTGGCGGCAGAGATGAAACCATCGATACTCTCCTTCTGATCGGGAGCCAGCCGCTTGACGACGCGAAGTTCGGAAAGCAATTTCGCCTTGTTGTTCTCATAATAGAGAGCGAATTTTTTGATGTTCGGGTCCTTGGTGTCATAGGACATGACCTGGTAAGCGTTGTAGCTCAGCGCAGTAAGCCGCTGGCTCGCCCGCGCCATCTGGATAGCCGCTGCCTGATCCTCAGCGATGAAGCTGACATAGCTCTGGGAAGCGCTTCGATATTTGAGCGACACAAATGTCAGTCCGATTATTCCGATTGCGCAAATCGGCGCCACTAGCAGAAGCATTTTGAGTTTTATACTGACATTTGCTAGAAACGACATAGTAAAGCCCCCATGTATGCCGTTGATCCCATGCCGATCGATGAGTACCGCGCTGCTTGCTGCCGCGCTCAGACTTCGTCTTTGAGTGTCTCTTTCTGCGTGATGAGGCGCGCCGAGTGATGTCCCGTCGTGAAGACCCAGAGCCAGCTGAGCGCGACGGCCATTCGGCTGCGCGTGCCGATCAGGAAGTAAATGTGGGCCAGACCCCATATCCACCAGGCGAGCGAACCCTTCAGTCGAAATTTCCCGAAGTCGATGACAGCCGAGCTCTGGCCAATGGTCGCCAGATTACCGAGGTGTCTGTAGCGGAAAGGTGCGGGCGCGGGCTTCTGTAAGCGCCGTGCCTTGATGACCGCGGCGACATATTTCCCCTGTTGCTTCGCCGCGGGCGCGATGCCGGGTACCGGATTGCCGTCTTCCGTTCTTACGGAAGCGGTGTCGCCCACGATGAAGATGTTAGGGTGCCCCGCGACCGCCAGGTCTGGTCCGACGAGCGCCCTTCCCGCGCGATCCTTCTCCGCGCCAACCCATTCGGCGGCCTTGGACGCCTGAACGCCTGCCGCCCAAATGACCGTGCGGCTCGGAACGAACTCGTCTCCGATTGTTACGCCGTCTTCATCGCACGCGGTGACCGGGCGGCCGGTGCAGACTTCAACACCCATCTTGGTCAACGATCTGGCGGCGTACTCCGACAGGGCGGGCGGAAAGACGGGAAGAACTCGTGGTCCAGCCTCGATCAACAGAATGCGCGCTGACGATGTGTCAATGTTTCGGAACTCCTCTACCAGAATCCTGCGAGCGAGCTGGGCAATGATACCGGCCATCTCTACGCCCGTCGGCCCGGCCCCGATAATGCTGAAGGTCAGGAGGGCCTTCCTGCGTTCGCTGTCGGCCTCCAATTCGGCTTTCTCAAATGCGAGAAGAAGGCGTCTCCTTATCGTCGTCGCATCCTCCAGGGCCTTCAGACCGGGCGCAAACGGCTCCCACTCGTCACGTCCGAAATATGCGTGGCGCGCCCCGGTGGCTAGAACCAAAGTGTCGTATGGCACCGAATGCCCCCCCTTCAGCAATACAGAGCGTTGCTCTGTGTCAATGCCGACGACTTCGCCAAGCAGCGTAGAGATGTCCTTCCGTTCCCGGAACAGCGTCCTTATCGGCCAAGCTATTTCCGACGTCGCGAGCACTGTTGTCGCGACTTGGTATAACAGCGGCTGAAACAGGTGATGATTGCGCCGATCAATGATCGTGATGGAAGTTTCGGGACATTTGAGGTCCCTGGCGAGCTGAAGACCCGCAAAGCCTCCGCCTACGACCACTACGCGATGTTGCGCCATTTTGACTCCAAGATAGGGACTGGGTGCCTCACCCAAGCGCTTTCAGCCAAGCCACGGACGCCGGTCCCTCATTCGCTCACGCGGCTATTCACAATAATGGACGGGGGACTGACGAGCAGTGGCAGAAGCGGTTCCAGCACGCGAACTACGTTCGGGTGCTTGCCGTGCCCGGCCACCGCTTCCTCGTTCGCCCAGCCATCGAGAATGTAGAACGTATTGGGCTCGTCTGAGCGCTGGTACAGGTCGTAGTACAGGCATCCCGTCTCTTCACGGGCCGGCCCGATAAACTCCAGAAGGAGTTCCTTCACGCGGCCCCTGTTCTGAGTGGTGGTTTTGAATTCGACGATAAGGTGCTGTTCCGCGGATTTCGTTTGCGACATTGACTGGCTCCTAGTTGAAAACGATGACGGGCTTGATGACGCGGCCCGCTTCTGCGTCCGCGATAGCCTCGTTGATCCTCTCGAACGGATACTTCGTGATCAGCTTCTGAAACGGGAAAAGGCCTGCCTGGTTGAGCTGAACCATCTGCGGGATAAATAACTGCGGGATCTGGTCGCCAAGGATTGCGCCCTGAATCTTGCGGTTGAAGACTATGAGATCGAGCGGGATCGGGATGTCCTTTCCGAGCGCATCAAGGCCGAGCAAAACGACATGGCCGCCGGGCCGCGTGCATTTGATGGAGTTGAGGATAACCGGGATGATACCGACTGCCTCAACGGCGAAGTCAGCACCACCGCCGGTCAGGGCGTGAATCTGTTCGACGACATCGGCGTCCTTGCCGTTAATGGCGTGCGTCGCGCCCAATTCCTTAGCCATCTCCAGACGCTGCAGGTTCAGATCGACGATGATGATCTTGCTGCATCGACGGACTTTGGCGGCCATGATTGCCGCAATACCCACGGCTCCCGCACCGAAGATGACAATCGTCGAACCAATTTCCGGCTTCATGGCATTTATGACGGTTCCGGCCCCCGTCGCCATGCCGCAACCCAGTGGAGCTGCATCTGTCAGGTCGAAGCCTTCCGACGGGAGTAGAGCGGCGTTGTTCTCTGTCGCCAGAATGTGCGTCGCGAACGAAGACTGACCGACGAAGTTGCTGCCCACCTCGTCACATACGATGGCTCTCTTTCCGTTTGGCCGCAGACCAGTCAGATTGTACTGCGTGTAGTTCTGGCAGTTCATCGGGTGCGAGCGCCGGCAATCGGGGCAGAAGCCGCATGAACTCTGGCTGAGGGCGACAGCGTCGCCTATCTTCAATCCTTGGACGTCCGGCCCCACCGCCTCGACAATCCCGACGCCTTCGTGCCCTGGAATGACGGGAGCCGGTGGGCCGAAGATGCCGTCTCTAAGCAGCAGGTCGGTGTGGCAGATGCCCGTTGCGACCGTGCGGACAAGGATCTCGTCTCCCTCGGGATCAGCCAGCTCGAGGTCCCGGAACTCCAGTGGAGCTTTCGGCTTCACGGCAACGGCCGCAGTTATCTTGACCATTTCTTCTCTCCTGCTTTCACTTGCTGGGGCGCGGGAATGACACCAATCGAGCGGCGCTCGCCTCAGATGCGGCCTGCGCGAGTTCCGTAGATGATCGCTGCCAGCGCGATAATTAGGCCTTGGACGATGAGCTTTCCTGGTTCCTGAATGCCGAAGACAGTCAGCATTGCGAACAGGAAGCTGAAGGCGACGACCGCAACAAACGGACCCGCAACGCCGCCTCGATCGACGCCGAACGTGACGCCGCCGAGAATCGTTGCAGCCAATGCGTTCATGAAGGTATCGAAACCTGGTTTGATTGTGCCGACCGCCAAGGCGGATACCTGGACAAGCGCGGCGATCCCGGTCAGGACTCCTGCCGTCACATGCGAGACGAATATCGTGCGGGCAAGCGGGATCCCGGTTGTCTCGGCGGCGCGTGGGTTATCACCGACTGCACGGAAATAGCGACCGACAATCAAGAAGCGGAAAGCGGCGGCTACGAGAACCGAGGTCGCGATCCAGATGATGACGGAATACGAAAGTCCGTGAATGTTGCCGCTCGTCAGGACGCGTAGCCAGGTTGGCGTGGAGCCGGGAGCCCTGCCCGCGCTCATATACTGAACGACGCCAATCAGGATCGCCGAGACGCTTAGCGTTGAAATAACGGCGGACGCGCGGACATAGGCAACAAGGACACCATTAATAACCCCGACGAGCAACCCGACTACGATAGGCATCGCCACTGTCAGTAAAGGCGGATAGCTGTTCAACAAGCCCGAACTCGCGACGTAGATCGCGAAAGCGAATACGCCGCTGACCGAGAGGTCAATTGACCGAACTCGCATCACCAGAGACTGGGCCAGCACCGCTATCCCAAGCGGGGCCGATTGCTTGAGGATGACAAACCAATAATTCGGGTTGATGAGGGTCGCGCTTACGGCGGGCGCTACGGCGATCAGGATCGCAAGCACGTAATATGCCGGAGGCAAGCCGATGATCCAGAAAACAGCGCGCTTGACGTTGAATGAGCTAGATGGCGCACTTGGCTTGGAATTAGCGGTAGTCATAGAGGCGTCCATCTTCTTTCAAAGTCCGATTGTCTTGCGTCGCTGGGATACGACGAGCACGAGGAGCAGCGCGCCTTTGGCTACTGATTGCAGGAAGGCGGACACATTCGCGAGGTTCATGACGTTGTTGACGAGGCCCAAAATCGCCGCGCCTACGACCGTACCGAAGATGCTTCCGATGCCGCCGGCGAGGTGAACGCCGCCAAGGGCTGCCGCCGTAACCGACTCTATTCCGAAAGCCGCTCCACCCTTTGGATCGCCGGACGCGAGCCGCCCGGCGAGGAACATCCCTGCGGCGCAGGCAAAAAGGGCTGACAGAACATAGGCGTTCATGATTGTGCGCTCCACCGGCACGCCGTTCATACGGGCGTTGAATTCATTGCCACCGGCGGCAAAAAGATAGAGGCCAAACGGTCTGCGATAGAGGATCCACGCCGCGACAAGCGAGGCGACGACGAGCCAGACCAAAGCGTTCGGTAGCGGGCCAATCGAGCCCGCTACGGACATCGAAAGCCAATCCGGCACCCTACCCCCAGGAATCGGGAGTATGATCAAGGCGAGACCTTGGCCGATACCCATTGTAGCGAGAGTCATGATGATCGGGTGAACGTTCAGGCGTGCGACACCGTAGCCGTTGACCAGACCGAAAGTGGTTGCAACCGCAATGCAGAGGAGGACTCGCACGAAGGGCGGCATGTCCAGGGTCATTATCGCAGTCGTCACGCTGATGATTGACCCTACTGAAACGTCAAGGCCGCCGGTCAGAATCACGAACGTCTGGCCAAGCGCCGAGATGACAAGTGTGGTCGACTGCGCAAGCAGATTTGAGAGGTTTTCGCCCGCAAGAAAGCCGGGCAGGAAGATGATTGATGCGAGGACCATCAGGACCAGCGTCCCGATCGAGAGCCGGATCGCTCCCGCTCGATACGGAACCCTGAGGTAAGTTGCGACGGTGTTCATACACTCCTCCTCAATGAACGGCAGCGCGCTGATCATGCGTGGAGTGAGAACCCAACGCTGTTCCAAGAATACTCTCTTCGGTGGCTCCAACAGCCGGCGTCTGGCCCACGACCTTCCGGTCGTGGACGATCAGAATGTTGTCACAGAGCCCGATGAGTTCGGCGAGTTCGCGGGAGGAAACGATCACAGCTCCGCCGCGCTCGCTGAAGTCACGAAGCAGGCGGTAGATCTCAGCCTTCGCGCCGACGTCCACGCCGCGTGTCGGCTCCTCGATCACCAGGATGTCCACACCTGAGAGAAGCCAGCGCCCGAGCAGGACCTTTTGTTGGTTGCCGCCGGAGAGCTTTCCAACGGGTGCGCCCGGGTCGGCTGCCGCCACCCGCAGCGACTTGATGATGTCGCGGACGCGCGAAACGGATCTCCATGCGACACTGGCCATGCTACGGTTAAGCTGCTTGCCGAGCGCGATGTTGTCGTAAATTGGCAGACGGAGAAACAGACCTTCCTGTTTACGGTCTTCAGGTATGAAACCGATGCCTGCGGAAATGGCGTTGGAAAAGCCCGAAGAGACGTTCACGGCGCGCATGGATGAGTCGGCACCGCGCCGTCGGACCGTGACGGATTTCGCCGACTCCACACCGACTAACGCTCTCATAATTTCGCGTTGGCCTTGCCCTTCAAGGCCCGCAAGCCCGAGGATTTCTCCTCTTTTCACGGAGAACTGAACCGTCGGCCCTTCGACATCGAGGCGAAGGTCGGAAACCTCGAGCATATGGTCGCCCGTTTCACCCGCCCGCGACGGAAAAAAGTTCTGCAGCTCGCGACCAACCATCGTCGCGACAAGAGAATGGAGGTTGAACTCTTCCGCCTTCGCGGTCTTCACCCACGCTCCGTCCTTCATGACCGTGATCTTGTCACAGAGTTCGAAGACTTCGTTCATCCGATGTGAGATGTAGACAACGGCTTTGCCCGCGCCCTTCAGATCCCGGATCACTTTGAACAGATGTTCGACGTCGGCCGAATTCAACGCTGCCGTTGGCTCGTCGAAGATGAAGACGTCCGCATTCGATGTGAGACCTTTCGCGATTTCGACGGCCTGTTGCTGGGCGACCGTGAGCGTGTCGACGATCGCCATTGGATCGAGTTGGGGAAACACGTCCGCCAGCAGACGGCGTGACCTGTCGATTACCTCCGCCCTGTCGATCGAACCGTCGGCGCGCCGTGGCTCGTGACCGAGGAACATATTCTCCGCAACGGTTAGATTAGGTATGAGGGTGAATTCTTGGAATACCGTCGATACGCCGGCGAGGCGCGCCTCCTTTGGGGTGCGAAAGTTGACCACCTCACCGCGCAGCCGCACGATTCCAGAGGTGGGCTGATAAACGCCGGACAGAATCCGCATCAGCGTGGATTTGCCCGCACCATTCTCGCCCATCAGGGCGTGCACCGAGCCGGGCTCCAGCGAAAAGCCTACGTCCGATAGGACCTTCGTGGCGCCAAACGACTTATTGATGCCGACCATTTCGACAAGCATGCTCATGAAAGCTTCCATATTTGTTTGAGGTGCGGGCGCGGAAAATCCGCGCCCGGCTTGCTTCAGGCCTTGAAGTATTCGAGCAGCTTCTCGTTCGGCATTTCGGTCGGAGCCCAATACGCGTCAGTGAGATCTGCCCGGTAAAACTGGGAGAGCGTCTCGTCGGTGATCGGCTTGGGACCGTTCGTCCAGTTGCGATTTATCGGCTTTCCTTCGAGAAGCGCGAACGCGGCGCGTAGCGCGGCGGTGGAGAGCGCCGGCGGGCAAATCGGCCCGATCGACGACAGCTTTTCGTCGTTCCAACGGCGCATCCACCCATTCAGCGCTTCGCCGGTGATCGGCGGGATCGTTGAGGCACCGGCTTCTTGTAGGGCATCCAGAACGCCGAGCGACATGTTCGCGCCATCGGTCCAAACGCCGGCAACGTCAGGGTCGGACAGATAGAGATTTTCGGCGATCTTCTTGGAATCTTCGTATGACCAACTGCCGTGCTGCGTCGAAGTGATCTCAAGACCGGACTTGCTGAAGACTTCCATGGCGCCGCTGTAGCGGTCGGCGTCGATCGGATGGCCCGCGACGCCGCGCAGGATCCAAACTTTGCCCTTGTTCCCGAGCTTGTCGACGAGGAACTGGGCCATGACGCGCCCGAAGTAGAAGTCGTCGCCCTGCACTTGAACAGTGAAATCCTCGGTATCGACCCGGCCGAGATAGACCACAGTCGGTATGCCCGCTGCCTTCGCCTTCTTGATACCTTCCACGGCCGACCCCGTAGTCAGCGGAGCGATGATGATCGCGTCCACCTTCTGCGCGATGAGGTCTTCGATGTCGGCGACCTGCTTGGACGGATTCAAGTCCGCGCTGCGGAACTGATAGTCGGTGACGCGGTCCTTGTTGCGAGTGATCTCGTATTCCGCTTCAAAGGCGGTCTGGTAGGTGTGGGTCGACCCTGCGAGACCGTAATGGCTGTGGCCAATCTTCCAGGGACCGGCCTTCGCGAACTTGCCCGCCTCAACAATCGGGTTATCGCCCTCGGACGGCCAGGTGTCGGGAAGAATATTGATATCGTTGGCCGCCCGAAGAATGTTCGGCACGCCGAACGTGCCGGCGGCGAGCAAAGCGCTACCCGCCTGCAGGAATGTACGTCTCTTCATAAGTTCCTCCTCTACCGCCCCCGGCGGCCAGTTTGTCTGATAGTGCGAGAGCCACGTGGTCTCCAGCCGTTGCCGGACTCTCCTCAGAACGGCGATGAGCATCATTATAAATCTGCAGACAATCTGTCAATCTGTTCAGGCACTAAGATTCACAGACGTGCCGAGCATGCGCGTAACATTATGTTAATTCGCAGTTTTCTGCCCATGCATTAGACAATAGGACAATTATCTAGGTTGGAAAGCACCCGGAAAGGCAGCCAAATTGTCTACGTTGGTCATCGTCCGTCATGGGCAAAGCGAGGGGAATGAGCGGAACGAATTCACTGGTTTGAAAGACGCCCCACTTACCCGAAAGGGTGGGAGGAAAGCCGTCAAGCTGGCGAACGGATTGCGGCGATGGGAGTCTCGTTCGACGTAGCCTTCTGTTCCGGGCTGGTCAGATCCATCGATACCTGCAGGGCCATCTTACATGCTACGCAAGCCGACCGCTGGGAGCCGTGTCAGACCGAGGCGTTGAACGAGCGCGACTACGGCGAACTGACAGGGATGAACAAGGACGAGGCGCGGGAACGATGGGGCTCCGATCTCGTGCAGGAATGGCGACGCTCCTATCGTACCCGGCCACCTGGTGGCGAGAGCATCCGCGATACCGGCGCGCGGGTCTTGCCGTTTTTAATCTGCGAAGTCATACCGTTGCTGCTGAGAGGGCAGACGGTATTACTCGTGGCGCACGGGAATTCACTGAGGGTGGTTCGCCAAGGCATCGAGCGGCTGACGACCGAGCAGATGATGTCGATAGAAACACCCACAGCCGTGCCGACCATATATCGCATTGGCAATGGCCTAACCGTAATCGACAAGTCGGTTCTGACCGGAGACCACGCATGACGCCCCGGCCAGACCTACCCGTAGTCAACTTCAATCGAAGTCCGTGATTACCACGTAGCCGCTCGTTTTAAAGCTGTCCATGTCATGCAGAACCGATTCGACGTCACCGAGCGAAACCGTTCGACTGACCAGGGCAGTCGGTTTGAGCTTCTTCGAAGCGACGAGACTGAGGAGGCGGACGGCCCTGACATTGGAACCGACGGCTTCGATAATGCCGCCGATTTCATGCCCGAGAACGGCTCCGGGCTGAAGTTTCATTCCGACCCATTCCCAGTCCCCGTTCCACAAATGCCAGTCACTTCGGCAATACCGGAGGCGACGACCCTGACAAGAGCGTCATCTGGCTCGAGCTCCGGGATCTCGACCTCCGCGACCGAGATTCGTCCCCTTACTCCCTCGATCTGCGCTGCTTTCATTGATCGACTGGACCACGCTTTCGGCGCTTCGAACACTCCGGCCTCCTCCCGATGTGCAGTTGCTTTTCAAGGCGATTTTTCGTCTGTCAATCTGTCAACGCTTGCATCCACGAAGTGCCGCTAACGCCTCACAATGCGTTGGCCGAGTGCGCGGAACTGCTGCACTCACGGTAGTTCTATGCCTCAAGGCGGGTGGAATGCCCCGAGGAGACGCGGCCTGACGCGACGGAATTCGAAATCTATTGACTGATTGTCTGATGATACGTAGGTTCGGCGCATCTGCGCTGATGCGCATCTGGAGGAGCCTATCTTTATGAAGCAAGCGTATGCTGCAATCTCACGCGAGAAGGCGAAGCCTCTCGTCTTAGAGTGCATCGGAATTGATGAACCGCGGGCGGACGAGATCCTAGTTCGGATAGTCGCGTCCGGCGTCTGTCATACGGACATGGTCGTCCGGGATCAGGGATACGACGTGCCTCAACCGGTCGTCCTTGGACATGAAGGGAGCGGCGTTGTCGAGGCGGTTGGGAGCGAAGTCAGAGGACTCGTTCCCGGTGATCACGTCGCCCTTAGCTACGCCTACTGCGGCAAATGCGAAAAGTGCCTCACCGGCACGCCCTATTATTGCGAGGATTTCTTCGGCAGAAACTTCCGCGGCACCCGCCCCGACGGCACCTGCCCCATCCACGATTCCCATGGCAAGCAGATTAGCGGTTGCTTTTTCGAGCAGTCCTCGTTCGCGACATACGCCATCGCCAGCGAGCGGAACGCGGTTAAGATTTCCAAGGACGTGCCCCTCGAGCTCATCGGCCCGCTCGGTTGCGGTCTCCAGACAGGCGCGGGCGCGGTTTTAAACTGCCTCAAGCCCAAGCCCGGGTCCTCTATTGCGATCTTTGGCGCCGGCGCGGTTGGGATGGCGGCAGTCATGGCGTCAAAGATCGCAGGATGCACGACCATTATTGTCGTCGATCTCAACGATGAGCGTCTCGAGCTTGCAGTCGAAGTCGGCGCGACGCACACGATCAACGCCCGCCGGGAAGACAGTGTCAAGGCCATCAAGGAAATCGCTCAAGCCGGCGTGGACTTCAGCCTGGAATGCACGAGCTCTCCAAAGGTTTTCCGCCAAGCTGTCGATTGCCTTGGAACGCCCGGAACTTGCGGACTTGTCGGCTCTTCTGCGCTCGGCACCGAAGGCACGATCGACATCGGCAACTTCCTGTTTGGCCGCACCCTTGTCGGCGTCGTCGAAGGGCAAAGCATTCCGTCTGAATTCGTTCCTCAGCTGATTGAATATTGGCGGCAAGGTCGCTTCCCATTCGACAAGCTCGTCCAGTTTTACGATCTCGACGACATCAACCAGGCGATGACCGACTCAGAAAGTGGGAAGGTCATCAAGCCAATCCTACGCATGAACCATTAGGCTCCCCGACGTCGCGGCTGAAATATACGGGGGCCGCGAAGACGCTTGCGGCGCCATGGGAAAGTTATGCATTTGGGGGACAAATGGCTAACGCACCGCTTGGAGGAGAGACCTTCGATTACATCGTCGTCGGAGGCGGAACGTCTGGGTGTGTCGTCACCAATCTATTGAGCGAGGCGGGCCTCAAAGTCTGCCTTCTCGAAGCGGGTCCAAAGGACATCAATCCGATGATCCATATTCCCGCCGGCTATATCAGGAACATCTACAGCAAGAGACTCACCTGGAACTTCATGTCCGAGCCGAACCCGGGCACGAATAACAGGACCTTCTCCCTGCCACAAGGACGAGTGCTTGGAGGGTCGAGTTCAATCAACGGTCTTAATTATGTCCGCGGTCAGGCCGTGGACTACGACAACTGGGCCGCCGAAGGAAATCCTGGGTGGAGCTACAATGAAATCCTGCCCTACTTCAAAAGATCGGAGCGTCGTATCGGCAATGCTGATGAACGTATCGAGGACGTGACGGCGAGCTACCGATCACCGATCTGGATTGGCACCATCCCGTCAGCAATGCCCTAATCGATGCCGCTGTCGAATTGGGGATTCCTCGCAATCCCGACTATAATGGCCCTAGCCAAGACGGCGCGGGATATTTTCAGCGGACGATCTACAAAGGCTTCAGGCACAGCTCCGCCCGGGCCTTCCTTCGTAAGGCAATGAAGCGCGGCAATGTGGACGTCCGCACGAATAGCCAGGCCACGTCCATAATCTTCGAAGGCACAAAGGCCGTCGGCGTCGCATATATCACGGGAGGACCAGGCGGAGCTCGAGGCGAACTGCGTGCGACTCGAGAGGTCATCCTCACCGCAGGCGCGCTCAATACTCCCAAGCTTCTCCAACTGTCGGGGATCGGACCAGCGGACGTTCTGCGGCGCGCGGGCGTCAAGGTTTTCCATGAGCTCTGGGGCGTAGGCAACAACCTTCGCGACCACTACGCCGTTCGCATGGTTGCCCGTGTAAAAGGGTCAACGACCATCAACGATTTGGCCCAAGGCCCTGCCCTGCTTGGCCAGGTCGCCCGCTGGGTTTTTGGGAAACCGAGCATACTTGCAGTCAGCCCTTCACTGGTTCACATTTTCTGAAATCCGATCCTTCGTTGCCGAGGCCTGACCTTGAGTTCGCGTGCGCGCCGGCAAGTTTCCGAGAGGGCGTGGTCGGGTTGCTCGACACGCATCCCGGCCTGACACTCGGCGTCTGGCAGGAGCGTCCGGAGAGTCTCGGCTTCGCCCATATCAAATCGTCGAACGTCTTCGAGCCTCCTGCGATTCAGCCCAACTATCTCACGCACGAGACGGATCAAAAGGCACTGGTGGGCGGTATGCGGCTGGCGCGGCAGTTGTTTCGGACCAACGCTCTCAGCAGATACATGGATGCCGAGACGTCTCCCACGCCAAATCTCCAGAGCGACGATGAGCTCCTCGACTTCGCGCGCCAGAAGGGGACGACGGTCTACCACATGATCGGCACCACCCGGATGGGGCCGCGCTCCGCCACGGGGACCGTGGTCGACTCACAGCTGCGGGTACATGGGCTTTCCGCCCTTCGCGTTGCAGATGCGTCGATCATGCCTTCAATGCCGTCCGCCAACACCAACGCCTCGACGCTTATGATTGCGGCGAAGGCGGCTGACCTCATCCTGGGACGGGACGCCGCGCCTCTCGAAACCCGGGAGGAACATGCTGCATGAGGAACGTCCTAGGATCATCAACGAAGTCGATGCGCGTCGTTGAGGTGCTGGACGACGCAACGTCCGCCTACGCGATTTCAGCCCAGACGTGCTTCGAAAACTTCCATGGTACGGCCAATCGACTGGCGGGGCTCCTGGTCGTTTTTGCCATCGCGAAGTCCCGTCATGTGCTCGACGTCGAGGTCCACGCCGCGGCAGCCGGCCTCATAAAGGCGGGAAATGAGGAGTTCCGCGCACTCCGGTCCACGCCTCGCAGCCAGCATTTTCACGGCCATCTCGCAAACGCAGGCAAGCTCCTGCGGGTCGCAATAGAGGAACTAAACCGGACGCTGGCGGGCTCCGCATCCGCGCGCGATCCGCTCGCGCCTCTACAGGCGGCGTGGTCGGAACTAAGAAGCGCGTCGAAATGCCTGCCGGGGTTTGAGGTGGTGGACTTCCAGCACTCGTGTTGCGCGCTTCATAACACCGTTATCAGTTGAATAGGGATCGGGAGGAGACCTTGTCTGACTACTCAATATGGATGCTTGAGTTCGCGTGGGTGCCGGACGCGCCTACCAGCTCTCTCGTCTACGGTCGACACAACGTGGGGAACGAAAAGCTTCCGTACTGCTACACCCTTCTGAAGGGTCACGGGAAGACGATTCTGTTGGACTGCGGCGTGAACTACGCCTCCCACGGGCGCGAATTCATGGAGCGCTTCAACGTTCAGAACTGGTTCTCGCCCAAGGAAGTCCTCGCCGAGGTCGGCTGTACTCCCGAGGAGATCGACCACGTGATCCTGACGCATGCGCATTTCGACCACATGGGTGGTTTGGAACTTTTCCCCAACGCGACCTTCCACATCCAGCAGGAAGAGCTCGCGGCATGGGTTTCGATGATGGCGCTCGACATGATCTACGCAGTTCAACTCACCCGAGAGGGACGAATGCGCGGCATTGACGGTAATGTCGACAACATTTTCCCCGGGATCGACGTCAGGATCGCTCGTGACACCCATACCGCCGGGTCGCAATATGTCGTCATCCGTAACGACGGCAAATCTACCAGCGACGACGTCTTCGTCTACACAGGCGACTTACTCTATCGTCATGACAATATGCACGGTGGCATCGCCGGTGACCCGATGTATCTCCCGGTCGGCCTCGCCTTTGGCAGTCAAACGAAGCTCATCTTTGCGACCCATGAGATCATGAAGTGCGCCGACTTCGACATGCGTCGAGTTCTCACGCCACATGAGCCCGCGATGACCAACGTGTATCCAAGCCGCACGACCAAGAACGGACACTACTTGATCGAGGTGACCCTTGCCGAGGGGCAGCAATCATACGTCTAACGCTCCCAAGGCGTGGTCGGGCGGGATGGCATTCGTGTGTAGCCGTCCCGCCCGACTAATTCCTAGCCGCGCTGCCGGCCTGGAGCCGAGTCACCGCAGTGGGGGAATCCCGAAAACTGTTGGGACAGTTGTTTTGTTGGCGTCCTGAACGGGCGCGGCTTCCAGTAGAAATCGTCGCTTTAGATGTCGTCAACCTGCTTCACGCGTGATGCGTTTACCCGACCGAACCCATTGGCGCCCTCGACGCTTGTGCGAGCGGTGAGATCGACGCCATCGGCTCTTTCCTCGACGAAGTCGTCGTGGTTGTAGAAAGCCGAGAAATCATGGTCGCGCCGGGCGATCTTATTGAGGTGTTCGGCAGATGCTTGATCTGTCATGTGGCAACCCCTTGCGATTGAGGAGCGGTTGAGCTCCAGTCCCAGTCTGAGATTGAATAAGTTGGAGTCCCCGCGCGGTAGTTTGGGGGAGCGGCTAGTCACTTACCGACAGCGCCTCACAAGGAGGCACGCCTTTGGCGCACCTCCTTGACTTGCATCACGCGGGGATGCCGCCGAGGCAGACGTATTTCATGGACAGGAAATCGTCCATGCCGTACTTCGAGCCCTCGCGGCCGAAGCCCGACTGCTTCACTCCTCCAAACGGAGCCACTTCGGTGGAGATGAGGCCCGTGTTCACGCCGACCATGCCGTATTCAAGTGCCTCGGTGACCTTCCAGACGTTGCGAAGGTCGTTCGCATAGAAATATGCGGCAAGGCCAAACTCCGTATCATTGGCGAGCTCGATGACTTCATCGACGCTCTCGAAATTGAAGACCGGCGCAAGCGGCGCGAAGGTTTCCTCGCGAGCGACCTTCATGTCCTTTGTCGCTCCAGACAGAAGCGTCGGCTGGACAAAGGTCCCGCCGTTCTCATGTCTTTTGCCGCCGACGACGACGGATGCTCCGCGGTTAACCGCGTCCTCGATATGGTTGTAGAGCTTCGTCACTGCCTCGTCATTGATCAACGGACCGATCGTCGCTCCATCTTCAAAACCGTCTGAGACTTTAAGAGCTGCTACGCGGCTGGCCAGCTTCTTCACGAACTTGTCGTAGATGCCGCTCTGGACATACAGGCGATTAGCGCAGACGCATGTCTGCCCGGCGTTCCGGAACTTGGACAGCATCGCTCCCTCCACCGCTTCGTCGAGGTCCGCGTCGTCGAAGACGATGAAGGGAGCGTTACCGCCGAGTTCGAGACTCAGCTTCATGATCTTCTGTGCGCCCTGTGCTATCAGGATCCGCCCGACTTCCGTGGAACCGGTGAACGTCAGCTTTTTGACGATAGGGTTCGAGCACACTTCCTCCCCGAACATCCGGGCGTTTCTTGTAGGGATGACGCTGAATAGACCGGATGGAACTCCAGCGCGTTCGGCGAGGATTGCGAGCGCGAGAGCCGAAAGCGGGGTCTCTGCGGCAGGCTTGAAGACGATCGCGCATCCGGAGGCGAGAGCCGGCGCGACCTTGCGGGCGACCATCGCGGATGGGAAGTTCCACGGCGCAATAGCGGCGACGACACCGACGGGCTGCTTGACGACGAGAAGACGCTTGTCGGCATGGTGGCCCGGAATTGTGTCACCGTAGACACGCTTCGCCTCTTCACCGAACCATTCGATGTAAGATGCGCCGTAAGCCACCTCACCGCGAGCTTCGGCAAGCGGTTTGCCCATTTCGGACGTCAGGATTACGGCGAGGTCTTCAGCGTTCTCCACGACGAGATCATAAAATTTCCGCATGATCGCGGCCCGCTCCTTCCCGGAGCGGGCTGCCCACTTTTTCTGTGCCCCCTTCGCGACGTCAATGGCAACGCGCACATCGTCCAGACCGGCGCTAGGAAGCGATGCAAGGATGTCGAGAGTGGAGGGATTCTGCACCTCGATCCGTTCGCCGCCTGCTCCCTCCCGCTGCCAGACGCCTCCCGCGAGCATTTCTTCACGTACGAGAGAAGGATCCTTTAGACGGTTGAGAAGAGTGTTGGAGACAGCCATCAGTGTTCCTTTCGAATGCCTACCTGTAGTTTCAGATCTGATTTCGTATGTGGGGCGATCGGGCGTAGATCGCGACCATCGGCACGATCAGCAGGCCGACGACCGCCTGCTGCGCAGGGAAACTGAGGCCGAGGCCCACAAGAAGCGACGTCAACACGGTAAGCACGAGGACGCCGAGAACGGTGGCGCCGTAACCGCCTGCCCCACCAAGCAGCGACGTTCCACCAATTACGACCGCAGCCACGGTCGTGAACAGGTACGGATCCCCGACCCCGACGAACCCGCCGCCCGAAAAGCCGAGAAGCAGCATGCCTGTGATCGCCGACATCGCGCCGCTGACGCTATGGATCACCGTCCAAACCTTGAACTCGGAGATTCCGAGGCGCGCGGCAGCAGTCCGACTTCCCCCGATGGCGTAGATGCTACGCCCGAACCAGGTATTGTGCATGAGCCAGCCCAGCGCGATGGCGACGACAGCCCAGATGATGATGACCGGGGGGATCGGCAGGCCGAAAAATTTCCCGTTGAACGCTGAGATGTTGCGCAGCCATTCGGGGACGGGGGCGAATACTGTCCCACCGAATTGCGAACCCAGCGACGTGTAGATCTGTACCGCCCCGACCGCGGCGAAGCCCACCCCGAGCGACATGATCAGTGCCTGGCCCTGGAGTTTGAAACTCAGGGCGCCATTGGTGGCGCCGACAAGGGCGCCCAGCAACAGCACCAGAACCATGGCTACGGGAGCCGGGAGCCCTGCCACCATTAGGCTTGGCAAAAGAATGTTGGCCCCCCCGATGATGTACGGGATGGAAAGATCCAGTGCTCCCACCAGAGCGCATAGCGTTTGTCCGATCGACGCGAGCCCGAGGAAGGCGGCAAGTAGAAGGATCGAACGCGCGTTCTGCGACGATACGAAGCCCGGAACTAGGAGTGCACCTAGCACGAGCAGGCATGCGAGCAATCCGAAACCGATCGAGATGCCTTTGTAGGTACGCAGCGGGTTCGACCGCATCGTCACGCCGGTATCAGTCTTCATGACCGTGGAAACCATTTTCGTTGTCCTCTCAAGCGGCGGCTCGCCGGCTGATCACGAAGACGTTGACGAGCAACGATCCGACCAGGATTAGGCCGAATGCCATCTGCGTGACGAAGCCCGACACGGTGCCGAAGTTGAAGGTGGAAAGCAGATAGGAAATCAGGAACATGTTGATGGCACCGAGCGTTGAACCCAATGCTCCACCACGCCCACCGGACAGGCTCGCGCCACCAAGTACCAGCGCCGTAACGGCCTGAAGCGTATAGGTACTCCCCTGAGTCGGATCGCCCGAAGAAATCAGCGCTGTGTAGCTCAGAGCGGCAAGCCCGGTGAAGGCGCCCCCGACGACATGAGCGATGATGCGGACCGTGTCGACGGGCACCCCGCTCGTGTACGCCATCCGTTCATCCGAACCGGTCATGCGAAGATTGCGATAGAACATCGTGCGCCGGAGACCAGCCCAAATGACGTATGCCGTCAGGAGCAGAAAGAGGACGGGGGAGAAAACACTCGTGCCGGCACCCCAACTCAACATCCAGTCCGGAGCGACACCCCCCGGCCGTGACATTACCATCAGGTTGATGCCGGAGAGCACGAGGAAGCCGGAGAGCGTAACGATGATTGGCACGACCCGGACGTAGATGATCACCAGAGCCTGTATAAGCTGGAAAGCTGCTCCAAGTCCGATCGCCCACCCGATGACCGCAACGGGATTGGTGACGCCGTTGCCGACGAGCCAAGTGATCAGGGTAACATTGATGAAACCCATCAGGGGTCCGACCGAGAGGTCGACGGCTCCCCTGCCCGCCATCACGATAGGCGTTATGGCAAGCGCCGTGAGGATGAGTGGCGTGGCGACGAGGATCGCGCCGGCGATGCCGTTCATTGTGAAGAGGCCATGGCCGCGTGTCGCGACCGCGGCCAGGAGCACGATGAACAGACCGGCCGGTACGAAAAGTGAGCGGTCTCGCGCGAGCTGTCGAATTGCGTTGCTGGGCATCATGCGGTCCTTTCCAGGTCGAACTCGACGGACGTGTTTCGGGACTGTCCGAACATTGCTGCGAGAATGGGCTCTTCGGCGATGTCACCACCAGAGAGCGACCGGAAGAGCCTTCCGGCAAAGAAGACGTCAACGCGATCGGCGAAGCCGATAAACTCCTCGATCTCACTCGACAGATAAATCACGCTGCCGCCCTTATCGGCAAAGATGCGAAGTTCACGGTAGAGGTCCCGCTTGGTCCCGAGATCAACCCCGCGCGCGGGATCGTTGAGGACGATGACCTGCGGATCGTTTGCGAAGGCTCGGCCGATCAGCACTTTCTGCTGGTTTCCTCCGGATAGCGACGTGATCTTGTTCGACGGGCTGCCAATCTTGATGCGCAATCGGTCGACCTCTCGCTTGAACATCGGCTTGAGCGAGGGCTTCCGGATCACCCCGAGCGGCCCCAGATTCTTGCGGTAGACCCCAATCGCTAGGTTTTCGAAGATGCTCTGCTGCGGAAAGATGCCTTCCCGCTTCCGGTCTCCGGAAACATAGGAGATCCCAGCCCTCGCCGCTTCGTCGAGTGTGCCCACCGAAGTCATTTTTCCCGTGTCGGCGGAGCGGACCTGAACGTCGCCTCCGAACGGCTGGGCAATCCCTGCGACGGCGCGAACAAAGGCATCCTGACCTTGTCCGTCGAGACCCGCCACGCCAACGATGGCTCCCTGAGGGAGATCGAAATCGAAAGCTGCCGCTGTCCTGTGGGTTGCGAGGTTCCGCGCTGTCAGGATCGCACCCGCGCCGTCGCGGCCCTTCGAGGCGTAGTCCTTTGCCTCGCTCGCACGACGGTCAGAAGGGGTCATCATCGCCAGCAGGTTTGCTTCCGTAATCTCGTGCTTCTCGAGCACACCGACGGTCACGCCGTCACGGAGGATTGTGGCTCGGTCGGCGATGCGCACGAGCTCCGCGATCCGATGCGTGACAATCAGGATTGTCGCGCCGCTGGCCCGCATACGGTCGATTTCCTCGTGAAGACGGATCGTAGAGTCGAGGTCCAGTGCCGCGGAGGACTCATCAAGGATGAGAACCTTCGGGCTGCGCAGGATTGCACGAGCGATGACGATCCACTGCTTGATACTGAGAGGCAGGCACCCGACGACTTCATTGAGATCAACCGGCTTGCCGACGAGACGCGCGAGGATTGTCTCAGCTTCACGCCAGCGATCGCCGGTGTTGCCCTCGGAGCGAAAAATGCCGTCCCGCCCGACGAACAGGTTGTCGAAAACGCTGGCTTCCTCCGCGACCAGCACTTCCTGGAAGATGGTGGCCAGCCCGACGCGTTTTGCGTCAACTGGGGAAGTGATCTGCTCGCCAAGGATGGTTACCTTGCCGGCGTCGGGGTGCAGCACGCCTGACATGATCTTTGCCATCGTGCTCTTGCCGCTACCGTTTTCGCCGACAATCGCGTGCACTTCTCCGGCATGGGCTTCGAAGTCACATTTCCTGAGCGCCTTTGTCTCGCCAAACGACTTGGCGACGTCGACCATCCTGATAGTGATTTCATTTTCCATTGCAGAACCTCCGGCCGCCCTGTCCGCCAGAGCAGCTTATCCGCATCGTCAGGAGTTCCGCCTGGCGACTGACATCGCCAGGCGGAATAAGGCTTACTTGACGGGCTTCCAGGGGTCGGCTGGACGCTCGAAGTATTGATCGGCGACAGCAGCCGGGAACCAGTCATCGGCCTTCGGCTCTACGAAATCCGTCGAATTGAGATCGCAGTCCTCGGGGATCGCCGCACGCACGTCTTCGATCGTGTACGGCAGAACCGGACGAAGGAAGGTCTGGACCTTGGGCCCCTGCCCTTCGAGCGTGCGGAGCATGATCTCCCACATCTGCTGCATCTCGCGACGAGGCGGCCAGATATGGAAGCTGGCGTCCACCCAGTCAGGGTTCTTCCGCCAGTAGCACGCCGCGGACGCCTCGCCACCGAGTGTAATCGGAACCATCGGACGGCCTGACTGAAGCATCGCGTTCAGCACGCCGTTTTCCTGAGCGCCCTGCGTAAGGATCCCGTCGATCTGGGCAGGGTTGGTCGCTAGGAACTTCTGGACTTCCACTTGTGCGACCTGGTCGGTCCACTTGCCAGCCACTTCGCCGACAACCGTGATATCCGGATACTTGGCAAGTGCTTCCTTCGCTCCCTTGTCGAAGCTGTCGGAAGACGCGAAGCCAGGGATACCCGAAACGAGAAGGACATTGCCCTTCCCATTTATCTTCTTAGCCAGCCATTCGGCCATTTGTGCGCCGCCCTGAGCGTGATTTGCGGCTCCGTTGATCGCATACGGCGACGTCACGTAACCTGAGAACGAGAAGACTGGAACGCCATGATTGTAAGCATACTCAATCGTCTGATTCAGCGCCGTGACGTTGGAGCAGCAGATGATGATGGCGTCGACGCCGTCGTCCACCATTTGACGCATCTGCTGAATCTGGACTGCATCCTTGAGGTCGGACTGCGTGACCACGACATCCGAAACCAGGCCCGCTTCCTTGGAACGGGGAAGGAGGTCATTCATGACCGCGTCAAGGGCGGCAGCGCGCCAGGTGTTCCCGGCATAGCTGCTAGCATAGCCGATTTTCCACGGCGGTCCCTTTTTAGGCTTGAAATCCTTGTAGACGCTGGCCCCGAGTGGAATCTGCGGATCGACGATCTTGTAGATTTCCTGCTCGGAAGCCGGCAGTTGGTCGACGCCATCGGCGTGGGCGACCGTGGTGAGGACGCCGATCGCAGTCAGCGTCCTCAAGGTGCATTTTAACATTTCCATCATATCGAACCTCCTCCCAGGGGTGTGTTTGTCAGGCAACTTTGGTGCGCGTTTCGGATGTCTGCTGAATTTCCTCCAGGATCGGCAGCAGGTACTTGCGAAACTCGGTGTAATCTTCGGTCACCGGAAAATGTCCGAGTTTTTCCATCGTCCAGAACTTGCTGCCCTTGACGAGGTCGGCGGCGATCTTGGTATCGGCCGGCGAAGTGTTCGGGTCGTACTCACCCGTGAGGAAGTACAGCATGCACTTCGACGTATCGATCTTGCTTGCCTCTTCAGGCGTAACGTTGTGATCGTAGTAGTAGTAATAGAGGTCGCCGGCGAAGATGCCCGGACCGCCGCAGCTGTATTCCCACTGAATTTCGCGAACGTTCGCTTCTGGCGAGTAGGGCGAGATGTTCAGCATCATAGCCGCGCCGATCGAAGTACGGTTGACGTTGGGATTGTCGAACTCTCGGCGGATGCCGGCCATGCCGACCTCAACATATTCGGCTGCGGAACGCAGCGCGCCTTCGACCGAAATGGTCGCCCGGAAATTGTCCGGATAGTTCGATGCCAGGTCGATAGCCAAGTGGCCGCCCATGGAGCTTCCCATATAGACGGGACGGTCGAGGCCGAGAGCCTTCGAAAGCACAAGCTGGAAGTCCATCATGAACTTCTTCGTCATATTGTATTCCGTCTCCCACCAGCGGACGCCGTAGGGTGGAAGCGACTTGCCGTGGTACGGCAGATCGAAGGCGATGACGCGGAAGTTCTTCGTAACTTCCTCGTCGCAGAGCAGGTGACGATATTGGCGGCCGTCGGAGCCTGCCGTGTGGCCGACAAGCAGCGGAATGCCCTGACCGGCTTCCTCGTAGTAGACGCGATATTCAATGCCGTCGATCGTCAGGTAGATGTATCGGCCGGTGATCGGATCGTGCTTGATCATGCTGCTGCTCCTTCCGTGCGTGCGTTGCGCATCAGCGTCGTCATGCGGTTGAGAGCTGGCAGATACGCGAAGGTCTCGTTGGTGTTGCTGAGGTGGAGGCCGTGCTTGACGCTTGACGATTGCAGGCACTGATAGAACGGAAGCGGTTTGTGCTGCAGCAGTGCCTCCCACTGTTCGCCCGTTCCGCGAATGACGATCTTGCACTTGTCGTCGTCGTAACTGGCCTCTTCAACGTTCGCCAATTTGCCGTCTTCGAAGTGCAGAGCGACAGAACGTTCGGGAAAATCCAGTTTAATGATGCCGGTGAGATACCGGGTTTCGCGCTTGAATTCGAAGTCCTCACGCGCGAGCTGGGTGAACTTCTCGAGATTGATAGCCAATTTCGGCTCCTCCCTTGTTGATCAGCGCGGGCAATTCCGCGCTTCGGTTGCTGCCGCCACTCCCCGTGACGACGGGTTAGATGCCCATTTCGTTGAAGACTTCTTGGGCGTGGCGGAAACTGTCGATGCCAGCAGGAACGCCCACATAGACCGCCACTTGCAGTAAGATTTCCTGGATCTCCTCTTTTGTGACGCCGTTGTTGATCGCGCCGCGCACGTGCCCCCTGAGTTCGTGGGGACGATTGAGGACCGAAATCATCCCGAGGTTAAGAATAGACCGAGAGCGCCTATCGAGGCCTGGTCGGTTCCAGATCTTGTCCCAGCAATACTCCGTCACGAGTTGCTGCATCGGCCAGGTGAAGTCGGTCGCCTTCCCAAGAGCGGCGTCGACATATTCATCACCCATGACTTCACGACGCGTTGTGAGCCCATTGGCGAATTGCTCGGACGGCACAGGCTGATCCCTACCGTTGATCTTGACTGTCGCTGCTTCCAATACGGTCATGCAACAAAACTCCCTACATTTTTCATTCGGGTATTATTGACAGATTAGCAGACAATCTGTCAATCTATTTCTGTAGGTTCAGGGCTTGGATCCCGTGAACCGCAACGGCGCTTACGCGTGGTCCGTCACGTACTGGATTATGCGGGTGTGATCCTCCGCAGGACCGAGCTCCCTCTGCGCCGCGTCCCAGGCATCGGCGGTGCTTGCGAGAGCCTCTAAGCGCAGGCCGAGCGTCTTAGCGAGATCGGCAGCAATTCGGATGTCCTTCGCCATGAGTCCCAGCGCGAAACCGGAGCCGAATGTTTCGGACAGGATGAACTGCTTCATCTTTACCTCCGTCGCATTGTTCTTGCCCGAGGAGGAGTTCAGAATGTCCACAATGGTGTCAGGCTCTAAGCCGAATGAACGGCCGAGAACCACGGCCTCAATTGCGGCGAGTACGCCAGCGCCAGAAACGAAGTTGTTAATTGCCTTCATCGCATGGCCCGATCCGACTGGACCAGTTTTAAAAACCTGCGAGCCTATCGCCTTGAGCAGAGGCTCCGCATCTTCGATGTCGGTTTCGGCACCGCCCGCCATGATAGTCAGGGTCCCCGACACGGCACGCTTGACGCCGCCGGACACCGGAGCGTCCACTAGCCTGAGTCCCCGTGCGACGAGCTCGACCCAGAGCTCACGAGTGTCGTTCGGAGCAGAAGAACTCATGTCAATGACGAGAGCGTTTCGCTTCAGGCCGCCGCAGGCGTTGCCGGTCAGGAGTGCATCGCGGACGATGTTGCCGTTGGGCAACATCGTAATGACGTAATCGGCGCCTTTCATAGCGTCCGGCATCGTCTCGGCGGCGTGACCGCCCGCTTCTGCAAGGATCTGTCGCGCGTCTTTCGAGAGATCAAATCCGAATACTTGGAAACCTGCCGAGATTAAGTGTTGGGCCATGGGCTGACCCATCGCGCCGAGGCCGATGAAAGCCACGCGCGTTGTGTTGACTGTCGCTGACAATTCTTCCTCCAAGTTCATGCAGGCATCAAAACGCCTGCTCGTCTTTCAGATGGAGTAAACGGATTATCAGACAATCTGTCAATCGGAAAATTCAAGATTCGTTGACGGCGTTCTTCCTCAGATACTCAAGCGCCACCTTGGCGGCTTGGTCGATGTGGTGTTTGCAGGCAGCCGCAGCCAGGGGGCCATTGCGATTCTTGATGGCCTCTGCGATTTCCTTGATTTCAGCGATACTGTGAGTAAGGCGACCCGGCTGTGTCATCGAGGTCATGCGCAACAGGTTGATTCGATTGTGGAGAGAGGTTAGCAACTGCCTGACGAAAACGTTTTTGCTGCCGTCCATCAGACAATTATAAAAAGCATTCTTGGCGTCAATCAACCGGCTTCCAACTCCGCTTTCAGCGGCGGCCTCGAACTCGACTACCGCCGCCTGAAGCGTCGCGATGTCCTGAGCCGTACCGTTTTCTGCAAATTGCTGCCCGGCGAATCCTTCGAGAAGAGCGCGCACCGTATACAATTGCGCAGCTTCCTCATACGTGATCGTGCTCACGACCGGCCCCTTGTGAGGAAAACTAGTAATGATCCCTTCGGCCTCTAACTGACGCAGGGCCTCGCGAACTGAGGTCCTTCCGACGCCGAGCATTTCGCAGAGCTCGCGCTCCACAAGCCGCTGCCCGGGTTTAAACCGGCCTTTAGCGATGGCCTGCCGCAGGGTCTCTTCGACTTTTACGCGCAAGGTCGCACTCTGTTTCGCAATCTGTAGATCTGACTCCATCACCATCACCAAAAAGGGACCGCACCCCGCACCACCACTTGCATACCACACATACATATGGCGGTTTTTGTTGAAGATATCAATGTGGATTGTCTGATAGCTGATAATCGGCCAACACGCTTGCGCTGATATTGTCCTCGCCGAGCAGGCTCTCATTGCTCCTGATCGTGAAATTGGTTGCCGGACCCCAGCCGTCCCGGCCGGCGCCACTAGTGAAAATTTCGGCTCTTGATCTTTAGCGTATCGATATGAAGATCCGATGTGAACAGATCCGTTGCCCGAACACCGCTCAATCGCCAGTGGGTGATTCTCCGCCAGGCTGATTGGGGCGGCGGCTGTCTGCATAGCAAGCCGCTGAGGGCTTCGCGGGCGCTCCATTCACCGGGCGTTGAGCACCGTGATTGACTGATCATGCCAGCTCGGGTTAAGAACTTCACCGAAAAAGGTATTACCTCATACCTCAAATCCAGGAGGAGTTCATGACTTCGGTTGCGCTGTTCGGGGCTGGTGGAAAAATGGGATGCCGCCTGACGAAGAATCTCAAGGGCTCTCGGTTCGATGTTCGCCACGTCGAAGTGAGCGCTGACGGCAAGGCTCGCCTTGAGAGAGAGCTTGGCATCGGCACCGTTGATGTCGATCAGGCACTTGACCGCGTCGACGTGGTGATATTGGCCGTCCCGGACACGGCAATAGGCAAAGTGGCCTCGAGCATTGAGGCGAAACTCCGGCCGGGCACGATGGTGATCGCGCTCGACGCCGCGGCTCCGGCGGCCGGACACCTGCCGGATCGTCCGGACCTCACGTACTTCGTCACCCATCCATGCCATCCTCCGATTTTCAACGACGAGACGGACCCGCACGCGAAGCGCGATTTCTTCGGAGGGGTGGCGGCCAAGCAGCACATAGTCTCCGCGCTGATGCAAGGCCCCGAAGAGCACTATGCTCTTGGGGAAGAGGTGGCCAAAGTGATCTGGGCACCTGTCATGCGATCGCACCGGGTCACGGTTGAACAAATCGCCTTGCTCGAACCCGGCCTGTCCGAAACGGTCTGCGCCTCGCTCCTTGTCGTCATGCGCCAGGCCATGGACGAATGCGTCGCGCGGGGAGTCCCGAAGGAAGCGGCTCGGGATTTCCTGCTCGGCCACCTGAACGTGCTAGGCGCGGTGATTTTCGAGGAAACGCCTGGCGTCTTCTCAGACGCGTGCAACAAGGCGATCGAATTTGGCATCCCTGCTCTGATGAAGGACGACTGGAAGAAAGTATTCGAGCCCAAGCAAATCGCGGACAGCATCCGGCGCATCACCTGACGACTCCTTTTTGTTCGAAATTGGCGCCGCAGGATCTATGGACGGACCATGGACAGTAAGCGCCAGCCCAAGATTCCAGTCGCCGCAGATGAAATCGTCTCGGAGGCAATTGCGTTCAGCAAGGCTGGCAGACGTTTTCGCGTTGGGAGGACACGTCCGAGCGGGTCAGATTTCGAACGCGGCTCGGAAACGGGAAACCTCGCCTTGGTGGAGGCGGCGACGAAGGCGATCGAAGCTGCCGGAGGAAGAGTGGCTTCATCAGCGGAGGCGCGAAGGATCATCGCCTAGTCCAGTTCTCAAAGCATTTTATCTTCCTTGGGAGGAGATAGTGAACGCATCGCACATGGCTATCCGCCTCCAGAAAAAGTTTCTCTGCCTTGTTCTGTGGTAATGACCTGATGGCGATTTCAGCCCAGGCCTACCTCAGGCAGTTGGGCCAGCACCCGGAAGTCGTAGGATATGACAACACTCCCCTGCTTGATTTCGCCGGCCTAAAGATCAGTTCAGTGACGATTCCGATCAGCGAGATGGTCCGCAATGGTGTTCTCTCGTTATTGAACCGGTGTTACGGGGAGTCGCACGAGCTGATACATGATTTCAGCACTCAGATCGTTGAACGGCACTAGTCCATTCTGGAGGAAATTCTCAGTGGCAGGTCACGCCGTGAACTTGGAAATCCTGCTTTGCAAGATCGACGCCGACGATGCTACGGCCACAGAGCACGCTGGCTCTTCTACGCGCTTGGTGTTTGCTGGCCCGTCGTCCATCTGGAACTTGGATAACATCTCGAAAAGCGAGGCTGCCTCTTTCGCGAGATTGTGGACGGCAGCGGTCGACTCTTCCACCATCGCTGCGTTTTGTTGTGTCGCTGATTCAATTTTTTCTACTGAGAAATTGATGTCCTTGAGCCCGTCGGCTTGAACGCGAGAAACTTGAGCAATGGCGTCGACGTTTTGATTAACACTCTGCACCTGAACAACGACTTGTCCCAACGCATTGCCGGCTTGGTGCACGCGCTGGACCCCATCATTTATATGTAGTTTAGATACCTCAACCAAGGACTTGATTTCTTTCGCGGCCGCCGCAGACCTTTGCGCCAGGTCTCTGACCTCCTGCGCAACCACCGCAAACCCACGGCCAGTCTCACCAGCACGTGCCGCCTCAATGCCTGCGTTCAACGCCAAGAGGTTTGTCTGAGACGCGATTTCATCGATAACGCCGATGATATTGCCTATTTCAACCGAAGAGGCCCGAATTTTCGTCATAGCCTCAACAGCATCGCGCATTATAGTGCCTGACCTCTCGACATTATCTTTGGTTTCACCGACCAGGACCCCTGCTTCGCGTGCTCTATGACTTGCGTCCACCACCTGCCTTGTCATATCTGCGAGGACCGACGCCGTTTGCTCAACAACTAAAGCTTGCTGCTCCGTCCTGGTCGCGAGTTCGCTCGAGGAAATACGGATTTCCTCAGCACCTGCAGCAATCGCCTGCGCATTATAGTTCACCTCGGACATCGCATCGCGAAGCTGGCTGATCGCTGAATTGAAGTCCAATCTGAGCGGCTCAAGAGCTTCCGTGAAAGGCCGATCGAGCTGGATGTGAAGATAGCCCTTCGACAATTGTTTCAACGCTTCGGCAACTTGCTCAACGGCTGAACTAGTCTGTTCGGCAGCCCGCTGGCGCTCTTCCCCTTCCTTCTCCAAACGCTCCCGCTCAGCATCCTGTCTGTGATGTTCGGCAATCGCATCGCGCTCAGCTTTTTCTGAGAGATGGGTCTTAAGGCTGGATATCTGCCTAGCTAGCTGGCCGATTTCATCCATTCGTCGCTCAATTACTCGGTCAATCTGCATATCGCCCGCTATCATTTGACGGACTGACTGCTGCAGCTTCGCCAGAGGCGCTATGATTGAGCGGGTAGTGAGCGCTGCCGCAAATATCCCGAACAAAGCAGCCACACTTAGCGCAGTGAGGGTCAGGGATTTAAACTCGTCAGAAGCCGCTTTGACTTTGCCGCCTACGCCCTGGTTTAATGCTTGCTCGTAATCGATTAATTTGTTCAAAGCACCAATCCATGCCGTCAACTTGGGTCGAAGTTGATTTAAGAGGAGTGGCTTTGCCTGGTCTTTTTTTCCATCCAGTGTCAGCTTGATAACTTCGGCGATTAGTGGTTCCGCTTCATTCTGAAATGCCTTCAGACCATCAACAATGCGATGCTCAGCGGCAGTGCTGAAGACATCAGCATTCACGGCCTTCTGCAATTCCGCAGCGTTGGAGGCATAGGCCGCCTGCAGCTTTTTCATCATTGCGATTGTCGTTGCTTTATCCGTATCTGAGTCGGTCAAAACGATGTCGCGCAATGCCATTGCTCGATCACGGACCGTTCCGAGCATATCAATGCCGTTCCGGTATTTTTGGCTGTTACTGCCATTTATGAGGCTGAGCTTAGCGTTTATCTCATTCACCTGCCTGATTGACGAAAGGGACAGAACTCCCATTGCGAACAACAGCAACCCGAAAGCGATCGACAAACGCAGCGCCACGCCAAATTCCCGAATATCGCGCATAATTCCTCCGCCGCTGGAAGCAAATTTATTGAACGAGGTGAGTTAGCGTCTAGTCCATCTTTCCCGGCTGTCGACGCTTATGAGGCAAACCGTGCTGCGTCATGCAGCGGTATCGAAGTTCCACTTCGAGGGGTGGTATAACCTTATACCTAATACCTTTAATTCGAGTTAAAGTGGTCCTACTCAGATACCGACAACGAACGCCTCACAATTCATATTGGACAGCAGTGTTCGGAGATGCGGGGCACGGCGATGCTGCAATATCGTGCTCTAGCGTAGAAATCGGATGGTTGGCCTTCCCTGCAAACGTTACAGCGGAGAACGGTGGCGGGCGCCGATGGGCAGAAATTGGAGTTCGAGTCGGGGTCGCCGTTCCTCGTAGCGAACGGGCAGCGCCATCAATCACTGATGCTGGTGCCCCGGCGCAGCATCGCCACCAGCGCGCGTAGCGCTTCGGGTTGCTGCCGCCGGCTCGAATAGTAAATATAGAACGGTTCGCCTTCCGATGACCAGTCGGGCAGTACCTCGCGCAAACTGCCGTCATCCAGCAGCGGCTGAACCCGGTCGGCGATGCAGTAGACGATCCCGCCCCCACTGCGCGCGATGGAGAGCGCGACGTCGGTCTCGCTGACGACGATCGACCATTGGAGGTCCATGGCGAGCACTTCGCTTCCGCGTTCGAGCTCCCAGCGGTAGATCGCGCCGGTGCCCATGCGAAAGCCGATGCAGCGATGGTCGCGCAACGCTTCCGGGTTGGCCGGCATGCCTTTTTCTTCGAGATAGCTCGCGGACGCCACCATGACCCAACGGAGGGGAGGCCCGATCGGCATCGCGATCATATCTTCGGGCACACGTCCACCGAACCGGATGCCCGCGTCATAGCCACCGGCCACGATGTCGACCATTTCGTCCTGGACGATGATCTCGACATGAACGTCGGGATGGATGCGCGTGTATTCCGCCAGGACAGGCCCCAGGACGAGCCTAGCGGCATCGCTCAATACGTTAATCCGCAGCCGCCCGGCTGGGCTTTCACGGAACCGGTTCAGCGCTTCAAGCCCTTCGCTGATCTCGCCGAACCCTGCTTCCAGTCGCGCCAGCAGCTCCTCGCCCGCCTCAGTCAGCGTGACGCTGCGGGCGTTCCGGTTGATGAGGCGAACCCCAAGTCGAGCTTCCAATCCCCGCATGGCGTGGCTCAGAGCCGATGCGGAGACGTCCAGATCGAGCGCAGCCTTGCGGAACCCACCATGCCGGGCGAGTGCGACGAAGACGGTAAGGTCGCCGAGCGTAGTGCGCGAAAGTTGCATAGCCGCATCTTTCACTCAACGTCGCTGTTTATGCAACATAGTTTGAACAATATCCGTGCCGTCGTTCATGACGAGCAACTTAACTGGACCTCCGTCCGAAGAAATCGATGAGCAGCGCGGCGAGTTTCTCCGGCTCCTCGAGCGCCAGGCTGTGTCCGCAGCGCTCGAACACTTCATGACGCGATATGGTGACGCCAGCGCGCTCGAGGCTCTGCTGCACGAGATCGCCGAAGAAGTGGGAGGCGCCGATCGCCAGCACCGGGATGGACAACGGCTGCGCTGATAGCTCGCGATTGACCTTCGCGTTCACCAAGGTTGCCTTATAGGTGTCGAGCGTACCGCGCAGCCCGTGTGGTGTCGACAGCAGCGAGATCCATTCCTCGATCAAGTCCGTTGGCTGTGCAGTGGGATCGTAGCACTGGAGGTTGAGCCAATAGGTCCAGAACTCCCGCTCTTTCCCTGCGATCAGCATCTCGGACACGTCCGCCTTGAAGAAGAAGGGCACGTGCCATTCCCAGACGCCGCGACGCTCAGCGGCGTCGGTGACATTCTCCTCGGTCAGGAATGAGCGCTCCTCGAGGCCGAACCCCGATAACATCATCTCGGCGAAGGACAGTACGCGAACCCTTTCGGGGTGCCGGCCGGCTAAGACATAGGCGTATTCCGCGCCTCGGTCCTCGCCATGTACGAACGCCGTCTCGACCTCCAGCGCGTTGAGGACACCGACGAGATCATCCGTCATCAGGGGTGAGGTATAACCCTTCTCCGCGTAGGGATGGCCGCTGACTCCCGCGCCGCGTAGATCAGGCGCTATGACGCGAAAGTGGGGGGTCAGGAGGGGCAGTAGCGATCGCCAGTAGATATGCGTCTTGGGCGTGCCATGGATCAGCAACAGCGCTGGCCCGGCGCCGGCCTCAACGACATGCAGTTCGACGCCGTTGGCACGGATGCGGTGCTGACGGGCGGGCGCGCCGTGATGGTCGAGGAGCCGGATCACGAGCTGGGTTCCTTTACGAGAAGGGCGTACGGGATAAGACCAGGTTCCGGCCAGGCGGTCCGCATCACCCGGCCGGTGGTCGACAAGGTGACATAGGCAGTGCCGGGATCGCTGGGATCGAAGCAGAGGTTGGTGGGGAACTCCTCGGGCGTGGCGATGGTCGCGACCAGTTCGCCGGCCGGCGAGACGACCGAGAATACGCCCTTGTGCTGCGTCGCGATCACGACGTTGCCCGCGGCGGTCACCTTAAGGCTGTCGAGGAGCTGCGCGTCGGGCGCCTGCCACAAGAGCCGGCCACCGTGCCCGTGACCGGGCTCATGGACGAGGCGACCTGGCGCCTCGATCGTCCACGCCCACAAGCGACCAGCGCCGTATTCCGTCGCGTAGAGCGTCGTACCGTCGGGCGAGAGGCCGATACCGTTCGCGCCAGTGATCAGCGGATAGGCGACGGCGCGGGCTACTGATCCGTCGCCGGCGGACCAATAAACGCCGCCATAGCTGCGCGACCGCTCGCCTTCACGGCCAAGGTCGGTGAACCAGAAGCTGCCATCGGGGGCGAAGACGAGATCGTCGATCGCCTCGAGGGGGCGGCCATCCACCTTATCCAGCACGCGCGTAGTGGCGCCGTTGGCCGGATCGATGCGTTCGATCCGCGCGTCGTACCCGGTCGTCCCGAAGCCGGCGGAAATGGTACGCTCGCCATCGCGCGACCACTTCATGGCGCCGCCATTATTGGCGATGTAGATGCTGCCGTCCGGCGCTTTGGCGAGGCCATTGGGCGCCCCACCGGTATTGGCGAACACCGATACGTCGCCGCCGCTGATGCGGCGCACCACACCGCCTTTCATATCTCCAAGGAGAATGGTGCCGTCGGCAAGGACGAGCGGGCCTTCGGGGAACCCCACATCTGCCGCGACGGGCTCGAAGTGAAGATGGATTTGGGTCATGAGCCTTTATCGGGACGTTGCTGTCGCTAATCAAATCGACAACGTCGCGCTGCGGTTTCGTGAGGCAGATCGAACGGTGCGTTGAGCACAATTCTCGCATCCGATGCCCACCTAACGAGTTGTAGACTCTGGAACGACCTTCCGGTCCTAAGCAAACCCGGAGCTAAACATGGCTAACCGCAAGCGTATCGCCGTCACCGGCGCACTCGGCAAGATCGGCACGGTCCTCGTCCCTTATCTAAGGGACAAGGCCTATGACGTTTTCCTTGTGGACGAGATCGCGCCATCCGATCCAAAAGAATCGGCGATTGTCGCCGACCTCACCGACTTCGGCCAAGCGCTCGATGCTCTGTCGTCGATCGGCGCCGATACTTATGCTCGCGCGGAGCCCGGGGCGTTCGACGCGATCGTTCATCTTGCCAGCATGCCGCACCCGCGCATGAAGCCGGATGCCGAAGAGCTCCGCATCAACATGATGGCGACTTACAACGTGTTCGAGTCCGCGCGGCGTCTCGGCGTCAAGAACGTCATCTGGAGCGCGAGCGAGGTCGCCACCGGTATCCCCTACGACATGACCGACGCTCCCTATGTGCCCGTCGACGAAGATTATCCGATGCGTGGCTACAACGTCTATTCGCTGAGCAAGGTGCTCGGCGAGGAAATGGCGCGCCAATTCTGTCTCAACGATCCCGAGATGCGCATCACCTGCCTGCGCCTCTCCAACGTCATGAACCCCGAGGAGTATGAGGGATTCGAGGAGTGGCAGGACGACTCCACCAAGCGTCTCTGGAACTTCTGGACCTACATCGACAATCGCGACGTCGCCCAGGCGGTCGCGCTGGCGATCGAATATGACGTCCGCGGCAAGGACGAGTTCTTCATCACCAGCGATGAGACGGTGATGCGGACGCCGACTGCCGAGCTGCTCGACAAGCATTTCCCGAACATCGAGCGCCGCAAGACGTTTAGCGGCAACGAGGTGGTCATCTCCAATGAGAAGGCCAAGCGGGTGCTCGGCTATCAGCCGCAGCATCGCTGGACCGACAAGAAATAGGCCCCGAGCGATGGCGCGCAAACCGCTCATCATCGAAGCTCGGATCAACGAGTACACGCCGCGTAGCGAGAACAGACACATCCCGTTTTCGCCAGTGGAGATCGGCGAAGCTGCGGCGCGTGCCTGTGGGGCGGGTGCCAGCATCGTCCATTTCCATGCACGCCGCGACGATGGCTCACCCGACCACCGTGCCGAAACCTATGCAACGGCGATCCGCGCCATCCGTGAGCGGTGCGAAATCCTGGTCTGTCCGACGCTTGGCCAGATCACCGCTGGCGGCGAGGATGAGGGATCGGATCGCGCATAGCGAGGCGCTGGCGGGCGATCCCACCACACGTCCCGATATTGCGCCGATCGACACCGGCAGCACCTACATCGACCGGTTCGAACATGGCGGGTTCCGCTCCGGCGACCGGACCTGTGTGAACCGCACCGAGATGTTGCGCTTCTTCGCCGAACGGCTGCGCACGCTTGGCGTCAAACCGCAGTTCGTCAGTTGGGCTGTCCCCTTCACGCGCATGTTCGCGGCACTTCGTGAGATCGGCCACGTTGACGCGCCTGCGTGGTTCCTCTTCGAGTTGACGGATGGCGGCATTCTGGGCGGCCATCCTGGTACGATCGACGGTTTGGAGGCGCATCTACGCTTCCTTCCCGACGGACCGCTCGAATGGTCCCTCTCGAATAAAATCGGCAACGTGACCAGTCAGGCCGCGCTCGCCATCGAGCGCGGCGGTCACGGTTGGCCGGAACTCGGCTGCCCGGATAACAGCGCCGTCATCCAGTTCATCGCCAACCTGTCAAGCGCCATGGGACGCGAGGTAGCTTCAGTCGCACAAACCCAGGACATGCTCGGTCTGTGATCCGGGTAGCACGAGAAAGATAAGGACTATGACACAGGACAAGGTTGTTGCCGCCCCGCACGGCCTGGCGCCCGCTCAGATCGCGCTCGGCCTGGGCGGCCTCTTTATAGGAACCGGCGAGTTCGCCGCCATGGGGCTCCTGCCCGGCATGGCGCAGTCCGCCGGCGTCTCCATCCCGCAGGCCGGCAATTTCATCAGCGCCTATGCGCTCGGCGTCGTCATTGGCGCGCCGGCCCTGGCCATTGCGACGTCGCGCATGGAGAAGCGCAACCTACTGCTGCTTCTCGCCGCGATCGTACTGGTGGGCAATCTCGCCTCCGCAGTCACTCCGGGCTTTCTCGGCATCGCGGCTGCGCGCTTCGTCGCGGGGCTGCCGCATGGCGCCTATTACGGAACGGCCTCGATCGTCGCGGCAGCCATGGTGCCGCCCTCACAGCGCGCGCAGGCGATCGGCCGCGTTATGTTGGGGCTGGCCGCTGCCAACCTGTTCGGCGTGCCGCTGACGACGTGGCTTGGCCAGAGCTTTGGCTGGCAGTCGGCTTTCGCACTGGTCGCCGTTGGCGGCGCCTTGCTCTTCATCATGCTGCGCCCCCTCATTCCCGTGATCGAAGCGGACGAGGACGCAAGTCCACGGCGTGAGCTGTCCGCCTTCACCCGCCCGCAGATCTGGTTGACGCTCGCGGTTGCGACGATCGGCTTCGGCGGCATGTTCGCCGCCTACAGCTACATCACGCCGACCCTGGTTCAGGAAGCCGGCGTGGCCGTCGGCACGGTACCGCTGTTCCTCGCGGCGTGGGGCCTGGGCATGATCGTCGGCAACATGGCCGGCGGGTGGCTCGCGGACCGGGCACTGATCCCGTCGATTTTCGGCATCATCGTCTGGAACATCGTGTTCCTCGCCCTCTTTTTTCTCGCCGCACCCAACCCGATCCTGGCCGGCGCGTCGCTCTTCATGATCGGCATCGGGTTCGCGCTCGTGCCTGCGCTTCAGGCGCGCCTTATGGACGTTGCCCGCCAGGCGCAGTCCTTGGCCGCCGCGATGAACCATTCGGCCTTCAACCTGTCCAACGCGATCGGTGCGTGGACAGGCGGGCTCGCGATCGCAGGCGGTTACGGCTGGCCGTCGACCGGCCTCGTCGGCGCCGCGCTGGCGGCGGGCGGCTTGGCGATCATGACGGTCTCGGCGCTGCTGATGCGCCGTGCTGCCCCATCTCAGGAGACGAAATATGAAGCCTCACGTCATCTGCCACATGATGAGCCCGCTCGACGGTCAGCTCGTCGTCGATCAGTGGAGCCCGTCGACGGACCGCTCGTCGGACGATCTGGTTGCCGAATATGACCGCGTGCACGACGAGCTGGAATGCGATGCCTGGATCGCCGGGCGCGCGGTCGGCGAGGAGTTCGCGGATGGCGAGCCCCATCCGCCGAGCGATCATGGCGAGGTCGAAGGGCCGGTCCACGTCGCCCGTGCCGGCGCCGACGATTACGCCATCCTGATCGATCAGGACGGCAAGCTCCACTGGACCGGCCCTGAGGCTTTCGGCGCGCCGATCATCATGGTTCTAGGCCGCGATGTGCCGGATGCGCATCTGGCGGAGCTCGCTGCCGACGGCATCTCCTACATCGTCGCCGAGGGCGAGACGATCGACCTTGCCGCGGTCCTCGAGATCCTCGCCGATCGCTTCGGGATCAGGCTCTTGCTCCTGGAAGGTGGCGGCCGCACCAACGGGACGTTTTTCAAGGCCGGGCTCGTCGACGAGATCAGCCTGCTTCTCTTCCCTGCGATCGGCGGGCGCAGTGGCAGTCGGACCTTGTTCGAGGCCAGTCCCGACGGGCTTGCCGACCATGTTCGCCTCTCGATCAGCGCGAACGAAATGCGGCGCAATGGCGTCGTCCATCTCCGCTACTCCGTCTCCTACGTCTGAGACGGCTTCCCTCCAGCATATAAGGAGCATCTCATGAAGACATGGTTCATCACCGGCGCGTCGCGCGGCTTTGGTCGCGAGGTGGCGTTGGAGGCACTTCGGCGCGGCGACTGCGTCGTCGCGACCGCCCGTTCCCTCGACGCGCTCGACGATTTGGTCGCGATCGATCCCGGACGCGTCGCGGTCGCCCAGCTCGATGTTACCAAGCCGGATGAGATCGCGCGTAGCATCGAGATCGCGCGCGAGCGCTTCGGTAGCATCGACATTCTCTTCAACAATGCCGGTATCGGCTATTTCGCCGCCGTCGAAGAGAGTGACGACGCGCACGTCCGTCGTCTCATGGAGATCAACGTTTTTGGCCTCGCCGCAGTGACAAAGGCGTGGCTGCCGCACCTGCGCGAACAGCGGTCCGGCCTGATCCTCAACACATCCTCGATCGGTGGCATCCGGTCCTTTCCCACCGTCGGCTGGTACAACGCCTCGAAATTCGCGGTGGAGGGCCTTTCCGAGGCGCTGGCGCAGGAGATCGAACCGCTCGGCATCAAGGTTGTGATCGTCGAGCCCGGTCCGTTCGCGACCGACTGGGCGGGCAATTCGGCGGCCGAAATATCGGAGGCCGACGCGATCGCCGACTATGATCAAACCGCCGGCAAGCAGCGTCGCACCTTCCGCGGGAACGTCGGCCAGGAGCCCGGCGATCCCGCCAAGGCCGCGCGCGTCATCGTCGATGTCGCGCACGACGATCATCCGCCGCTGCGCCTGCCGCTCGGCAATTTCGGCTACGACGGCATGCTCGAGAAGTTCGACATGGTCCGCAAGGACGTGGCGCCGCGAGAGGCGGCCAGCCGCAGCGCCGACCGCGACTGAGGAGCCAGCGATGACCATAGACTTCTCCCCCGTCGGCTTTCTTGGGTTCGACGTCTTCGGCACCGTCGTCGACTGGCGTACGGGCGTTGCACGGGCGTCCGAGCCGTTTCTTGCCAGGCACGGCATCGAGGTCGACCCGCTCGTCTTCGCCGACGAGTGGCGGGCCCTCTACCAGCCCGCCATGCAGAAGGTGCGGGCCGGCGAGCGCCCTTGGGTCAAGCTCGAGGTTCTCAATCGCGAGAACCTCGAGACCGTCCTGTCGCGCCACCACGCCGATTTTGGCGGGATTGTTGAAGCCGAGCTGGTCGACCTCAACAAGGCATGGGAGCGGCTGGATCCCTGGCCGGACTCGGTGGAGGGCCTTTCGCGGCTGAAGGGCAAGTTCGCAATCGGCCCGCTCTCGAACGGTGACATCGCCGGGATGCTCAACCTGGCGCGGTTCGGTGCCTTGCCGTGGGACGTCATCACCGGCGCTGAGGTCACGAAGAGCTACAAGCCGATGCCGCAGACCTATCTGCGCTCGGCGGACGCGGTTGGTCTGCGTCCAGACCAGGTCGGAATGGTCGCGGCCCACAATGATGATTTGAAGGCCGCTCGCGCTGCAGGGCTCCGCACCATCTTCGTGTGCCGTCCTCACGAGCACGGCCCCAATCAGACCACCGATCTATACGCCAAGGAAGATTGGGACGTGATTGCCGAAAGCCTGACCGAGGTCGCCGACGCGCTCGGCGGCAACTGAACCTCAAAGGAGAAATCGCATGACGAACCCCGACATTCGTCCGCTTGCGCTCGTCACCGGCGCATCCAGCGGCATCGGTTATGAGCTGGCGCGCCTGTTCGCGGCCGACGGCCACGACGTCATCATCACTGCGACCGGCACCAACGGTGACCTGAACCGCACCGCGGATGCAGTCCGCGCGACCGGTGCAGAGGCAATCATCGTCGAAGCCGACCTCACTGACTACGACGGTGTCGAGAAGCTCTCCGATGCGGTGAAGCAGACAGGTCGCCCCTTGGCGGCCGCGGCGCTCAATGCCGGCTTCGATGTCGGCGGCTATTTCGTCGGCCAGACCGATCTCGCGTCCGAGATCAAGATGATCCAGCTCAACGTGACCTCGCAGGTCCACCTCACCAAGCGCCTGCTGCCCGACATGGTGAAGCGCGGAGAGGGCAGGCTGCTCTATACCGCCTCGATCTCGGGCACGATGCCGACGCCTTATGAGGCAGTGTATGGCGGCACCAAGGCGTTCCTGATCTCCTTCGTCGAGTCCGTGAAGGAGGAGAACAAGGACAGCGGCGTCACTTTCACCCTGCTGCTGCCGGGTGAGGTCGATACGCCCTTCTGGCATCGCGCCGGCATGGACACGACCGAGCTGGGTCTCGGTGTGAAGGCCGCGCCGACCAAGGTCGCACAGGAAGGCTATGAAGCGATGAAAGCGGGCAAAGACCGCATCGTGTCGGGCAAGCCGGGCAGCAAGTTCATCGGCCGCGTCGTCAACAACATCCTCCCCGACACGCTCAAGGCCGCGGCGCACGCTGGCGGCGCCGAGCCCGGGTCGGGCCTGAAGGACTGAGCGCGGCGATGTCGGTGAACACAGCATCCATGACGGCGCCCCGGAGTGGGATCGCCCCGGTCCATCACCGCACGGCGTGGCACTGGCGCGACTCGTTCTGGACCGGGGCGGGTTGTTCATCGGCGCCGGCGGGTTCGCCGCGACGGGGCTCCTGCTGGACTTCGCCCCCTCGGTCGACGTCGGCCTCCCGGAAGCCGGTCATCTCATCAATGCCTAAGCACTGGGTGTGGCGGTCGGCTCGCCAGTCCTCACAGTGGCGACAGCAAGCGCGTTGTCAGCGGGGCCGCTTGCTACCGCTGCGTCATCGACATGAACACGGTGCACGCCTGAGCGCGGTCGTCCGGAGCTCATCAACCAGGACCAAAGCCATGAACACCATTGACCGACATGGAATGCCCGAGCTGCCGCAGCTCGGCTGGCGCTCGGTCGACACCGGGGGCGGCGTCCGGATCCGCTACGGTGTGGCGGGTGATGGCGCCGCCACCATGCTGCTGATCCACGGCTATCCGGAAACCGCGATCGCCTGGCGCAAGCTGGTCGGTCCGCTCACAGCTGCGGGGTTCCGGGTGGTCACACCGGACGTTCGCGGTGCGGGCGGCTCCTCCCGGCCGCTGGATGGCTACGACAAGCTGACCCTCGCGGCGGACTGCGCGGCGGTGCTTGACGATGCAGACATCGAAGGCCCGGTGATCGTCGTCGGCCACGATATCGGCCTTATGATTGCCTATGCCTTTGCCAGGCGATTTCCCAAGCGCACGAGTCACCTCGCCGCGCTCGACGCGCCCCTGCCGGGCACTGATGCGTTCGACAAGGCCTCGCTCGACGACAGCCGCGTCTGGCACTTCCATTTCCACCAGGCGCGCGACATTCCGGAAGCGCTGACGGCTGGTCGCGAGAGTTATTACCTCGATCGCTTCTGGCACGATCTCGCCTATGACGCGGGTGCGATCGATGCGGCCACCAAGGCGTCCTACGTTGCCGATTTCAGTGGCCCCGGCGGGATGCGCGCTGGCTTCGAGCTGTACCGCGCCTTCTCGCGCGACAGAGAGGAAAACCGAGCCGCCCTGGCGCGCGACGGCAAGCTGACCATGCCCGTGCTCGCGATTGCGGGCGAGGCAAGCGCCTTCGCGGCCATTATCGAGCCGATGATGCGTGAGGTCGCCGAGACGGTCACCAAGGCAATCATCCCGCAGGCGGGGCACTGGATCGCCGAAGAGAATCCCGGCGCGCTGGCCAACGCGCTGATCGGGTTCGCCCGCACGGAGGTATGGCCATGAACGACGACATCCTCGCCTCCGGCCGCGTGGCCGTCACCACCGCTGCCGCTGTCGGTCTCGGCGCAGCAGCCACACGGCACTTTACACAGACGGGCATGAGCCTGGGCATGTTCGACGTCGCCCTGTTGATGAACAGTGCCGGCATGGTGGCGATGCCGGAGCCATTCACCACCAATCTCTGTTTGGACCGCACGCGATCCGATGATCGCTTGCGACGCTGTCTCCAGAGGCAGGCTTGCCCGCATCCGCTGGACGAGTCGGGTCTCGTCCCCTCCTTCGAACCGAACTTCACCGAGCCGTCCGCGATCGCCCCCGAGCGGACATCCTGAAGTTCGGCCCGCGAACCCGGGCCATCGCCTTTTGCCGGGATCCGAACAGGCGAGCCGTCAGCAACGGAGACACGACCATGAATTATCTGGAGAATGCAGTAACCGTCATATCAGGCGCCGCGTCCGGCATCGGTGCCGCGTCCAGCCGGCGTCTGGCCGGGGCGGGCGCGCGCATGGTGCTCGGGGACGTCGACGAGGGCGGCCTCAAGAAGGTGGTGGCCGATATCGAATCCGCAGGCGGCAAGGCCGTCTACAAGGTGACTGATGTCACCCGCGTCGAACATTTTGAAGCGCTCGTCGCGCTGGCGAAGAGCACCTACGGCCCCGTCGACATTCTGGTGAATAACGCCGGCCTGATGCTCTTCTCTTACTGGAAAGAGCGCGCGATCACCGACTGGGACAAGATGATCGACGTGAACCTGCGCGGGTATCTGCACGGCATCGCGGCCGTCCTACCCACCATGCTCGAGCGCAAGGCGGGTCGCATCCTCAACATCGATTCCGTTGCAGGCCACCGTGCAGGCGAAGCGGGCGGAGTATATGCCGCGACCAAGTTCTTCATCCAAGGAATGACGGAGAGTTTGCGCAAAGAGGTCGGTGTCTCGCACGGCATCCAAGTTGGAATGGTAAGCCCCGGCGTGGTCGGTACGGGCTGGCCCTACAAGCTACGCGATGGCGAAGCGAAGAACGTCGCCATCGATCTCTCCAAGCAGGCGATCAAACCGGAGGCCGTAGCCGAAGCGGTGGCTTTCGCGCTGAACCAGCCGCCTGGCGTCGCGATCAACGAGGTCATTGTCGCTCCTGTCGATCAGGCCTGGTGATACGCCCGGAAGCCTGCGGTGATGCCGAGGAGCTGGGTGAAATCCTTCACTGCTACGACGCGCCGTTCGCGATGGCTAATCGTTGTGCGGATCGAGTGTCGCCCCCAACGCAGGGATCTCGAAAAGGATTCGAGGGTGCCGGATATCGCCTTTGATTTACGCTATTTGCGATACGCGCTTCGCGCTGCTGAGCATGGGAGCTTTCGGCGCGCGGCAGAAATACTTTCAGTGTCGCAGTCTACCGTTAGCCGGCGGATCCAATACTGGAACGGCGTATTGGTATGGCCCTGTTTGAACGGCATGGCTCGGGCGCCCGCATAACGCCGGCTGGCGAACGCTTCCTCAGGGAGGCGGCGATCGGTGCGAAACACCTTCACAAAGCTTGTTGATACACTCGCTAAGGCCAAACGTGGTTCTGTGGGAGTGCTTCGCGTCGGCTTAACGGTCTGCCTTGCCCATGGCTTTCTGACCGAGCTGCTCGCGGCATATCATCGTCGCTTTCCCGCTATCGAGCCGCTGGAGCAAATTTATTGAACGACGTGAGTTAACGTCTATTCCATGTTTCCGGGCTGTCGACGCTTATAAGGCAAACCGTGCTGCGTCATGCAGTACTACCGGAGTTCCACTTTAAATGATTATATAACCTTAATACCTAATACCTTGAATTCGGATTAAAACGGTCCCACTCCCAACAACGAACGCCTCACAATTGGTATTGGACAGCGGCGTTCGGCGATCTCCGCGGCCGACCGGTCGCCCGAAAGAGGTGTGTTTACAGTATTTCAGATGGACGCATGCCGCCGATAGATTTACTTGCCTAAGAGGGATTGGTGTTTCAGGCACAAAAGAGAATACGGTCCAGCAACTGGCATACAGCCAGTAAAAAAGACCCCGCAGGCAAAGCCTGCGGGGGAAACGCCCTGTATGAGACCGGTGGGAGACCCGGCTCACGTTCACAGAGCGAGGGAATGCTAAGAACTTAGTCTATCAATCTAAGCAGCTTTTCGAGCGAGGACTTGGCGTCGCCATAAAACATGCGCGTGTTGTCCCTGTAGAACAGCGGATTTTCGATGCCCGAGTAACCAGTGCCTTGGCCTCGCTTCGACACGAATACCTGCTTTGCCTTCCAGCATTCGAGCACCGGCATTCCGGAAATTGGAGAGTTCGGGTCTTCCTGTGCTGCAGGGTTGACGATGTCGTTCGAGCCTATGACGATTGCCACGTCCGTTTCCGGGAAGTCATCATTGATTTCGTCCATTTCAAGAACGATGTCGTAAGGCACCTTCGCTTCCGCAAGCAGCACGTTCATGTGACCGGGGAGACGGCCAGCTACTGGATGGATTGCAAAGCGTACGTTCTTGCCCTTACTGCGCAGCTTGCGGGTCACTTCCGAAACCGCACCTTGAGCCTGTGCCACCGCCATGCCGTAGCCCGGAATGATAACGACAGAGTCAGCATCATTGAGCGCAGCTGCAACTCCGTCTGCATCGATGGCCACCTGTTCACCGATTATTTCCGTCGCCGGAGCCGTCGTACTCCCGAAGCCACCGAGGATGACGGAGATGAAGGACCGGTTCATCGCCTGGCACATGATGTAGGAAAGAATTGCACCCGACGAGCCAACCAGAGCGCCAGTGACGATAAGGAGGTCGTTGCCGAGTGTGAAACCGATGGCCGCAGCTGCCCAGCCCGAGTAACTATTCAACATGGAGACCACGACTGGCATGTCGGCTCCGCCAATGCCCATGATCAGGTGATAACCGATGAATAGAGCCAAAATGGTCATGGCAGCGAGCGGCCACAAATCATTACTTTGAAAATAGAACCCCAAGAGGATAACCGAAGCGATCGCGCAGCCGGCATTGAGAACATGGCCCCCCGGCAACTTCATAGCCTTGCCATCAATCTTGCCTGCGAGTTTGGCAAATGCAATGACCGAACCCGTGAAGGTGACGGCACCGATGAACACGCCGAGGAACACCTCCACCTTCATGATCGATACTAAGACACCAGACGGGTCTGCAAGTTTGTGTGCCAAAACTTTCGCAAAGCCCGTCAGACCTTCGCGAGTCGTTTCGGCCATTCCGGCTACATCCGCTAGCTGGAGATGTGCGTTGAAACCGATGAATACGGCAGCGAGGCCAACGAATGAATGCAATGCTGCGACGAGCTGGGGCATTTCGGTCATCTGCACGCGCCTGGCAACAATCGCACCGAGCGCAGCGCCGACGAGGATGACAGGAAGGATGAGCGATAGAGAGCTGACGTCGGGCGAGAGGATGGTGGCACCGCCAGCCAGGACCATCCCGACCACGCCATACCAAACAGCTCGCTTGGCGCTCTCTTGGCCTGATAACCCCCCAAGCGACAGGATGAACAGAACGGCAGCGAAAAGGTAGGTTGCTGATACAAGTCCAAGATTCATTGGTGCCGCCCCCTCACGACCTTTGGAACATGGCAAGCATGCGGCGGGTGACCATGAAGCCGCCTACGATATTGATAGTGGCAACCAGAACCGACAGTGTAGCGAGGATCACGACCAGCCGATTTCCCGAACCGATCTGCAAAAGGGCCCCGATAACCACGATGCCAGAGATCGCGTTGGTAACGGCCATCAGCGGAGTGTGCAGCGAATGGCTTACGTTCCAGATCACCGAGAATCCGATGAAGCAAGCGAGAGCGAAGACCACAATGTGCGCCATAAACTCAGACGGCACATAGGACCCGATCAAGGCTAGAAGCAGAGCACCAATAACGAGCAGCCCCACCTGACTGGTCGTTTGCTTGCGAAAGGCGGCGGCTTCCGCGGCCCGCACTTCTTCCGCTGTCGGCTCCCTCACCTTCTCCTTTGGTTTGGCGGGGGCAATGGCCTGGATCCTCGGAGGCGGTGGCGGATAGGTGATCTCGCCGCCCTTGGTCACGGTCGCGCCGCGAATAACGTCGTCTTCCATGTTGTGGTTGATCACGCCATCCTTGTTAGGCGTGAGATCGGCCAGCATGTGGCGGATGTTCGTCGAATAGAGGATGGAGGCCTGAGCCGCCATGCGGCTCGGGAAATCGGTATAGCCGATGATGACCACACCGTTCGGCGAGACGATACGCTGATCGGGAACGGTTAGATCGCAGTTGCCGCCGCGCTCGGCGGCCAGGTCGACGATGACAGAGCCGGGCTTCATCATGGCGACCATGTCTTCCAGCCAGAGCTTGGGAGCTGGGCGACCAGGTATCAGCGCCGTGGTGATGACAATATCTATTTCTGGCGCAAGGGCTCGGAATTTGGCGAGCTGCTTCTCGCGGAATTCCGGCGAGGAAGGCGCCGCATAGCCACCCGTTGCAGCGCCATCCTGGTTTGCTTCGAATTCAAGGAAGACAAAGTTCGCACCCATGCTTTCGATTTGTTCGGCCACTTCGGGACGAACATCGAAGGCGTGTACTATGGCACCGAGGCTGACAGCCGTACCGATCGCTGCAAGCCCAGCTACGCCGGCACCAACTACGAGAACCTTTGCCGGCTGCACTTTGCCAGCAGCCGTCACTTGGCCAGTGAAGAAGCGGCCGAACTGGTTGCCCGCCTCAATGATGGCGCGATACCCGGCGATGTTGGCCATGGAGGACAGCGCGTCCATTTTCTGTGCACGGGAGATGCGTGGCACCATGTCCATGGCAACGGCCGTGATGTTCTTGTCCCGAAAGGTCTCGAGAAGATCCGGGTTCTGGGCCGGCCACAGGAAGGAAATCAGTGTTTGACCATCTTTCAGGCTCTTCGCTTCATCCCCTTCGGGACTGCGAACTTTCACGACAACATCTGAACCTGCGATGAGAGCCCTCGCGTCAGGCACGACCTCTACGCCCACGGAGCGATATGCATCATCTGAAATACCCGACCTGCTCCCAGCTCCCGCCTCGATCAAGCAATTATGGCCCAATTTTCTCAATTGGACGGCAGATTCGGGAGTCAGCGCTACTCTCGCTTCCTCTGGATACCGTTCTCTTAATGCCCCAATACGCACTGCCGCCTCCCTACATGAGATATCTCTGTTACCTGCTCGACGGCATCGACTTGGAGCAATAGTGCTCACCCCATAGTGATTCAGGGTTTGCCTCGCGCGTGACCAATTGCCCGAGGCGCTCGCCGCCGTCCCCCCAGTTCGACGTCTATCTGCTCGAGCTTGGCGCGCGGGGATGATACTTGCTGTCCAGGTCGTTGATCGCCCTGACATTGCCCGCCGACTGGCCGCCTTCGTCGAACGTCTTGCCCAGAAACGTTTCGGCAATCGACTTAGCGTGCTCCGGCCCGATCACACGAGCACCCAACGTGATGATCTGCGCGTTATTCGAAAGGGCAGCACGCTCGGCGGAATAGGTGTCGTGCGTCAGGGCGGCGCGGATGCCCGGAACCTTGTTCGCTGCGATGCAGACGCCAATTCCGGTTCCACAAACGAGAATGGCCTTGTCGTATGTGCCGTCGAGCACGCCAGAGGCGACGCGCTCCGACAGATTGGCGTAAAACCGATCGGGACCGGCCTCGGTCCGCGAGACTTCATACACGTCAAAGCGACCTTTTAGGTGTTCGGCCAACACCTTAGCGAGACCTTCGCCTGCGCTGTCTCCTGCAATGGCAACCTTCATTCTCTCTCTCCTCGGAGTTTGGCGGCGCATTTCGCAAGGATGTCGAGGTACCCCTCGACGTTCCATGCCGAACGGCCGATGAACAGCCCGTCGATGTGCGGGCTCGAAATCAGTTCTTCGCAGTTCTGCGGATTGACCGACCCGCCATAGAGGCAGGGGACCTTTCGGCCGGCCACCTCTTCGGCGACAGCTATAATTTCGGCCTGACGCGCATCGGCGTACTCGGCGGTTGCCGGAATGCCCTTCTCGCCGATGGCCCAGACGGGCTCGTAGGCAAGGAGGACCTCGGCCGTTTTCTGCGAAGCGGTCAATTTCGAAAGCGCGCCGCGTACCTGGGCGGCCAGAACTTCCGGTGCGTTACCGCTATCGCGGTCTCTCAGTGTCTCACCTACGCAGATCAGCGGAATAAGACCGTGCCGGACGGCGGCTTCGGTCTTTAAGCCCACCGTTTCGTCGGTCTCCCCGAAGTGCTCACGCCGCTCAGAGTGGCCGAGTTCGACCAGATCGAGATTGCAGTCCTTCAGCATGAGCGGCGAGACTTCGCCCGTCCAAGCGCCCTGGTCGGCCCAGTGCATGTTCTGCGCGCCGATCTTTACGGAGGTTTGGGCGAGCATTGCCTTGACCTCGCGAAGGACGGTGAAAGCCGGAATGACGAAACGCTGGATGCGCGGATCACGCGTCGCATCTGCGGCCTTGAGGCCCCGCGCAAAGTGCTCGGCCTCCGCAAGCGTCTTGTTCATCTTCCAGCTGGTGCCAATCCAGAAGCGCGATTTGCCGGTCATGTCGGATCCTGCGTCGATGCAATGGTGAGCTTGATGCCCGCCCGTTCAAATTCGTCCAGAACAGCAGTTCCAGGCGCGCGATCAGTGATAACCGCATCGAACTCAGCTACGTCTGCCAGCACGTTCAAGGCGGTGTGGCCGAACCGCTGATGGTTGACCAAGAGGCAGGCCCTGACCGACGACGAAATCATCGCGCGCTTCGCACGCACGACATTGTCGTCCATGTGATAGGCGATCCTGCCGCTCATGGCGGGGGTCGAAATGAAGGCGATGTCCGCCCTCAACCGAGAAAGCGCATCCTCGGTGACGATGCCGAGATAAGCGTTGAATTTCGCCGAATACATGCCGCCGAGAGCTATCAGCGTTATGCCGTACTCGCCTTTCAGCCGTTCCATGATTTCCGCATTGTTGGTGATTAGGGTGAGTGGCCGCTTCTGCGGCAGCATCCCGCCGAGCACCGCTGCCATCGAGCCGTCGTTGACCATCACCGTCATACCCGGCTCGACCAGTTCCAAAGCGGCCTGCGCCATTCCGATCTTGGCCGCGTTGTCTTGGCGCGCGCGAATTCGAAAGTCGCTTTCGAACCGCGTCCCAGCGTCGATCGTCGCTCCACCGCGGACCTTCCGTAAGACTCCTTCCTGGTCGAGGTCGTCGAGGTCACGATGGATCGTCATCTTCGAGACCGCAAAGTGATCGGCAAGCTCGTCGAGACCGACGGTCTTGTTCTCGACCAGCATATCGATGATTTGCTGCCTGCGCTCGTCCCGCTTCACCAACATCTCCGTTCTAAATCGCCGTTGCCTCGGCCTATATCGAGCCTGCCCGATACCGCTTCGCCATTTCTGCAAGTGGTATGACGTTGATCGAGCTCGCGCGTCCGGCCGTTCCGAAGGCCTCGAATCTTTCGCGACAGAGCTTCGAAAGCGCCGTCATTGCGGGCTTCAAGTACTTGCGGGGGTCGAATTCCGTCGGGTCTTCTGCAAGCACTCTGCGTACCTGCCCCGTCATGGCCATGCGGCAGTCGGTGTCGATGTTGACCTTTCGGACGCCATGCCGAATGCCCCGCTGGATTTCATCGAGAGGCACGCCCCAAGTCGGCTTCATCCGGCCGCCGAAGCTATTGAAGATTTCCTGCAATTCCACCGGGACGCTCGAGGAACCATGCATGACAAGATGCGTGTTCGGCAGCTTTCGGTGGATCGCCTCGATAACATCCATCGCTAGGACGTCCCCGTCCGGGCGGCGCGAGAACTTGTAGGCTCCATGGCTGGTGCCCATTGCGACGGCGAGCGCGTCCACCTTCGTCTCCTCGACGAATTTCGCGGCCTCGTCGGGATCCGTCAAAAGCTGATGGAGATCGAGCTTACCTTCGACACCGTGCCCGTCTTCGGCTTCGCCCATGCCGGTCTCGAGCGAGCCCAGAACCCCAAGTTCCCCTTCCACCGAAACGCCTGCCCAATGGGCCGTCTCGCTGACACTTTTTGTGACCTTTACGTTGTAGTCCCAGTCCGCCGGCGTCTTCCCGTCAGCACGGATCGACCCGTCCATCATCACCGAAGTGAAGCCGTATTGAATCGCGGTCACGCAGGTGCTCGGTTCGTTTCCGTGGTCAAGATGTACGCAAACGGGAATATGCGGATAGATCTCCGTCACGGCATCCATCATGTGCTTGAGCATGATGTCGTTCACATATGCCCGCGCGCCGCGGCTCGCCTGCAGAATGACAGGCGAATCCGTGTCATCGGCCGCTCCCATGATGGCAAGCGCCTGCTCCATGTTGTTGATGTTAAACGCCGGGACGCCGTATCCGTGCTCGGCGGCGTCGTCCAACAGTTGGCGGAGAGTGATCCTGGCCATGAAATCTCACTCGCTGGTTGGATTGGAATTGAGATAGCTCGCGATAAAATCGACCTCGGTCGCCGAACCGAAGACGAGCGGCGTGCGGCAATGGTGGGAGGTCGGGACCTTGTCCAGGATCGCTGAAGTGCCGTCCGTCGCCCGCCCCCCGGCCTGCTCCATCAGGAACGCGATCGGGTTTGCCTCGTACACCAGGCGAAGCCGTCCATTTTGGTACCCCGGTCGTTTGTCGGCGGCGTAGAAGAAAACACCGCCCCTGAGCAGTATCCGGTGGAGCTCTCCGACTGCCGATCCCAGCCAGCGCATATTGAAATCGCGGCCGCGCGGTCCCTCCCTGCCCGCCAGGCAGTCATGAACATACAGGCTGAGACCAGATTGAAGGTGGCGGTGAACGGAAGCGTTGAAAGCGAGTTCCGAGGTGTCAGGCGGTATCCGGACCTGCCTTCTCACAATCAAGAACTCGCCGGTCTGCGGATGCATCGTCGCAAGCAGCATGCCGTCTCCGACGGAGAAGCCGAGGTCGATCGTGTTGCCGAAGGAGACATATCCGGCGGCGACCTGCCGCCTGCCAGAAGTCAAGAACGGGTCTTCAGTTTCGGTGAATGGAATGATCGAGAAGAGCGTGCCCACCGGGGCGCCCAGTCCGACGTTGCCTGAACCATCGATCGGATCGATAGCCACGCCGAACCCCGAACCCTTGAACACAACAGGCTCGTCAGCCTCTTCGGAGAGGATCCGTCCGGCCCCTGCCCGTTCCAGAATCTCGACGAACAACGCATGCGAAGCAACGTCGATGGCCTTTTGCGCGTCTCCGTCGGAATTGGAACCGACAAGTCGCGCCGGATCGCCTTCCAGTGAACCGGTCGCAATACGCTCCGACAGAAGACATGCTGCGTCCAAGATCCCGTTGATAAGTGCCGTCACGCGCTGTCGCGACCGGTCCTCACCCGCCCATGTCGAGAGGTACTCATCGACCGACTCGTGCTGGAAAGAGGCTTCGTCGCTCGCGAGAGTTGCCGGAGTGCTCATTCTTCGCCCCTCACCCTTGCAACTGCGCGCGCGACTATCGCGTCACGGGTAATTCCGAATTTTTCGTATAACGTCTCCGCCGGCGCGGACGCGCCAAAGCCGGACATCCCAATCACGTCGTCTTCGCTGTCCACATACCTGGTCCAGCCGAACTTCGAGAGCGCTTCCACCGCGATGCGTGGCGCGTCCCCCAGCACCGCGTGCCGGTAGTCCTTGGCCTGTTTTTCGAAGAGGTCCCAGCTCGGCATCGAGACGACCGCGGCTGGAATATTTCTCGCTTCGAGCTCTTCGGCGGCCTGGATCGCAAGCGCTACCTCCGTTCCAGTCGCGATGAGCGTGACCGCGCGTTCCCTGCTGGCTTCCCGCAGCACGTAGGCTCCTCGCGCGCAGCGATTGGAGCCGTCGCGTTCCGAGCGGAGCTGGGGAACATTCTGCCGCGATAGCGCCAGGACGGACGGCGTGTTCTTGCTGGTTATCGCGATGTCCCAGCATTCGAGCGTTTCGATCGTGTCCGCGGGCCGGAACACATGCAAGTTCGGCATCGCCCTGAGGCTGGCAAGATGCTCGACGGGCTGGTGGGTCGGGCCGTCTTCTCCGAGACCGATGGAATCATGCGTCATCACGAAGATGGAGCGCGCGCCCATCAAAGCCGCCACGCGAATGGCGTTGCGGCAATAGTCCGAGAATACGAGGAACGTGCCGCCATACGGTATGAAGCCGCCATGAACCGCCATGCCGTTCATTGCGGCGGCCATTGCGAACTCCCTCACGCCATAGCTGACATAACGCCCGCTTCTAACGGCGGTGAAATCGCTGTCGACGGCCGGAACACGGGTCAAGTTCGAGTGGGTAAGGTCCGCCGAGCCGCCAATCATTTCGGGAAGCAACTCCGTCAGCGCCTCCAAGGCGATCTGGCTTGCCTTGCGCGTGGCCACTGATTGCGGCTTATCGAGCAGCTTTGCCTTGGCGGCGTTCACCGTCTCCTCGTAATGCGGCGGCAACGATCCCGCGGTGCGACGCTCGAACTCGCTTTTGACGTCCGGTTCCGCTGCTTCGAGCCGCGCTTGCCACTCTCTGCGGGACTTCGCGCCCTTCCCGCCAATCGCGCGCCATGTCTCCAGGATCGGTGTTGGAATCTCGAAAGGATTTGCCGTCCAGCCATAGGCCGTCTTTGTCGCGGCGGCTTCGCTCGCGCCCAGCGGCGCGCCGTGCACCGAGCTCTTTCCTGCCTTTGACGGAGAACCGAACCCAATGATGGTTTTCAGCGCGACGAGGGACGGTCTCGATGCTTCCGCTTTCGCGTTCGAGATCGCGGCGTCGATTGCTTCAGCGTCATGGCCATCTACGCGTTGCGTGTGCCATCCGTATGCATCGAACCTCGCAAGCACGTCTTCCGAAAAGGCTATCGCAGTCGAACCGTCGATCGTGATGGAGTTGTCGTCGTAGAGGACGATCAGCTTGCCGAGTTGAAGATGGCCCGCCAGCGAGGCAGCTTCCTGGCCGACGCCTTCCATGAGGCATCCGTCTCCACAGAAGACGTAAGTGTGGTGATCGACGAGCGCAGTGCCGAATTCCGCGCCCAGGCGCCGCTCCGCGATAGCCATGCCGACCGCGGACGCAATGCCCTGTCCTAGCGGCCCCGTCGTTGTCTCGACGCCGGCGGTGTGGCCGTATTCCGGGTGGCCTGGCGTTTTCGAATCCCACTGGCGGAAATTGCGGATCTCCTCAATGGTCATTTCCTTGTAACCGGTTAGGTGGAGAAGGCTGTACAGCAGCATCGAGCCATGGCCGTTCGACAGGACGAACCGGTCGCGATCCGGCCAGCCGGGTTCGCTCGCATCGAATTTGAGGTGCTTGCCGAACAGAACGGCCGCCGCATCGGCCATGCCCATCGGCATTCCAGGGTGACCGGAATTGGCCGCCTCCACGCCGTCGATTGATAGGACGCGGATAGCGTTTGCCAGATCGCGGACCGAAACTGCTGTCAACTCTTCCTCCCGTAAGGTATGAGGTATGATCTTCTTCACGGACGCTAATGTCCCGCGTTTTTTTAAAAATCACAAGCGGAAATTACAAAGTCACATGATTTTTGTTATTTTGGGATGATCCGTAACATTCCGCAAAAGTTGACGCCCAGCCATGTCTCTGCTAGAGATGGTCATACCTCATACCTTAGGGAGTGAAAACATGCAATATGTTCGCTTGGGAGCGACTGGACTTAAGGTCTCGCGTTTGGCGTTGGGCTGTATGAGCTTTGGAGAACCTGAAAGGGGGAATCATCAGTGGACGCTTGCCGAAGCCGAGGCGCGGCCGCTTTTCCAGCAGGCGTTGGATGCCGGGATCAATTTCCTCGACACGGCGAACGTTTATTCCGACGGCACCAGCGAGGAGATCGTCGGCAAGCTGTTGAAGGAACACGGCCGGCGTGACGAAATTGTTTTGGCAACCAAGGTTTTCGGGCGGATGAACGCCAGCCCCAACGGCGCCGGCCTGTCGCGCAAAGCAATCCTGTCCGAGGTCGACAATAGTCTCCGTCGCCTGGGAACGGACTACATCGATCTGTACCAGACGCATTTCTGGGACAGCGAAACGCCCATCGAGGAGACGCTCGAGGCGCTCAATGACGTGGTGAAGGCGGGCAAAGTTCGTTACATCGGCGCGAGCAACATGTACGCGTGGCAGTTCGCAACGGCGATCCAGATTTCAAAGCGCAACCACTGGGCTGCGTTCGCATCAATGCAGCTTCATCTGAATCTTATCTATCGCGAGGAGGAACGCGAGATGCTGCCGCTGTGCCGTGCCGAAGGCATCGGCGTGATGACGTTCAGCCCGCTGGCACGCGGTATTCTCACGAAGGGAAGCGGATCCCAGTCCAAACGCGCAGAAACGGACAACGTCACCGGCAGGTTCTACGAGAAGGCCGCGGCCGCAGATCGGGTCGTGGTGGACGAAGTTGCCAAGATCGCCGTGGAACGCGGCCTGCCTCAAGCGCAAATAGCGTTGGCGTGGGTGCTGCAAAAGCAGGGCGTGACCTGCCCTATCATCGGAGCTACCAAGCCAAGCCATCTGCAGGATGCGGTGGGATCTCTGGCCGTCAAATTGACCGACGACGAAATCCAGCGGCTTGAAGCTCCCTACGTACCCCACGACGTAGTCGGCCTGATGTGACGGCTATGGCCGCAGTTTGAAGTTCAAGACGATTGGCAACTGCCGGGCGGCTGCGGCGCGTCGGTGGCCGTTCCGCCTGAACGCGCTTGAAGCGGGAAGGACGTGCGGTCACGTCAAGAAACTATCGGCGGCCGGGCGCCGGGGAACAATCCATGGCCTCCTCGCCGAAACTTCGCATCACCTGGCTTCCTTATTTCGAAGCGCCGCCTGTTCGAGTTCGCCCTGTGTCAGGGTTCGCGGCGCAGCAGCTCGCCGGAGTCGGTCGTTAATCGCCAGCCCCAAGCCCTCGTCCGGTATAGGAACGATTGCTATGGATTCCGCGCCGGCATCGTCGGCCGCTTTGAGGGTCGCATACAATTTCGCCGCAAGCTCCTCGAGACCGCCCTCCGGACTCAGGTTGAAAACGCGCGCGCAGGCCCCTTCGCCCGGGACAATGGCATCGCCGAACTTGAGGAGCGTCTCGCCTGGCCCGACGCGCGTGGCGTTCAGCCTGACCATCGCGCGCGGAGCATAGTGCGATGTCAGCATTCCCGGTGCGAGCACTTTGCGGGACAGGTTTGGGGCGCTGACTTGAAGACCTGCAGCATGCTCGACGAGCTCGATTGCGAGGCCGCCAGGACGAAGCAACTCGATGCCATTTTCGCAGACCCTCAGGATAGTGGACTCGACGCCGATCTTCGTCGGGCCACCATCGAGTATCAACGGTACTCCATCGCCGAATTCGCTCTCGACGTGCGCTGCTGTCGTCGCACTCACCCTTCCCGAGATATTGGCGCTCGGGGCGGCCAGCGGCCTTCCATAGGATCTGATCAAGCCATTGCTGAATCCCATGGGAATTCTGATGGCGACGGTAGTCAGGCCGGCCGTAGTTACGGATGGAAGCCTACCGGGGTTCAAGTTGAGCACCAACGTCATCGGCCCCGGCCAGAACCTTTCCGCAAGACGGAGACTGACCGGATCCAGGGTCGCGAATTCGCCGACCATCTCAAGATCGGAGCAGTGGCAGATAAGCGGGTTGAAACCCGGTCGACGCTTGATATCGAAGATTTGGGATACCGCCGCTTCATTCGTGGCGTCGGCGGCCAAGCCGTAAACGGTCTCGGTCGGCACCGCGATCACAGCGCCCCGCCGGAGCGCCTCGACAGCTGAAGTGATCCCCGCTGCGGGATCGGCTGCGACATCAATGATCATTGAAAAACCCCTTCCGTCTCGCTGTTTGAATAACGCGAAAAAAACCGCTTGTCAAAATAGGTATGACCTTATACCTTATCCTTGGCTGATGAGGAGTTGGCCTTGGGAGGTTTCATGACGATGGGAAGTGTCACATTCGACACCACGCAACACTCGACGACCGGAAACGGTCTTCTGCTTGAGGCGGATGGCGTTGCGAAGGCGTTTCATGGCGTTCCGGCGCTGCGTAACGGGCACCTGAAGCTTCGTCCGGGGACCGTCCACGCCTTGTGCGGGGGAAATGGGGCTGGGAAGTCCACCTTCCTGAACATCGTTATGGGCCTTCTGCGCAGGGACGAGGGCAGCATCAAGATTAAGGGTGAAGTGGTCGATTTCCGCTCCGCCAGCGAGGCGCTCGATCACGGCATCGCCATCATCACCCAGGAGCTTTCTCCGGTTCTGGAAATGACGGTCGCCGAGAACATCTACCTCGGAAGGGAGCCAAAACGTCTTGGGGCCTTCATCGATTTTGCCCTATTGGAGACGCAAGCGCAGAAGCTCCTGGACGACATCGGCTTCCCGATCCGTGCCAACGCCCGCATGGCAAATCTCAGCCTCGCCGAAACCCAGTTGGTCGAGATCGCCAAGGCGCTGAGCTTCGATGCGGATATCGTCATCATGGACGAGCCGACTTCCGCGATCGGCGAGCACGAAGCCCACATCCTGTTCGCGGCGATCGATCGTCTGAAGCATCGTGGCTCGGGCATTATCTACGTTTCGCACAAGCTCTCAGAAATCTTCGAGATTGCGGACGAGTTCACGGTCTTCCGCGACGGCAACTACATCGTAAGCGGCTCCATAAAGGACACCACCCGCAAGGAGCTTGTCACTCATATAGTCGGGCGTGAGGTCAAGGTCGTCGAGAAAGAGCGTCCGAACGCAGGGGCTCCCATCCTGCTTGAGGTCCGCAACCTGTCCCGTGAGAGCGAATTCAAGGACATCTCGATCTCCGTCGCCGCCGGCGAAGTTTTCGGAATCTACGGTCTTCTCGGCTCCGGCCGGACCGAGTTCTTGGAGGCGGTGTATGGGATGGAGACGCCGACATCCGGCGAGGTGATGCTTGCAGGAAGGCCGGTTCCGCGCGGCAAGCCGCGTGAATCGATCAAGATGGGCATGGCGATGGTGTCCGAGGACCGCAAAGACAGCGGCTTGGTCCTGTCGTCTTCGATCGCCCACAACATCACGCTTTCCGCCCTTTCCCTGATGGCGGTCAGCGGCTTCGTGAAGCAGCAGAAGGAACGCGAAGTCGTCGAGGAGATGATCCGCTCTCAGCGGATCAAGGCCAGCTCCTCCGAGCTTGCGGTCGAGAATCTGAGCGGCGGAAACCAGCAAAAGGTCGTCTTCGCGCGATGCCTGACAACCAATCCCCGACTTCTGATCTGCGATGAGCCCACCCGCGGCATCGACGAAGGCTCCAAACAGGAGATCTACGCCTTCCTGCGGGACTTCGCCGCCAAGGGTCACGGTGTTCTCGTCGTGTCGTCCGAGGCTCCGGAGATCCTCCAGGTCAGCGACAGGATTGCGATTTTCAAGGCAGGAACATTGGTCGACGTCATCGACGGCCACGGCGCCACCCAGCAAATGATCATGGAGCTCGCAAGTTGAGGAGCCTGCGCTCCCCTAAGTTCGGCAAGCATTATTGCTGCCGGCGTCGCGGCCGGTAAATTCAGGACGAGTCAAATGAACGCCAACATCACCAAGATTGCCACCGGCACTCCGTCGGAGCGCAGGACAGCCGAGATCACCAAGGACTTCATCAAGTCGTTCAGCATCATTCTGGTGTTTCTCGCAATTTGCGTGCTTTTCACATCGCTGAACCAGTATTTCCTCACCTGGAACAACTGGCTCAACCTTCTTCGCCAATCGAGCATCAACGGCATCCTCGCCATCGGGGTCACGTTCGTCATCCTGACAAAAGGCATCGACCTTTCGGTCGGCTCGGTCATGGCACTCGCCGGAATGCTGGCAGCCAACCTGGTCACCACCGGGAACGAGCACCTTGTGATCTGGAGTATTCTTGCGGCGCTCGGTACCGGAGCCGTCGTCGGCCTCGCGAATGGAATTCTCATTGCCCGGATCAACGTGCCGCCTTTTGTTGCGACGCTCGGGATGCTGAGCATGGCCAGGGGCCTCACTCTGATCTATTCCGACGGAAGGCCGATCGCTAACCTTACCGCTTCCCTGCGGTGGATCGGCAGCGGAAACGTCCTTGGCCTCCCTGTTCCTGTCCTCATTTTTTTCGCCGTGTTCCTGATTGGCTGGCTCACGCTCTCGAGGACGACTTTTGGACGCTACGTCTACGCCGTTGGCGGCAATGAAAAAGCGGCCAGGACCAGCGGCATCTCGACCCGTACCATCATCGCTGCCACCTACGTGATCTGCGGTCTGCTGGCCGGGCTTGCCGGACTTGTGCTGACGTCCCGTACGACAGCGGCACTGCCGCAGGCGGGCATCGGCTACGAACTCGACGCCATCGCGGCAGTCGTGATCGGCGGCACGAGCCTCTCCGGCGGACGCGGCTCGCTCGTCGGGACCCTCTTCGGCGCATTGATCATCGGCACCATCAACAACGGGATGGATCTGATGGGCGTGTCGTCATATTACCAGCAACTATTGAAAGGAGCCATCATAGTCTTAGCCGTGATCGCAGACCAGATACGCAAGTAACCGTTGCCAATAGCAACAAGAAAAATCGGAGGAGAATATGATTAACAGACGTACGTTCATTGCCGCGATCGCAGCCTCGACGATGCTGCTCGGTGCGGACCTCGCCGCAGCCCAAGAGAAGATCCGTATTGCTGCACTTTCTTTCGGCGAGGCAGGCGAATACATGAAGGCTTGGTCCACAGAGATCCAGAACCACCCTGCCGTCAAGGAGGGCAAGGTCGAGATCACGGTTTTTGACGGAAAATACGATCCGCTGATCCAGGCCAACCAGATCGATACCGCGCTGACCCAGCAGTTCAATGCGATCATCATGGCCCCGTTCGATCTTGAAGCGTCCGCCCCGGCCATCGACAAGGCAGCCGAGGCAAAGGTCCCGGTGATCGTCTCGGCGCTCAAAACCTCGTCGAAAAACTATACCGCGTCGATTATCGTCGACGATCGCGAAGGCGGCAGGATCATCGCCGAGGAAATGGCGAAGCGCCTCCCGAGCGGCGGCAATTTGGTCCTCATGGAAGGGCCTATCGGCCAGTCGGCCCAGATTGAACGTCGCGCCGGCGTAGACGCCGGGCTCGAAGCGCATTCGAACCTCAAGCTGCTCGCCGACAAGAGCGGCAATTGGAGCCGCGCCGAGGGCCAGGCTCTCATGGAGAACTGGCTCTCCGCCTACCCCGACCAGATCAATGGCGTCCTCGCTGAGAACGACGAGATGGCGCTCGGCGCCATTGAAGCCATGAAGGCAGCCAACGTTGATCTCAGCAAGGTGCCGGTCATTGCGATCGACGGCATTCCCGACGCAAAACGCGCCGTGGAGAACGGCGAAATGGCGGTCACCCTGTACAAGTATGCCAGGGCGGAAGGGCAAGGTGCAGTAGATCTTGCTTTGCGTCAGGTAATCGGCGCGGAGTACAAGCCGCAGTCGGAGGTATGGAAGGACCTGATGGAGTGGAAGGACGGAACACAGAAGGACTACGTCGTTCCGTGGCTGATCTTGGATAAAGATAACGTCAAAAAGTACATGTGATTATTGTTAGCGAGCCCGAATTTATCGGGCTCGCCACTGTCAGATCAAGGTGAAATATGACTGTGCTAGAGAAGAGAAAGATCGGTAACACCGGAGTCGAACTGACTTCACTGGGTCTTGGTACCTCGCCATTGGGCGGTTGCGGGGTGAGCGTCCCGTTCACCGATTTCGAAGCCGTGATCATGAAGGCCTACGAGCTGGGCGTGCGGTATTTTGATACGGCACCGCTCTATGGCCTCGGCAAGTCCGAGCACAGCCTGGGTCATGTGCTGCGCGTGAATGGCATCATCGATGACGTGATCATCAGCACTAAAGCGGGACGTATCCTCAAGCCCGCGAGCCGCGCGAAGCGAGCGGAGAGCCTCTACGGCATCAACTGGATCGACCCGCTGCCTTACGTCGACGAATACGACTACACCTACGACGGGATCATGCGTTCATTCGAGGACAGCCAGCAGCGCATGGGCGTTGATGGCGTCGACATTCTTTATCTCCACGACGTCAGCGGCGTCTGGCACCGCGACAGCTACGACCTCTACCTCTCGCAGCTCCGCCAGAGCGGCTATCGGGCCTGCGATGAGCTTCGGAGCAGCGGAGCAGTCAAGGCGATAGGGCTGGGCGTCAACGAGACCGCGTCCGTTCTACAAGTCGCTGCCGAATTTAATCTTGATTGCTCGTTGGTCGCGGGCCGCTATACTCTGCTTAACCACCAGCCTCTTGAAGACTTCTTCCCCGAGGCCCAGCGCCGCGGGATCGCAATCATCGCAGGCGGCGTCTACAATTCCGGCGTCCTGGCAGAGGGAAGCAAAGGTGCGGCTGCGGTCCGGACGTACGACTATCAGACAGCCAGCCCCGAAATTCTGAAGCGCGTTGAAGCTCTCGAGGCAGTTTGCGGCGAATTTGGCATTTCGCTTGCGACGGCGGCGACGCAGTTCGTTTACTCGCACCCCGCCGTCACTGCGGTGGTCCAAGGCGCCCTTAGCACTGCCCACGTCGAGGCAAACGTCAAGGCGATTTCCGAGAAGATCCCGCCAGGGTTCTGGTCAGCGCTCAAGGCAAAGAGCCTCATCCCGGAAGCGGCTCCGATCATGGCATCGGCCGCCTGAAAGCTTCGTAGTCAAGACAAGGAATATTGTGATGTCGGACCTGACAAAGCGCCCGCTCGGCAAATCGAATGTGCGGGTAACGTCACTGGGGCTTGGAACGGTTCCCATTTCGGGCTTCAACGCGGACGTATCATACGATGAGTTCGAGCAGACGATTCTGTCGGGATACGCTGCCGGCATTCGATACTTCGACTGCGCTCCCATGTACGGCTTCGGGAAGTCCGAGCATTTCCTGGGCCATGCCCTGAGAGTGAATAAGCTGCGAGACGACGTCGTCGTGAGCACCAAGGTCGGCCGTGTCCTCAAGCCCGCCAGCCGCACGAAAAAGCTCGACACCGTCTATGGAATCGAGTGGATCGATCCGCTGCCCTTCCTGGACACCTACGACTACACCTACGACGGGATCATGAGGTCGTTCGAGGACAGCCAGCAGCGTCTTGGTCTCGATTACATTGATGTCCTGCTCGTACATGATGTCGGACGCGCCTGGCACGGCGATCGAAGCGAGTTCTACTGGGATCAGTTGCGAGCCTCAGGGTACAAGGCGTTGGACGAGCTGCGGTCCACGGGCTGCGTCTCTGCGATTGGCCTCGGAGTCAATGAAACGGATTCCGTCGTCGGCGTCTCCCGGGAGTTCCCCATCGAGTGCGCCCTGGTGGCCGGACGCTATACATTGCTCAACCACGAACCCCTGCACTCCGCCTTCGACGAGCTTTTGTCGAGAAATGTCTCAATCATCGCAGGCGGCATCTTCAATTCGGGTATTTTGGCCAGCGGAACCTCTGGCGCAACGGCGACATACGACTACGGGAAAGTCCCGGCCGCCGTCCTCGACCGGGTCAAATCGATTGAAGCGGTGTGCGAGGAATACCGGGTCAGCTTGCCGGCTGCCGCAATGCAGTTCGTATATGCCCACCCGGCCGTGGCCACATTAGTCATGGGCGCGAAAAGCAGTGCTGAAGTCGATCAGAACGTGGCGGCGATCAACGAGCGCATTCCGCCCGCATTCTGGACCGCCCTGCAATCGGCCGATCTGCTGCCCGCAACAGCGCCACTCCCCCCGGTGGCGTGACGGTTATGGGGTATCAGCGGGGCCTTGTTCCGTTCTCCTGCAACGAAGTCACAAACGCCGTTGAATTGCAGGAGCAGCGGTCTGAACTGGAGACCCTGGTCCGGGCTTACGGCGAGGTGCTCGCACTGTTCTCCTTCATGCACCTCGGCTTGAGAGAGCCCGGCATGAATCTGCTCTTCGCCCAGCTGTCGTGCCGTGCCGCCGATATATTGGAGTCCGTCGGACAGGGGGGCGACAGAAGGAGGCGCTTGGCGGCAACCGAACATGCAGCTCGGCATCTTGGCCGGGCCCGCTCTGACCTTTTGGAGGTCCAGAGGGCATTCGAAGGGCGGCTGGGAAGACAGAGTACCGAGCTCTTGAGGTTGCTGACGAGAGCTTCGTTGGAATTGAAACGGGCATCTGCGCTATTGGGCACCATGACATTCGACGCGAGCGGATGTTGCGCAGGGCCGTTGTTCGCAAACGCGGAGGAAACACATGGGAGCGCATTCCGTTTGGGTGCTTGAGTATGCCCGAAGCCCTGTTCACCCGGTGAGCGGTGTCTATTACGGCGCCCATAACCAGGGAACGATGAATCTGCCATTCGCATACATTCTGATCAGGACGGCCGATGCGGTCGCGCTAGTCGACGTCGGCCACGATGCGAACGATTTCGGGGGAGAGATAGCGAACTCGATCGGAGTAACCGGATGGACGTCGCCGGACATAGTCTTGGGTGAATGTGGCGTCCGGCCTGAGGACGTGACTCACATATTCATAACGCACGCCCATTTCGATCACATTGGCGGCCTGAAGTTCTTTCCCAATGCAAAGATCTTCATCCAGAAGAAGGAGCTTGAATCCTGGATGTGGATCCTTGCCAAGGGCCGCCGGTTTCGATCGCTGTTGGCTGGGCTGAACCCCGCCGATATACTTTATCTTACCCAGGCGAACATCGAGGGCAGACTGGAACTTCTCGAAGGGACGCGGGAAGATGTCCTTCCGGGCATTCACCTGTATCCCGCCCACGACACTCATACCGCAGGCTCCCAATATGTTGTGGTGCAAAACGGAGGCAGCGATGACAGGCTGGTGTTGTCCGGAGATGTCGTCTACACCTACCGGAACCTCACTGGCGACGATCAACTCGATCCTTGTTTCGTCCCCCCAGGGCTTGCGAATGGCAGCCAGACGAAGCTGATCCAGGCAGCCGAAGAGATGCTGGGCATCGTGGGAAATGACGAGCGTCGGATCATTCCGGTGCATGAGGAAAAATTGGCCCAATTCTATCCCTCCCGCCTGAGCGATCACGGGCTGCGGATAGTCGAGATCTGCGTCGCGGACGGAGAGCAATCGAGGGTTTGATCCTTCTGTTTTGATTACGAACGGTGTGCACGACATGAATAGAAACGACTGCGTCATCATGACGTATCTGATCGAATGCGACGGGGATCCTCAATCGTTTGCAAGCAAGATCGCCAGCGATCAGTCGACGGGCACGTTCGTCGACCTCCCGGGGGAGACGCCGGAGCTGAAGGCGCGGGTCGCCGCCCGCGTGCTTGACGTCCGCGAGCTTCCCCCGATCTCCGTGCCCTCGATCCCCCAAAACGCGTCGGGACCTTCGTATCGGCGAGCGGAAGCGGACATCGCCTTTCCGATTGAAGCGGTCGGTGACGATCTTTCCGCTTTGATGACGATCACGATCGGCGGAGTCTTCTCGATCCGAGGCTTCACCGGCATACGTGTCTTGCGCATGCAATTGCCGCATGCGTTCGGGGCTTCCTACCCGGGGCCTCAGTTCGGCATAGCGGGGACGCGGCGCCTGACAGGCGTCTTCGACCGTCCTCTGATCGGCACGATCATCAAGCCGGCGCTAGGGCTGCGTCCCAACGAAACGGCCGAGATGGTGAGTGAGCTTATCGACTCGGGCGTTGATTTCATCAAGGATGACGAGAAGCTCTGCGGTCCGCCCTATTCGCCGCTCGAGGAGCGGGTGAGAGCGATCATGCCTCTTATCAAGGACCATGAGCAACGGACCGGCAAGAAGGTAATGTATGCCTTCAACATCTCCCATGTCGATCCCGACGTGATGATGAGAAACCATGACGTCGTCGCCGATGCCGGCGGAAACGCGGCCGTGATCAACATAAACTCTATCGGGCAAGGCGCTTTCCTGTTTTTGAGGAGGCGTTCAAGACTGGCGCTGCATGCCCACCGTAACGGATGGGACATCCTCACCCGCCACCCCGGCCTTGGGATGAATTTTTCTGTTTACCAGCAGTACTGGCGGCTGTTGGGCGTCGACCAGTTCCAGATCAACGGTATTGGATCAAAGTATTGGGAGCCGGACGATTCGTTCGTCCAGTCTTTCCACGACCTCGCAGCCCCTTTCACGTCCGCAGGGGAAAAGCCCATGCCGGTCGTTTGCTCGGGGCAATGGGGTGGACAGGCGCCTGAGACATATCGTCGAACCGGAAAGACGCTCGATCTCCTGTACCTCTGCGGCGGAGGCGTCGTCAGTCATCCAGACGGTCCAGGTGCGGGCGTCAAAGCCGTTCGACAAGCATGGGAAGCCGCGCGCGAGGGTGTTGACCTAGATTCGTACGCGCAGAACCATCCCGAGCTCAAACAGGCGCTGGCCAAATTCGGCAAGCGCGATTGAACCTTCCCTGGCGGAAATGACGGCGTCTTAACTCGCGCTTTGGGTCGCAGGAATCCCCATGAAGACCATCGTCGAACAGCTCAAGTCCGCCGTTTCGGCCACTAATGCAACCGACATCCGGGCCGCCTTTGCGGCCGATCCGAACCGTTTTTCGCGCTTCAGCACGAGGCTCGGCGATCTCCTCCTCGACTATTCGAAATGCGCCCTGAACGACAAGGTCCTTGCTGGTCTCGAGGCGCTGGCGAAGGCCGCCAAGGTAGAAGAGAAGCGTGACGCCATGTTCCGTGGCGACATCATCAACATCACCGAGGAACGCGCCGTCCTGCATACGGCGCTCCGGAACCGCTCGAACCGGCCGATCCTCGTCGGCGGCAAGGACGTCATGCCGGACGTCAACGCCGTTCTCGATGCGGTGGGCGCCTTTGCCGACGACGTCCGTTCCGGCGCCTTGAAGGGTGCCACCGGCAAGAAGATCACCGACGTCATCAGTATCGGCATCGGCGGCTCCGACCTCGGCCCGGTCATGGCGACCCTGGCGCTCGCCCCCTTCCATGACGGCCCGCGGCTGCATTTCGTTTCCAATGTCGACGGCTCCCATATCGCCGATGCGCTGAAGCTGCTCGACCCGGAGACCTCGCTCTTCATCGTCGCTTCCAAGACCTTTACGACGATCGAGACGATGACCAACGCGGCGACGGCCCGCGCCTTCATCGCCGGCAAGCTCGGCGAGGCGGCGGTCGGCCACCACTTCGCGGCGGTGTCCACCGCTCTCGACAAGGTCGCCGCCTTCGGCATCGACGCCGCCCGCGTCTTCGGTTTCTGGGACTGGGTCGGCGGCCGCTACTCGATCTGGTCGGCGATCGGCCTGCCGCTGATGATCGCCGTCGGAGCTCAGAATTTCGGCCGTTTCCTCGACGGCGGCCACGCGATCGACGAGCACTTCCGCACGGCGCCGGTGCGCGAAAACATCCCGATGCTGCTCGGTCTCATCGGTTTCTATCACCGCAACGTGCTCGGCTACCCCTCGCGGGCGATCCTGCCCTACGACCAGCGCCTGTCACGCTTCGCCGCCTATCTGCAGCAACTCGACATGGAATCGAACGGCAAGGCGGTCACGCTCGACAGCAAGCCGGTGGAATTTCAGACAGGGCCGGTCGTCTGGGGCGAGCCCGGCACCAACGGGCAACACGCGTTCTACCAGCTCATCCACCAGGGCACCGATATCATCCCGGCCGAATTCATGATCGCCGCGAACGGCCATGAGAAGGACCTGCGCCACCAGCACCAGCTGCTGATCGCCAATTGCATGGCGCAGTCGGAAGCGCTGATGAAGGGCCGCACACTCGCTGAAGCCAAAGCGCAGCTCACCTCGAAGGGCATGGACGAGGCAAAGGCCGACAAAATTGCGCCGCATCGCGTCTTCACCGGCAACCGGCCGTCGCTGACCTTCGTCTACGACCAACTCGACCCCTTCGCGCTCGGCCGGCTGATCGCTCTTTACGAGCACCGCGTCTTTGTCGAGGGCGCGCTCTTCAACATCAACTCCTTCGACCAGTGGGGCGTCGAGCTAGGCAAGGAATTGGCGACCGGCCTGCTGCCTGTCCTCGAGGGCAGGGAGAGCGCCGATGGCCACGATTCCTCGACCGCCGGCCTCGTTGCGGCACTGCTGAAGGCTCAGGGCTGAGTGACCGAATTACAAACGCCGATAGAGCGTCCGATCGCGGGCAAGCGCTCCGGTAGGCCGCACGATGGCTAGCTTGGTTATCTTCCTATTCGCGCTATCGCGGCATGGCGCGCCGCTTTGACGGTCTCTGTCAGCTTGCGATTTTCGATCACCACCTGTTTGGTCGCATCGTCTCCACCCACGACATGGTCAATGTCGTTCATAAGAGCATCGAACCCCTGCTTCGCGACGAGTTCCCGATCGTTTTTCAGCGCTTTTCCGATCGGCGTGTCGGCCATGCCAGCATTGGCATGGAATTCTGTATTCGTCGCGCCTGGAAGCAGGGCCGTTACCGTAACACCCGTTCCTCTCAGTTCTTCGCGCAGCGACTCGGCGAACGAAAAACCAAACGCTTTCGAAGGACCGTAGGTTGTTTCGAAGGGCGTGGGGGATGTGGCGGAAACCGACGATACAATCAGAATGCGGCCATTGCCGTTCGCAACCATATGCCGGACGACGTGTTTCGCCATGTGAACCGTTCCGGTGACGTTGACTGCTATAACACGCAGATCATCCTCCAAAGCAGTCTCGGCAAAGGCTCCGCCTACTGCAATGCCCACATTCAGCGCGCACGCATCGACCGGACGCTTTAGATGCATCACGAAGCGCCAGAAAGCTTCGACTCCTTCGTATGTTCCTGCGTCGGCCCGTAACGCGAATGTTTCAGTGCCGTCACTCCGAAGTTTTTCAGCTGCCTCGAAGATCTTTTCGCTGGAGCCAGACAGCGCGATATCAAATCCCTTTTTCGCAAATTGCCTAGCGAGCTCGAAACCAATACCGGACGAAGCGCCCGTCACCATTGCCAAAGGACGACCGCTATTCATTTTAAATCTCCTTCCTAGAGTCCGCTCTTTCTCGTCAGCCATTCAATGGCGCCCCGCCAGTCAAGCGCGCGACCGTTTTTCCGCCGTAGTTACTCGCGCTTGCTTTTTTTCAGAAGCGGCGCGGTGTAGGTTCCGCCAACACCGAGTTAGTTACTCAGATCAAGCATTTGACGGACCTCCTCTGGAGTAGCTGGCTCCCTTCCCGCTGCCCGAATGACCCGAACAGTCTCGCGGATCAAAACTTCGTTTGAAGGATAGTCGAGCTCGGGATAAGGATAGTCGCCGATGCCCATGGCTAGGTGGCCGCCCCGTGTGGCAATGGTATCTGCGAGTGCGAGCAGGTTGCCGCCCAGCACGTTTGCCGTCCATTCAATCCGTCGGTCTGGCGGCAAGAACATCAAATGTGCCTCGAGCCCCTGCCGGGTTCCGGGATGACCGGTAATCGTCTTGCCGTCCGTCATGTGAAACAGCATGTAGCCCGGTTCATCGATTAATCCCATGTCCATCAGCATGAGCGCCCGCCTGGTAAAGCCGACGGACCAGCTTACCATCTTGGGCTTCACGCCTGCCTGCTTTAGTTCGCGAGCATAATGCACGAGCGAGTCGGTTGTGTTGACGTAGATGCGCTCGGCAAAGGAAACGTTGCCGCTTTCGCGGTCGAAGGTCTCGAGATTGGCGCTTCCGGTATCGATGGGTGCGATATCCGGCTTCGTTATCGGGTCTTGCGCAAGCCGAACCACATTATCGATCCGGTTACGGGCATCGGCATCGTTCGAGATGAAGCCGAGCGTGGGAAGGATGAGAATGTCCGACTTAGCCTTCACCTTACGAATGATATCATCGTAAGCTTCGAACGTATTCAATGGCTGGCCGTCGACCGTTCGCGCGTGGAAGTGCAGGATCGACGCGCCTTCTTCACGCACCCTAGCTGCGGTCTCCGCAATCTCGTCGGAGGTCCAAGGAACGTTCCTATTGTGGTCGCGCATTGCATACTCGTTGATGCGCGCCTCAAGGATAAGCTTCTTCATCCTAAGCCTCCACGTGCTGCTTCTCGGTGCCGTGAAGCACGCGCATGAAATAGTCGTCGTCGCCGACCTGACCTCCTTTGAGGAGAACTTCGAGCCCGTCCAATCCCCCGCCCATCAGCTCGCAAAGATGACCGTGCTGAACCCGATCGAAGACCTTGATGGTCAGCGACTCCGCGGCGCTCTGCCGGACCGCGTAGCTCGAACTATCGCCGCCGGCTAGGACCACACGCTGGACATCCGTCTCCCTTCTGGCCGCGACCATGAGATTGGCATAGGCTTCGCCAATGAGCTGGGGCGGAATGTCCTCGAACCTGTCGCGGTCCATTGCGTGACCCCGTGCGGTGTAGACGATCGTCGGCCGCTCATTGGCGAGGTGGGCCATGATCTGCGGTTTGACGAGTTCGATTTTGCGTGCGACCGCCCGACTGTCGGTAAGCTCGAGCGGATTGAGCTCAAGCGCAGCCCAGCCCGCCTGAACCGCAGCGTCGATCTGGCGGCCCGTCTGAATGGCGCAGCTGCCCGACAGCACCAGCAGGTTGGACGCGGGTGCGATGGTCGTTCCTACGTCGAGAAGATCGAGCGGATTCTTGTGTTTCGCCAGTTGCTTGCCGAGCGCCTGAGCAAGACCCTGGGCCGCTATCGCGAAAACCGGCCGTTTTTTGTGATGCTCCCAAAGCGCGCTGGCAATATTGTCGAGATCGCGATTGTCCACGCCGTCGAAAACAACGCCCTTCCTGTCGGCAAGCAAATTTTCCAGCCGTTTCGACAGTGTCGCTTCGTCCCGGATCTCCGGCAAGAATATGTTGGCGAAATCGAGGGAGCACAGGTCGGCCAGGTGCCGCCGGAGATCAGATTCCTTCATCGGAGTACGTGGATGGTTCGACATGCTCGGATGCCTATCCAGTCGCACGATCTCGGAACCGAATTTCGCATAGTGGTTGCCAAACGCCGTGTACCGGCCGAAGTCGGGCGTTGCAGCCAAGACAACCAGGTCGTATTCGCCTCCGCCCCCCGCGAGCTGTTCCGCGGCGAACCCGAAGTTGCCGACCTGCGGGGCGGAATCGAAGGTCGAGCAGATCTTGTACTGCAGGAACGTGCAGCCTAACGCTCGGAGCGCTTTGAAGGCCGGAAATACTTCGGCTGTGATCTGCGAGTTATCCAGTGCTCGCGCCGTTCCCGCAAATCCCACGACATCCAGGTCGCGAGTTGCTTCCGCCAGGGTCTCCTGCGATGGAACCCGCAGATAAAGCCTGGTTCTCAGGCCGTTGCGGTGAAACTGCGCGAGGTTTTCCGACGAGCCGGTGAAATCGTCACCGTAAAAGCCAACGAGTGGCCTCTTCCCTTCCATTATTCTTCCTCCCTGCGGCGCGCCCACATGACCGCGCACCCACAACCACTTGACAGCAGTAATAAGGAAGGATCATAACATGGTCAAGGTCATACCTCATACCTTTATCGCAACTGGAGCTATTTGGGAGGTCATCTATGCGATTGAACGGGAAAACAGCCATTGTGACGGGCGCCGCCCGTGGCATCGGCAGGGCCATCGCCGTTGCTTTTGCCCGCGAAGGGGCTCAGGTCGTGGTCTGCGACCGCGACGAAGACGCGGCCAAGCTCACGGCGGAGGAAATCGGTTCCGCGGCGGTGGCCGTCCGTGCGGACATCTCCGTCGATGAAGACGTGAGCAGTCTAGTCGATCAAGCGCTCGCGCGCTTCGGGAAGATCGACATCTTGGTGAACAATGCGGGGATTGGCGCGACAACCCTGTTTTTGGAAAGTTCGAGGGAAGAGTTTGAGCGGGTCGTTCGCATCAATCTCACGGGCACGTTCCTGGTGTCGCAGGCGGTCGCGCGGACTATGGCTGAACGCAAGAGCGGTTCGATCGTGAATATCGCTTCGCTGTCTGGACAAAAAGGAGGCGTCGGTCGGTCCGCTTACGGCGCGTCAAAGGCTGGCGTCGAATTGCTCAACAAGGTCATGGCCGTGGAACTGGCCGACCACGGCATCAATGTGAACGCAATCGCTCCCGGACCGATTCTGACGGAAGTTTCGCGTACCATGCACACCATCGAGACCAGGGAAGCCTATCACCGTCTGGTTCCACAACGTCGCTATGGCGAGCCGGAGGAAATTGCCGATGCCGCTGTATTCCTCGCTAGCGAGGAAGCGCGCTACATCACGGGCCATACCTTGAATGTCGATGGCGGCTTCCTCGCCGCAGGACTGTTGTTCCCGTTTGATCCTAAGACATCGAAAAAGCTCGGCGACGAAAGGTGACACCTAACGTGAAGCTGGACACGGCGTCTTGCCGCTGGCCTTCTTCTGCCGTTTGACATCTGTTTACGAGTATCCGGCCGGGGTGGTATAAGGTCTCACCACCACCCCGACTCTGCGAGGGTGCAGATTGGATGCTGAAAGGGAAACTGTGTGTTGAACGGTCAGAAGAAACCGCAGACGCGGGTTGAGTTCGCTTTGGATTACATCACCAAGGAGATCGCCAACGGCAATCTAAGAGCCGGCGACAAGCTTCCCAACGAAAAGGACCTGGCCGAGCAGCTGGGAATTAGTCGTACTCCAATTCGCGAAGCGATGAAGACGCTCGCCGTCGCCGGTTTGATCGACATTCGGCACGGCCATGGAAGCTATGTTCGCGAGGAAAAGGGCGCTCCCGCGCTGCCCCTCAATCTTTTCCAGTTATATCTTCAGGATTCGACGCCCGAAATGCTGATGGAGCTGCGGGACATCTTCGACCGCAATTGCTCAGAACTCGCTGCGCAGCGCCGCACCGACGAAGATCTGGCGAGCATGCGTGAATGCATCGACAGGCTCAAGGCGCTCACGGAACAGCCCGACGCGTCGCTGGACGACATGTTGAAGGCTGATCTGGATTTTCATCGAGCAATCTACGAGGCCACCGGAAACAAACTCATTGTGACGGTAGCCGAGTTCGTCTTGAACATGGTCGCCCCATGGGTCCGAAAATCGCTCGATGTCAGCGGCCGTGTGAGAGCGGTCGATCTCCATGAACAGATCTACGATGCCATTCTCAAGCGAGAGATAGGCCCTCAGAACCGCATGAGCGTCGACGCCAACATGAAGCACTTCATGCAGTCGCTCGATCAAGAATGAGAGTGGGCGTCGTTCACTGAATATTCGTGGTCTCCTGCTTCGGGGCCTTCGGCAGGCCTGCGTGGCGGCACCGACTGCGTGCGACGACACCTTCAGCCGTGAATGGCCGCTGCGGGAGCACTACTGAAATCCAAGCATCTCCCGCGCCTCATCCGGGGCGGCAATTTCGCGGCCCATGGCCCGCGCAAGATTTGCGATGTGGCGGACAACATCGCCGTTGTTGGGGGTACCCAGCTCCGGCCAGCCGTAGTCACCGAGGCCGACGGAGACATGGCCGCCCATTTCTATAGCCGCCGCTGCCGGGGCGGTGATGTTGCCGATTTTGTTGCAGACACTCCATTCGAGCGGTTGCGCCGGCAGGAAATCGAGGTGAGCAAACAATCCCTTGACGGTTCCGGGATGCCCTCCAAGGATCCCCTGATCTGTCAGCTCGAACATCAAGTACGCAGGATCAGCGACGAGCCCCATCTCTCGGAGGGCCGCGAAGGTTCGCGTGAAGGCCACCGTCCAGCTCACAAATTGCGGCTTGACGCCGAGCTCTGGCAGCCTGTTGGCAAACAGCTTCAAGGTCGCGACGTCGTTTCGATAGGTCATCGTGTCGGAAAGAAAATTCCGGGTTTCTGGATCAAAACGGTCGATATTTGTACTCCCCCGTGTCGATAGGAGCGATGTCGGGGCGCGTGGCCGGATCCTTAGCTAGCACCTCGATATGAGCAAGGCGGCTTTCCCGACCTTCCTTCGTGATCTGGCCCAGCGTCGGGTAGACCAGGCAATCACACGCATCTCGGATCGCTCTGATCGCTTTCGCATAATCTTCTGCGCCGTGGGCCGGCGCACCCTCCGCGTCTCTCGCATGAAAATGAACGATGCTCGCGCCCGCCTCCCGCGCTTTCGCGGCTTCCAATGCAATCTCTTCCGCTGTGAAAGGCACGTTCGGATTCGCAGAGCGGGGCATGTACTCGTTCAAGCGTGCCTCGATGATCAGTTTTCGTTTGGCTGACATCTTTTCTTACCTTGGCCTCTCTTTTCGGCCCGGCTACTCGTGAGCAAGCGACAGTAAGATCCTGCTGTGAAAAGCAAGCTCTTTGCAGCGGCAAATGAACAGCCGCAGCCTTGCACTTGAACATTCGCTGCCCATCTTCTTTGTTCGCCTTAGAATCAGGTGCTTACGCGTATTTTCGTAGGTATTTTTATCCCGCTTTTGAAGTTGCTGTGTCCAGCGATTGCTTGAAGTGCTGCATGTTCGCTTCGACGCTCAAGCGGTTTTTCTGGCCGACCGTGCGATCGCGTATCGAGCCATACATCTGTTCGTGCAGCTCGACGGCGCGGACGCGCCCGCTTACATCCAGCGATTTTCGGACCCATGGGGCGACCATGTTCAGAACGAACTCGGCAATAGTCACGATCAGTATGTTGCCGCTGGCCTCGTAGACAGCACGGTGAAAATCGAGGTCGGCCTTCAACATGTCGTCCAAGGAAGCACCGGGCTGGGCTGTTAGCGCCTTTAGGCGATCGATGCATTCTCGCATCTTCGCCAGATCTTCCTCCGTTCGTCGCTGTGCTGCGATTTCGGTGCAATTGCGATCGAAGATATCCCGAAGCTCCATCAGCATTTCGGGGGTGGAATCCTGAAGGTAAAGCTGAAAGAGGGTGAGCGGCATGGAGGGCAGGCCCGGCTCTTCTCGCACGTAGCTTCCGTGACCGTGCCGAATGTCAATAAGTCCCGCCACCGAAAGGGTCTTCATCGCCTCGCGAATGGGGGTACGGCTTATGCCTAGCTGCTCGGCCAGGTCCTTCTCGTTTGGAAGCTTGTCGCCGGCCTTCAAATTGCCCCGGGCAATCTCCCCGGTAATGTAGTCCAAGGCCAACTCGAGGCGAGTCTGAGTCTTCTTCGGCTCGTCCAACACTCTCATCCTTCCAATCTTTCACGTCAGCCGGAACGGCATTGATGGTATTACGTTATACCATTAGGAAGGATACTGGAACCGAAAGTCGCATAGACGAACAAACAGACGCGGCAGAGTTGGTGAGCCGGTCCGAATTTTCGTGCACGAGCTTCACTTCACGTCTCGCGTGAAAGGGGGACAGCAGCCCGGCGGCAAAACCCACCGTCGACATTTAGCGTATCCCCTGTCTGCAGCGGGCCTGCGCCTCTGACTCTCGGAAGACGGCTGCATCGAGTATTTCCTCCCGCACATGACGGCGCTTCGGCACCAGTCGGCGGAACACTTCGAGCGGTCCGGTGTATATACCACCGCCAGGATGGGATCGGGCGCTACATCTGGGGGGCTTTTCCCAATGCCCTACGCGGTCCTACTGCAGACCTCAGATCTAACCCGGTGGTCGGATGCGAAAACTTGACGACCGCAAAGTCTGTGAAGGTGCTTGCCCGAAACGCTTTCGGTAGTCAGCGGCGAAGCGGCCGGAATGAGGGAAGCCCCATCTAAGAGCGATGTCGCACACCGTTTGCGAGGGCTTAGCTTGCAAGAGTTCTTGGTGAACGGCGTCAAGCCTCAAATACTGCAGATAAGAGCTCGGAGTTGTCAGTTTGAAACGTCGAAAGCCTTCTTGAAGGCTTCGTATTCCGGATCCCGATGCCAGCGCGATCTCTTGAATGGTCAGGGGTTTTGAAAGGTTCGCTCTCATGAAATCAACCGCCCGCTTGACGTGACGAGGCATGGGCGACGTCGGCCGATTTAGTTTCGATGTATGACGGTGTGGCAAGCTCTCCAGCAGCAGTTCAACCAGGCCGTTGGTGAAGCTGGTACGAGCGACCGGCGCGTTGCGCAACGTCGCGCTTGCGGCCAGACCCGAGTGGAGCGCCGCGGCCGTCTGGGTAATTAGCAAGCCAGGTCCAGCGGTTAAGTCGATCTCCGGAAAGAAATCGAATCCTCCCGACACCGGCACCTCCAGCATGTCCATTAAACGGCTGGAGAGCGTCGCCCGGTCGACCACTATGACGAGATGCTCCATTGGGCCAGACAAGGTGAGGCTCTTGGTCTGCTGGCAGGCGACTATTGCGCCTCGCGTGGGTGAGGTCAGAACCTTTACGCCGTTCACATCGATTGCGGCGAAACCATATCGTGGGAGGAAAATCAGGTATTTTTCATTTGCACTTTCGTGCTCGAAAACAGCACTTCCTCGGTAGCGACAGAGGGCCAGACCTAAAAGTTCAGCAGCCGCGTACTCACACTTGAATTGGATCCCAGATCTTGTAGTAGGCTTCACAGTAACTCTCGATTCAGAGCCGGAAAGGATTGATGAGAGTTCAGCCGGATCGGTGCACTCGACGACGACGTAGTCTTCTTTATACGCAATATTCCCACGACGCATTTGAAGCTCCATCTAACCAAGCTCGCAACCTAGATCCTTCCCGGGTGGGGAGGCTTCGTTCGATCCTCGCTGATGAACCAGGCAGGATGAATTGGATGAAACTTTCACACCTCCACAAGCACCCCATCCTGGCTGGCAGCTACCATCTCCCCTGGGCATGAAACCAATACGGCCTCGCTGCCCGGCCACGTAGAAGCTGACCTTAAATTAGCAGAACAATGGTACAACGTCATACCTATTCGGAGTGCTCCGATGTTCGGCGAGAAAAGGCCGACAAACTGCAACAATTCATCCAGGACTCCGAAGAGTACGTCAAAGGTGCGCCGAATTTATAGATCGGCCGCGCCAAGATACTGTTCTTCCAACGCGCTTAAATAGCTGACGCCGCCGTTACGAACTCGCCCCGCGCTGGTCAAGCGCAATAGTAATCTCGATGGATTTACTTAAGGACGGACGGAAACCAAAGCACTAGTGACGGCCACATCAGCAGGGCGATCAAGAAAACTATCTGGATCACCATGAACTGCCCCATCCCACTGTAGATCGATTTCAAGCTCCACTGGGGAACGACGTTCCTCAAAAAATACGCCGACATCGCCACCGGCGGACTCAAATATGCGGTCTGGAGATTAACCGCGACAAGTACACCGAACCAAAGCAGGAGTTCCGGCCTCGTCATCCCCAGGTCGAGCTGGAGGACAATCGGCGTGAAGATCGGGAGAAACACCAGAACAATGGCGGGCCACTCAAAGGGCCAACCAAGAGCGAATATGATGACCATAATAATTACGAGCTTCCACATGTCGGAGACAGGAATGCTCGTAACGACGTCCGTGATGATCGCCGCCCCACCTAATTGAGTGAAGACAGCGCCGAAAACATTCGACGCTACCGCGAGGAGGAGAACCATGCTCGAGGTAACTACCGTGGCCACTGCGGCATTCTTCAGCGTCCAAAAACTAAGCTTGCCGTAAGCGAGTGCCAAGATTGTTGCCCCCACTGCTCCGCAAGACGCTGCCTCGGTGGGGGTGGCCAATCCGGACAGAATGGAGCCGAGAGTTGCAACGATAAGCAGGCACAGCGGTAGAACGCCGACAACAAACTCACGCGCGATCTCGATCGCGCTACCTACCCGCTCCTCAATGGGTAGAATCGGACCAACGCGGGGATTTATATAGCTTCGTGCGACGCAGTAGACCGCATAGCACACAGCAAGCATGAAGCCGGGTGCCATCGCGGCTCCGTACAGCTGGTTGACGGGCACTCCAAGAGTCGGTCCCATGACAACGAGCATCACGCTCGGCGGGATGAGGATCCCGAGCGTGCCACCGGCTGCGATGGCACCCGCTGACAACTTCTCATCATAGCCCGCCTTTATCATCATCGGCCCGGCCATGATGCCGAGAACGGTCACCGCGGCTCCCACGATGCCCGTGGCCATCGCAAAGATCGTCGCCGTGAGAAGCACGGCAAGAAATAGGGAACCGTTCAAGGGAGCCATGATCTGACGCATGGAGCCGAACAATCGGCTCATCAGGCCCGCCTGCTCCGTCATGTAACCCATGAATATGAAGAGTGGGACCGCCGGGAGAATGTCGTCCTTCATCGTCCCGAAAATCTGTAGATAGGCGAGGCTGAAGGTTATGTTCACACCGATCCCGATCGAGCCGAAGACAAGTGCGATAAAGAGAAGCGTGAACGCGATCGGAAAGCCGACGAAAATGAAAGCGAGCATGCCACCGAGCATGGCAACGCTGAGAATGTCGTTGAAGCTCATCGTGTTGACCTTTCAGATCTCGATCTTTTCGTGGGTCTCGAACGCCCGCCCGGTGGTCACTGCGAACAGTGACTTGAGCAGTTCCGAAATTCCCTGGAAAAAGAGAAGAACAGCGGTCAGTGGGATGACGCCTCGCAGCGGCCAGATAACTGGCATCCATAGACTCAGGGTGGATTTCTCGTTGATTTCGTATGAGTAGAGGAAGTCGTCCAGCGACATATAGAAGATGATGGCCATCACCGGAAGAAACAGGGCGACATAGCAGACGGCATCGATCGCGCCCTTCTTTCTATCGCTGAAGCTTTCCCAGAACATGTCGGTTCTCACATGTGCGCCCTTCAGCAGGGCGTATGATGACCCGAGCATGAATATCGCGCCATATGACATCACCGTCGCGTCAGCTGCCCAGATCGTCGGAGACGAAAATAGATAGCGCGAGACGACTTCCACTGTGTTGGATAGAACCAACGGGATAGTGAGGACAGCGACCAGAAGTACGAACTTCTCGGTGAAGCCATCGATGATCTTGATCGCCCGGAGTGCCGCGGGCGAGAATGGGGGTGCAGGTTTGCTCACGAACTATCTCCGGGCAATCGAGAAGAAGGCGCGGCTTAGCCGCGCCTTGTAAATCCTACTTAGCTTCGGGCCAGTAATGGTCCGCACCGAGATTGTAGGGAGCCTGGATTAGCCGCTTTGCGGGAACGACTTTCGACGCGTAGTCGCGTTGGGAGTCATATACCTTCTTGAAGAAGGCGTTGGACTCGCTTTCCTTCTTCGCGATTTCGTCCCAAGAGGCGAGAATGTTCCGTAGAATGTCGTCGGGGGTACGGTGAACGGTCACGCCGTCTTCGTTGCGCATCTTGTCAAGCGCATCGGCGTCGAGCTTGCCTTTCCGGATATGCGACCTCAGGGTCGCTTCGCTTGCGGCAGCCTGCATGATGGCCTGGAGATCCGGAGCCAGCGAGTTCCAGACGTCACCGTTCACAAGGAAATCGACGATCGTCGCGGGATTGTGTGTCGACATTGGATAGAAATGTTTCCAGATCGTCTGGAACCCGATGCCCATGTCTTCGGCCGGGCCGACGAATTCAGCGCACTCAATGACACCTCGCTCACCTGCCGGGACGATCTCGCCGCCGGGCATGTTCACCGTAGACATACCCGAGGAGGCGAAAACTTCAGCTGTCACGCCAGTCTGGCGGCATTTCCGGCCTTTGAGGTCCGCCCAACTCTCAACCGGGCGTGCAAACCATCCCAGCGCCTGGTTTGCGCTCGTGACGGACGGGATTACTTCGATGTTGGTCTTCAGCTCTACGCGATAGTAGTCGCGGTAAAGCTCAATACCGCCTCCCTCGTAAAGCCAACCGACGTAGTCGAGGATGTCCATGCCGAACGGCCCCCCGGCAGCGTCGCCGAAGAGTGTTCCTGCCCTATGTTTGCCGATCCAATAGGCGACAGTGGAATGGCCGCCATCGATCACGTTTTTGTTGACCGCGTCCAGCACCTCGAACGCAGGGACGATCGTACCTGCGGGCATGAATTCGATTTTCAGCCTGCCGCCCGAGAGTTCTCCGACGCGCTTCGCCCACGTCTCCGCGGACATGTAGATCGTGCTGGATGCCGGATATGCCGATTGAAAGCGTAGCGTTCTGGTCTCGGCCTGAGCCGAAGTGGTTATTGCGACGATCAACGCGGCAATGCCACCGCAAATAAGCGATCCAATGCTCATAGAATCCTCCCTCTAGCGCTCTTCCGCCCTCCTCGGCTTCTTAGAGCTTTTATGGTATGAGGTCATACCATCACCAGACAAACAGGTAGCGTCACGGCTGTCAAGAACTTCGTTGAGAGGAGTCAGCGAAGGCCCTGGCGCAGGAGCACTCCGCCCGTGGATCCTCTCGACGTTCTGAATATGGAAGATCTCAAGGTTCCAACGGCGCAACATGGCGTCGCTCCGGAACGGTACAGCCCGGCACAATTAAGCGAAATCAACCGGAAGGCAGATGATGTGGACCAGCTCGAGGGTAGAAACGCCCTGCTGCGCAACGAAATCCTGCCGCACGAGCTCATTATTAGAAACAGCGCGGCGCGGCCCAAAACCGTCCAGCTAGAACGCGAGATCGGCGGTACGCGAAGATTCGGATATCAAAGACCGAAGGGGCGCTCTTGGTGACGATCACCCACTGAAGCTCGTGAGCCCATCTCGAGAGCCGCGGCGTCCTCGAGCCAAGCGCTCTCAAGCCACTGCTTGAAGGCGCTCACCTTTTGCGACCTCAGCCGCGACCTGACATAAGTGAGCGTGTGGCAACGCAGATTGGGTCCGGTCATTCCGAACGGAAGGACGAGGTTCCCCCTCTCGACGTCGCGCTGCAGCAACCGATAGCTTTCCAAGCAGACGCCGCGGCCTTCGACCGCTGTGGCGATCGACATGAACGCGTCGCGGAAACGCGATCCCCGGTTCAGATCGATCTCGAGACCGTGATCCTTCGCCCATTGACGCCAGCTATAGAGGGTTTGCTCCGACTTGATGAGCGTATGGCCGACGAGGTCCGAAGGCCGCCGTATCGGCCTCTCCCCGTTCGCGACCTCGGGAGCGCACGCTACCACGATCGTCTCGAGGGGAAACTCCTCGGTCGCGATGGAGCCGAGACGGGGCACGCTGCCGTAGCAAATGTCGACGTCCACTGAACCGTCGCTCAGTTTGGTTGGCTCCGATGAGGAAATCAGCCGGATTTCAAGCGAGGGATGGAGCGACTCGAATTGCGGAAGTCGGGGCATCAGCCATAGCGACGCGAGGCTCGGAGCGCAGCCGACGCTCAGGACGTCGACGCTGTTTCGCCTGGAAACTTCGTCGGTGGCGCGCTCGATCAACGATAGCGCTTCGGACAAGTCACGGTGATACCGTTCGCCGATCTCGGTGAGGGTGACGTTCCGCCCGATGCGGTGAAAGAGCTTTTCTCCGAGGTCCTCTTCCAACAGCCTGATCTGGTGGCTGACGGCCGACGGCGTCAGCTGCAGCTGGGCCGCGGCCTCCAGGAAAGAACCCCTCCTCCCCGCCGCGACGAAGGACAGGATGGCCCGGATTGACGGAATCGACGTCATGGCGCCTGCGATCCCTGAAAGCGGGCCTTGTCGAAACGCGGCCGGTTCATAGCGAAGCGACTTTCCGAGGCACGCGGTGGCCGACGTCGGATCGTACGGCCTCTCCGGCCGCGATACGCTTGATGTCTCCGAGAACCTGTGAGAAATCGCCCAGACTCGACGTGCCGAAGCCCATGTAGACCTGCTTGTAGAGCTGGTAGAGCAGCTCATACCGGGAACGAGTCGACGGATCGGGGTCGAATTTCTTGAAACCCACGCACATCGCCGCCTGGGCGGCCTCTATGGTGGCGTGGTCCTTCGACGCGAGGCTAGCGAAGATGCCCGACCCAAGGCCGGTGGGAAGGCCGTCAGGGACTAAGATTGGCTTTCCCAGAACGTTCGCATAAATCTGATTGAGCACGGGGTTCTTCTGGGGAACGCCGCCGCCATTGATCACTCTGTTCACCGGGACGCCATGCTGTTCCATACGCTCCAATATGATCCGCGTGTGAAACGCCGTTCCCTCGATCGCCGCATAAAGTTCGTCCTGTGCGGTGTGGCCGAGGTGCCAACCAATGGTCATGCCGCCGAGATCGGAACGCACCAGCACGGTTCGATCCCCGTTGTCCCACGAGAAGCGCATCAGCCCTGTCTTGCCGCCCTCGATCGTCTCCAGGCCTTCGGACAGTTTCGATACCGTGGTGGAGGCCCGGCGGGCGATCGCGTCGAAAATGTCGCCGGTCGCCGAGAGACCCGCCTCGACCCCCACGAGATCCGGATGCGCACTCCCCGGCACAACGCCGCAGACGCCTGGAATTAACTTGACGCGCTCGCTCACCGCGATGATGCATGTGGACGTGCCGATGACGTTGACCACATCGCCCAGTCGGCAACCCGCTCCGATTGCGTCCCAGTGCGCGTCGAAGGCTCCCACCGGGACCGGGATGCCCTCCTGCAAGCCGAGCTTCGCGGCCCACTCGGAGCTGAGACCCCCAGCAAGCTTGGCGGAGGTCTGGTACGTGCCTCCGATTTTCTCCCTGACGCCATCGAAGAGCGGATCGACACGCGAGAGGAAAGCTTGCGAGGGCAAACCGCCCCACTTGGGGTTCCACATCCACTTGTGCCCCATCGCGCAGACGCTGCGGACGACCGCGGAGCTGTCGGTCACCCCAGTGAGCACTGCCGCCACCATGTCGCAATGCTCGAGCGCGGTGCCGAAGCGGCCCCGGAGCTTTGGATTGTGCCGGAGCCAATGAAGGAGCTTGGCGAAACCCCATTCGTGGGAATAGGTGCCGCCACACCACTCGATAGCCTCGAGATGGGTCTCGTGCGCCATGGCGGTGATCTCCTCCGCCTCAGATTTCGCCCGGTGGTCGCACCAGAGGTAATAGTCGCTCAAAGGATTGAGGTTCCTGTCGACCGGAATCACGGAAGAACCTGTCGTATCCACTGCGATGGCCCGTACGGCCTTTGGATCGACGCCGCAGTCCTTGATCGCCCGCTTCATGGCGAGCACGAGGCCATCCATGTGGTCGGCGTGCGCCTGTGTCGCCAGATCGGGGTCGGACCGTGTTCGTCGAAGAGGGTATTCGGCTATCGCCGTGCCAAGCGGCCCGGTCAGAGTGTCCGCTAAGGTCACCCGAACGCTCAAAGTTCCGAAATCAACACCAGCTACTATCGACATCGTCATACCTGTTTTGATCGCCCGGTCTGGCCGTATGTCGCCCCGCTGCCGTGCTTTCGTTGAAAGTGCCGATCGAGCAGAGCCGCCGAAATCTCGGGGCTCTCCAAGCTGATCTGGCGCGAATGGAACGCAATCTTGGCCACCGCCTCGAGCATCTCGGCATTGTGGACTGCGTCGGCGGCGTCCTTGCCCCAGCAGAAGGGGCCATGGTCGTTGACGAGAGCGGCAGGAATCGACAGCGGATCGCGGTTCCCGAGCGCCTCGGCGATCACCCTGCCTGTGTTTCGCACGTAATCGTCCCGGATTTCACTGTCAGTCAGCTGACGCGTCACCGGGATGGTTCCGTTGAAGTAGTCGGCGTGAGTCGTGCCCATCACCGGGATCGGCTGACCGGATTGCGCCCAAGCTGTCGCGAAGAACGAGTGCGTATGGACTACCGCGCCGATCGTCGGGAAGCTCTTGTAGAGCTCGATGTGCGTGTCGAGGTCGCTTGAAGGGCGCAAGTCGCCGTCTACAACGCGGCCGTCCAGATCGGTGATGACGATGTCGCCCGTGTCCATGGCCTTGTACGAGACGCCGCTGGGTTTGATCGCGACGACACCGTTCACTCGGTCGATGGCGCTGACGTTGCCGAACGTGGAGATCACGAGGCCGCTCTCATAGAGTTCGAAATTCGCGTCCAGGACGGCTTTGCGCAGTGCTGAGTGCTTCACGGTCGCCCCCTCACATCTTGCGGCTGCGGTTGAAGCGGTCGGCGGCGACGGCGACAAGAATGATGGTGCCGATGACCACCTGGTGCCAGAACGTGTTCACATTGAGCAGATTGAGCCCGTTGCGAACCACCGCCATAAGCACCGCGCCTACCACGGTTCCGAACAGCGTCGCCCTGCCGCCCGACAGTCCGGTTCCACCGATCACAACCGCGGCGATGACGTCCAGCTCATAGCCCTGCCCGGCTTCCGGCATCGCGGACTCAAGTCGCGAGGTCAGCATGATCCCGGCAAAGGCGGACAACACTCCGGCCAACACATAGACCGCGATCTTGACCTTGTCGGTCGGGATACCGACGAGACGGGCGGCGTCGGGATTGCTACCGATGGACAGCACGAAGCGCCCGAAACGGGTGTAGTAGAGAAGATAGAAGGCGGCTGCGAACACGATGACGGTCAGGACCACCGGAACCGGGACCCCGGCCAAATAACTCTGGCCGATCATTCGGAACGCCGGATCGGATGCGCCAGTGATCGGTATGCCTTGCGTGTAGACCATCACGACACCGCGGCTGACCACCATTATGGCCATCGTGGCTATGAAGTCCGTGATGCCGATTTTCGTGATAAGAAGGCCGTTGATGGCTCCTATGAACGCGCCCAGAGCTAGACCCGCGAGGCAGGCGACGGGCACCGGATATCCGAGAACCAAGAGGTTCGCGGTAACGAGTCCGGTAAGCGCAAGCGTGGAGCCGACCGACAGGTCGATGCCGCGCATCCCGATGACGAACGTCGCGCCGAACGCGATGACGGCGATCGGCACCGCCTGCCTCAACACGTCCGTCAGGTTCCCGACCGTGAAGAACCGCGGGGCCGCGAAGCCCAGCGCGATGAGCAACACGACGAATGCGATATAGACACCCGCATTGCCGCTGGCGAGGCCAAACTTGAAGGCGTGCCGTGGACGCGTGACTGCAACTTCAGCCATTGATTCCTCCCACTGGATGAAGGGGTTCCGGAGGCCTCACCGAATGGAGCGCCAACGTCTCTTCCTTGGACGTGGCGGCATCGACCACCGTTGTGATTTTGCCTTCGAACATCACCGCGACGCGGTGGCAAAGGCCGAGCAACTCGGCATTGTCGGCCGACACCACGATGACGGTGCACCCGTCCTGGGCGGCCGCCTGAACCAAGGCGTAGACCTCGGATTTGGCGCGGACGTCGACGCCCCGCGTCGGCTCCTCGAGCAGGAGCACCTTGGGTTGGGTGAGCAGCCAACGAGCCAGCATGACCTTCTGTTGGTTGCCACCGCTCAGAGAACTGATCTCCGCCTGCGGCCCCTCGCACTTCACGCCGAGCTTCGAGATGTAGCTCGCCGCGACTTCCTTCTCCTTGGAGGGCCGCAGGGTGATCTTCCCGAGGACGCCCAAGTTACCGATCGATAGATTCCATCCAACCGAATGCTCGGGGAAGATGCCCTCGACCTTCCGTTCGGCGGGCAGAAATGCGAAACGCTCTCTGATGGCGTCGGTGATGTCCGTCAGTTGGACATCCTTGCCTTCGACCTTCACGGTGCCGCGTTCATAAGCCCGCTGGCCGAAGAGGGCTCGGAGAAGCGCGCTCTTGCCCGAGCCCTCCAGGCCGGCAATCCCAAAAATCTCTCCCTTCGCAAGCGAAAAGGAGATGTCGTCGAAAGCTCCCGCTCTCGACAGGCCGCGCACTTCCACCGAGGGATCGGACCTCGGAGGGACGCGGGGAGGAAACTGTTTGGAAAGGGCACCGCCGATCATCGCGGCGACGACTTTGTCGACGTCGAGGTCGGCGACCGGAAGGTCGGCCGCCGTGCGGCCGTCGCGAAGCACCATGACGCGGCTGCAGATGCCGAGCAGTTCCTTGATCCGGTGCGAAACGTAGATGATGGCCTTTCCGGCAGCCTGCAGACGCTTGATGATGGCGAAGAGCTGTTTGCGTTCGACCTCCTCGAGCGCCTCGGTCGGCTCGTCCATAATGATGATGTCGGCGTTGCTGTTCAGCGCCTTGGCGATCTCGATCATCTGGCGGTCGGAAAGGCTCAGTTCCCGGACCGCGCGGTCGATCGCGACCTCCACGCCAAGCTCCTCGGAAAGAAGGCGGCGCGCTTCCCTGCGCATCTGCCCGTGGCTCAGCGGGGCGAGCGAGAAGCCACTGCGCCGCAACTCGCGTCCCGCGAAAATGTTCTCGGCCGCGTTGAAGTCCGGGAACAGACTGAGTTCCTGGTAGATGATCGCGATGCCGGCGTCGGCTCCGGCCTTGGGGCTGTCGAGCTCGACTTCCATTCCCCGCACCGCGATCGTGCCGCCGTCGCGTGAATAAGCGCCCGCGAGAATTTTCATCAACGTGGATTTGCCCGCACCGTTTTCACCGACCAAGCCCAAGACTTCGCCGCCGCTGAGCGCCAGGTCGATTCCCTGCAGAGCGACCATGTTGCCGAAGCGCTTGCCTATGCCCTTCATTTCGAGAAGCGGATTGTTGGCCATTTGAATCTCCTCGGGGTGCGCGGCCCTCCGGAGAGGGCCGCAACGTCCTCACATCTTCTGCTGGGGGACGTAGTCGTAGTCGGTCTGGTCGAACGTCTTGATGTTCTTGGCGTCGTAGACCTTGGGGGCGACGAAGATCTTCTTCGGAAGGGGATTTCCCTTCATCAGGAACTCGTCGACGGCGCGCACGATGTTGCGCCCCTCTTCCTTGGCTCCGGTGTCGACCGTTGCGGAGAAGTCGCCCGTCAGTATGGCGGCGTTCGCTTCCTTCATGTTCTCATAGCCCACGATGGCGACTTTCCCGTTCAGACCCTTGGCCTTGAGGGCCTGCAGCCCACCGAGAGCCATCTCGTCATAGAGCGCCACGAGGACTTCGGTATCCGGGTTGGCGGTGAACATGTTCTCGGTCACTGAGAGACCCTGTGCGCGGACCCAGCCGGCGGGCTGCTGAGCGACGATCTTGAAGTTCGGATGCTTCGAGATGATCTCGTTGAAGCCCTTCATACGCTGGCTGGTGTGCGGACCTGGCAGGCCTTCGAGGATGCCTATTTTGACTTCCTTGTCGCCATAGGTGTCCACGAGCCACTGGGCCTGCGCGCGGCCGCCGTCCGACTGGTCGTAGCCGATGTCGCTGACGTAGTACGGGTTGTCTGCGACCGGGGAGTTGAACAGAAACACCGGAATGCCGGCTTCCGTGGCGCGGCGGATCGACGGCAACAGAGCGCCTTCGTTGTAGAGAGCGACCGCGATCGCGTCGATGCCGTCGTTGATCCAGGCTTCCATGGCCCTGATCTGGTCGTCTGTCGCAGACTGGCTGCTCGGTGCCTGGACGAGGAGCTCGATCGCTTCTGCGCCGCCGCGCTTGTCGATCTCCTCCTTCACGCCGGCCAGAACGCGCTGGTAGTAGGTGTCCATCGCGGTGGGCAGGAAGCCGAGCTTGAGAGGACGGTTGTCCTTCTTGACGGGCTTCATCTCCTGCCCCGTCGGCTTGATGTCCTTGTCCATCAGGATGCCGGGAAACACGGCGTTGTAGTCAGGCTCGGCGGCGAATGCGGGCTGAAAGCCGACAGAAGCGGCGAACGCGACCGCTGCGCAAAGCAATGTACGTCTTTTGAAAGTCGTCACGAGGTCCTCCCTTGTTGTGACAAGACACACTCCTCCCGTCCCCAGGATCGCCCCGAGGAGGAATTCTTCGAAGTTTGATCGAGGGCTCAGAGGCCAGGCGCTATGGTGAAGACCATGCGGATGGGACTGGAGCCGTAGTTCAGGCACTGGTAGCTGACGCCCGCGGGCAGGAAGAACACCTCCCCGTCCCGGATGTGGAACGTCTCGTCGCCGACCGCGACATAAAAAGTTGCCGGGCCTTTCAACACGTAGAAGACAGCGTCGCCATCGTGACTGTTGGGCTCGCTCGCCCTTGGACCGACACCGCCCACGGGGATGACGATCTCGCCGACATGCATGTAGTCGTTCGAGACGCAGAGCTCCATGAGGACCGGATGGTCCTGGCCGAAGATCAGATGCAAACGGTCTTCCTTCGCAACCTTCACCAGGTCGCCCTTGGAACGCGCCTCAGCGCCGACGACGGGGTACTTGCCGAGTTTCTCCAGACTCATTCCGAGACCCTCCTTTCGGATTTGAAGAGACGCGTCGCGCCGAAATATCCAGTCGGCGGTCCCTTCTCGTCCCAGATGCGCGGCGCGATGCAGAACAGGATCACGGCTGCCTTGTCCGTGAAATTGTATCCGCGGTGTGGGACGCCCATGGGGATCAGGATCGAGTCCCCAGGCCCCATTCGCTCGGTATGGCCCGTCTCCGGATTGAGAAGATGCACCTCGCCCTCGAGGACGTAGTAGACCTCGTCTCCGGCGTGGATGTCGGCGGGATCGAAGTTGCTGCCCGGGGCGAGCTGATAGATGCCTGTCGTCATCTTGTCCGTGCTCGCCAGCAGGTAGTTCAAGTCGCTCGAGTACGGCTTGTTGCCCGTATAGATGAACATCTTGAACTTATCCGCCGTCAGGTGGTGCGGCTTCTTTTCCCCTGGCGGGAACGGGAAGTTGCCGAAGTATGCAGGTATGGTCATCGGGAGAGCCTCAGGTCCTGAGTTCCGAGAGAAGCGCCTTGAGCAGACGCCAAGTGGAGTCGACGGTGGTGTGGTTCAAACGCTCGCGCGTGGTGTGGACGTCGAAGGCCTCCGGTCCGATTGACAGCATGTCGATGTCCGGTACCTTCTTGCGGAAGAGGCCGAGCTCGAGGCTCGAATGCGAGACCTCCACATGGGGCTGTTCGCCGAATTCCTTTTCGTAGGCGGCGCGGCCGGCATTCAGCATCCGCGAGTTCGGATTGTAGGGCCATTCCGGGCAATCGGCGAAAGTCTCGACGGTCGCGTCATTTCCGACCACTTCGGCGAGCTCTCGGATTTTGTCGACGATGTTGTAGCGACGTGAGCTGACGGCGCTCGGCACTGTGGACACGATTTCGATGCGTTCCTGATCGTTAGAGATCAGCGCCACGGTGTTCGAGCTCTCGACCAGATTGTCGACGACAAGACTCCGGCTCTGCACGCCGTTCGGCAGAAGGTTCAAAGCGGAGACCATCGCCTTCGCGACCGGCGGCGCGAACACCGAGCGGGCGTCGCTGTCGGTTTCGTTCAGGGTGACTTTCAGACCCGGGTCGCTCACGGAGTACTCCGCGGCGATTGCCTTGCCTTCGTTCTCGATGGCGGTCTTCAACGCGTCGAACCGCGACGGATCGAAAGAGATCACAGCTTCGGCTTCGCCGGGAATCACGTAGCGGTTTACGCCGCCGTTCACACCGATTACGCCGATGTCGGTTTCCTTCGACGCCAAGCGGAGCAGACGGCCGAGAAGCACGACCGCGTTGCCGCGCTCGAGGTGGATGTCAAACTCAGAGTGACCGCTGCTGAGTCCGGAAATGCGGAGCAGCGCCGCCTTCTGTCCGGCCGCGCGGTCGGTCCACTTGAGCGGAATCTGGAATTTGGCGGAAATGTCCCCCGCGCATCCGGCGAACAGCGACTTGGGATCGTGCCAGTTCATGTCGAGCAGGCGCTTGCCAGTCAGCTTGGAACCATCGAAATGCTGGGCACCTCCCTTCCCGACTTCTTCCTGCACCGTCAGGACGACCTCGAGCGGCGGATGCGGGATGTCATCGGAGGCGAGCAGCGACATTGCGAGCGCGACGCCGACCGTGTTGTCCGCGCCGAGCGTCGTGCCGGTTCCGTGGATGAAGTCGCCGTCGATGCGCAGCTTGATCCCCTCGTTGACGAAGTCATGCTCGACGCCCTCGTCGCTCTCGCAGACGATGTCGGTGTGGCCGTGGAGGATCAGGGTCGGCGCGTTTTCATAACCAGGCGTGCCGGGTTTTTTGATGAGCAGGTTCCAGATATCGTCCTGGTAGACTTCGAGGCCCCTGGCGCGAGCGAAGGCTGCGATGTGATCGCTGACCTGCTTCTCGTTGTAGGAACCTCGCGGGATCGCGCTCAGCTCTTCGAAGAAACCGAAGAAGATGGCAGGCTCCAGCCCAGCCAGAACAGAACTACTTTGAGGATGCGAAACTTTGTTGGCAGACACACTCATCTACTTCTCCTCCCATGATGTCAATAGGCAATACTTCCTCGTTCGCGGAAGCCAGTCCACGACAACAATACTTGGATGTAGTGCTCTTTACTCTACATTCGCCTCGGGGCAATTCCATAGCGACCCTCGGCACAATGAAACATCTTACCTTCCGCGCAACATTTCAAACGCATTATTTGTCGAAATAGGTGAGAAAAATTCATCTGAATTCGTCACCGTGACGCGACGTCCCGTTTGACTAGAACCCACACCAATACCACTTGCGCCGTGGGCCGATTGAAGCACTCGGACCCTTGGGGCACGCTCGTGACCGTCGCCTTGTCGTTCCTCAATCACTCCGCCAGCCAGCGGGCGAACTCGTCCGTGTAGTCGGGGTGCCAGCGCGAGAGCGCGGGCCTGTTGCGCACCATGTCTTCCGCCGCCCAACGGATGCGTTTGGCGTCCAAGGCCGGGGTCACGGCGTTGTCCGGGCAGATGATGTAGAAGTCGCCGTTTCGGAAGCGCTCGATGAAAAGCTCGATCACTTGCTCGGCGGTCCATGGTTCGTCGGGCTTGCTGCCGGGCGCGAAATCCGAACCGGGGAAGTTCATGGGAGTCCAAGTATAGCCAGGCACCAGAAGGTGCGCCGAGACCCGGCCGAGCGTCACCTTGCGAAGCTCGTGGGACAGCTGCTCGGTGAGTACTTTGATACCCGCCTTGCTGACCGAGTAGGCCGCGTTGCCAGGAGGTGTCGTGATTCCTTCCTTCGACCCAAGGTTCACGACTGCCGAGGGAAGCGTCTGCTCAATCATGCCCGGCACGAACAGATGCTGCGCGGTGACCACGGCGAAAAAGTTGACTTCGAGCTGCCGCCTCCAGAGCGCCGGATCGTCCCACGGCCCTGCACCCTTCGTGATCCCCGCGTTATTGACCAGAAGCGCAACGTCTTCAAAGCGGTCCCGCGTGTCATCCCTGAGCCGCTGCAGGTCCGAGGCGTTCGAAACGTCGCCTACGACGACCACGTGATC
>NZ_NWTH01000014.1:0-17333 GCF_002531555.1 Sinorhizobium sp. BJ1
TCCGGGAATCGGCGCGGTCACAACGGTGTCCTACGTTACAGCAATTGAAAATCCAGAAAACTTTCGAACGTCGCGCTCGGTGAGCGCCTGGCTTGGGCTGACAACCCGGCGTTATCAGTCAGGCGAGGTCGACTATGACGGCCATATCTCGCGAAGGGGTGACAATCGTTTACGTGGGCTGCTTTATGAAGCAGCGACAGTGCTTCTGACGAGAACCAGCGCCAGGACGGAGAGCAGTCTCAAGCGTTGGGGACTTAAGCTGCGCGAGCGACTTGGCTTCAAACGGGCCGCCGTGGCCGTCGCCCGGAAACTCGCGGTCATCATGCACAGCATGCTCAAGACGGGAGAAGTGTTCAACGCATCGGCTGGCGCGACCATATAGGAGACGTTCAGCCTTCGTCCCTCAGCGCGCCAACTTTGGCTGCTGAGCGTCCCTGCTGCGGACGTGGGCAGGATCATTCCGCTTCTGGTGGCTGCAGCTCGTTGAGACTGCGCCTCGAACATCAGGAAGATCCCACCTGCGAAAACCATTGTGCGGCGACATTTGTCGACCGCGGAGACAACCCTGCTCCCAGCACTGGATAGCTCCGAAGGACACGGACGGTGAGGGCGGATCCAGCCAATCAGTTCAGCCGGTTTGCCTGTCCCGCAAGCCGGAAAGGTCGCTGAATGCTCAAACCAGCTTGACGGATGGACTGCGATTAGATGGGATATTCGGCTTTGCGCCTTATCGTTGACCCCTGTGGATTGTGGTGCTGCGCTTCTGGCTGATGGTAAAACGAGGTCATGTCTTTCAACAGTCTGAAGCATCAAAGGAAGAAGCGCAACATGAAACACTATTGTGCACTGGATGTATCGGTGAAAGAGACCGCGGTTTGCATTGTTGATGAGACAGGCAAGATTTGCCGGGAGACAAAGGTTGCTACTCACCCGGATGATTTGATCTTGGTGATCAAGGATCCGAAGTGGCAGATTGAGCGGATCGGTCTTGAAGCCGGACCACTGTCACAATGGCTTTATGAAGGACTTGCGAAGGCAGGATTGCCCGTGATCTGCATTGAGACCAGGCATGCCAAGGCATTTTTGAAAGCTCAACCGAATAAGACGGACCGCAACGATGCGCGTGGAATCGCCCAGATGATGCGCGTCAATCTCTATCGGCCTGTGCATGTGAAGACGCTGACGAGCCAGAAGCACCGGGCATTGCTGACCGCGCGCAAACTCTTGCAGGAAAAAGCCATCGCCATCGAGAATGACGTTCGCGGATTGTTGCGCAACTTTGGCCTCAAAGTCGGATTGGTCGGCAAGGTTAAATTCGAGGAGCGGATCAATGAGCTCGTCGAAGACAGGCCTGAGCTTCGCGAATTCATGCAGCCTTTGTTGACTGCCCGCAAATTGCTGCGCGAAGAGTTCACCAAGCTGCACAAGAAGGTCTTGGATTTGGTCCGTGAGGATGAAGTCTGCCGCCGGTTGACGACGATCCCCGGTGTCGGCCCCGTCGTCGCTCTCACCTATACGGCAACCATCGATATTCCTGAGCGGTTTGCACATTCAAAAGCGGTGGGTTCTGTGCTCGGCCTGACGCCGAGACTGAACGAGTCTGGTGAAAGCAAACGGGTCGGGCGAGTATCCTGTTGTGGTGACGCGATGATGCGATCCCTGCTTTACGAATCAGCGCAAGTCCTGCTGGCAAATGTTAAGAAATGGTCGTGGCTAAAAGCCTGGGCGATGAATATCGCCAAACGCCGCGGCAGGCAAAAGGCGGTTGTAGCCTTGGCCCGACGGCTTGCGGTGATCATGCATCGCATGTGGAGTGACGGAACCGAATTCTGCTGGACACGGGAGGGCTTGCCTGTTGCTGCGTAATTGGCAACCAGGGTAACGAGAATCAGAGGAGACAAGAAGATTCCGCCGCCGGTGGAAAGATGTCCTTTGCAGGACGATGGATGGGGTAAGTTCGCGTGGTTGTCTGTTGCGGTCGCTCATCGCGATCAGGTCGCCGATTAGATTGTTCCGCCCCATTCTTCTGGTCCCATCATGGGAGGGCCACACAGGCCGAGCCCGGAGAGAAGCGCGATACTGCGAAGACATCTATCACCATAGGTACGGGTAGTCAGAAGGTGCTTGACCTCACCACGCCGAATAGAGAAGACAACCACCAATGAAGCGAGCCGTCGATCTGAACCAGTTCGCCGAAACAATCGCGCCGGCCGCGCGGCTGGAAGACCCGCTTCTTGCGCTCGCGTCGCGACACCCAGAGGCCGGCTTCGATCATCCACTGACGCAGCGTCTCCTTGCTGACCGCTATCCGGTGGCGTTCGAGCAGCTTCTCCGCCGCCAACGTTGGTCCGAAATCCGCGTAATGCTCACGCACCAGGTCGAGCACCAGGTTGCGGAAGTCCTCGCTGTAACGCCGGTTGCTCGGCCGGCCGCGCTTCTTCGAGACGAGACCGTCGGCGCCGGCCAGGTCATAGGCTTGCAACAGCCGGTGGACCTGACTGCGGCTGAGACGAAGCAAGGCGGCCGCCTCGACGACGGTCAGGCTGCGCCCGCGAATCCGCTGGATGAGTTCAAGACGATGCAATTCCTTCTGCGACATGGTGATCAAACAAGACATGACGACTCCGAACGCTCATGGTCTCAACCACGCTTCACGTCGCCAGTCTTCCTTCCAAACGTTGACGTTTGACCAGCATCCCAAGAGGCGACGACTGTCGCATCTCTAACTGGCTGATGTGTCGCATCTCTAAACTGCCGCTACAAGCGATGTGGCGGCCAGGTTGAAATGTCCGCCGTTGCGCAAAGTTAAAATGTCACTTTGGATACGTCTTCAGCCATTTAGAAACACGACAGCCGACATCTCCGCTTGCGCTGCGGCAAGCCCCCGACCGGACCGGCTGGGCCGGGTTGCAAGGGAAGGGAGGGGGCGGGTGTGAGGGGCACGCTTCGGCTTTAGCTTTGACAGTCAGATCAATAGATCATTCCGCGGCATCGAGGTGGGAGAGGGCCTGCCGCCGCCGAGCAATGACCGCGGGATCGTTCATAAAATCCGCCCGCTTGCCCGGCTTGCGGCCTCGCGGCGTATAGCCATTCTTCTCGCTGTTGGTCTTGACCTTCGGCGGCGGCAGTTGCTCCTGCCGCTCCTTGATGTAGGCCAGCACATCGGAAAGCCGCTTGTTCTCGGTGATCGCCGCATGCGTCACCCGCTGGTCCTTGTCGAACACCCGGTAGGGCAGGGAATGCCCCTTCCAGCGCACGTCGAGCCGGCCATCCGCAAAAGCGTAGGTCTCAACATAGCGACCGACCAGCCCACGCGTCACCTCGTTCTCCTCGAGCATGATGCGCTTGCGCTCGTAGGAGAACGTCAACTGCGCGCCGACATAGCGCTGCTCGCGCTTGCAGAGAATCTCCTTGAGCCGGTCGGACATGATGTTCAGCGGCCGATGCAAATCGTCCGGCCGGACAGGGGCGCGGGCAAAGCGCGCATTATGGCGCGCGATAAAACCGGGCAGGAAGGCGTTGCCCGCTTCCATGTCGGAGATCCCTGCCAGCCGTAGTTCCTTCACCAGACGGTCCTGCAGCGTCCGGTTCATCCGCTCGACGCGGCCCTTCGCCTGACTGGAATTTGCGCAAAGAATCTCGATATTTAGCTCAGATATTGCCCGGCCGAACTGGGTCATGCCCTGACCGCCCTTGGCATCCTTCTTCGCCACCCGGAACACCGAGTGCTTGTCGGAATAAAACGCGATCGGCGCTCCATGCTCCTTCAGATAAAGCTCCAGCGCCTCGAAATACGTAAACGCACTTTCCGAGCGCACGAAGCGCAATTGCATCAGCTTACCGGTCGCATCGTCGATGAACACCAGAAGCGAACAGGGCGGCGCCCGATCCTCAAACCAGCGATGCTCGGAACCGTCGATCTGCACCAGCTCGCCGAAGGCTTCTCGGCGCAGCCGCGGCTGATGGAAGCTGCGCCGCTGCTGGCGTGACAGCCACACGCCGGCCTCAGTCATCCATTTGCGCAAGGTCTCGCGCGACACCATCAGCCCATGCTCTTCGGCGAGCTTCTCGGCCGCAAGCGTCGGACCGAAATCCGCATAGCGCTCGCGCACGATCGCCACGGCATAGTCGCGCACACCGTCGCAAATCCGGTTGTTCGACGGTCGGCCGCGCGCCTTGTGCCGGATCGCCACGGCGCCGTGCTGCTCGAAGACATCCAGCAGCCGACGCACTTGACGCGTGCTCAGCGCCAGGATGTTGGCCGCCGAAACGATCGTCGTGCGTCCGTCGACCACCTTCGACAGAACCTCAATCCGCTGCAGATCGCGCTCGCTCATCGCAATCAATCCCATCCGCAATCTCCCACGTCATCAAAACGCGGGGAGAGTGACATTCTTACTTTGCAGGATCAGGACACTTTAACTTTGCGGCTACAAGCGAAAATCGCGTAATCTGTCTTATGGAACTGATTGACCTAGTATTGCAACGAACAAGCTCATCTGTAAAAAGTAGTCTCAAATTGCCCACGGCAAGCTGCAGCTTCCGCAAAAGGAAGGCCCAAATTTCCCAGGATCGAAAAGCGCGAATTTTCCCTACGTTAGCAAGGCGCGTCGGTACGATCGAAACAGGAAGACTTGCAGGTCGAGTTTCTTGCCCGATCCCGGTGAAACGCGGGCGATCTTCACGCTTCCTTAGAAGATTGATGCGTAATCCAACTCGGGGCTTCGGCAACCCGTTTCGGGCTGCTGATTTGCAGCCACGAACCCGACCGATCGGGTACCGCTGTCCTGCTTGCAAGCAGACACCAAGCTAGCATCAGGCTGGCAACTCTTAGGAATGATCCGTTCGGGAGGATTCATGCTACACGCGGTTGCCGGCAGAAAGGCCGGACGGCTTCAGTCTAACGATGGGCAGGTCAGCTGGCTGGCGGCTTTTCGCATGTCGGAGGACCTGCTGACCGCGTCGGTATTCGGTCGCCTCGCCTACCTCGAAGGCGCCGTCTTGTGGCGGATTCTGCGACGGACCTTTGGTTCCGGACTGCCTGATTTCCGCGTGGCCGAGTTGTCAGACATCACCTTCTGGCCGGTCTGGGACGATAGCGCGGAAACAAACGGCACGGTCGAACCGGACGTCTTTCTGGACTTCAAGCTCGGAGACCCCGCAATATCCATGCGGATGATCGTAGAAGCGAAGTTCGGCACCTACCCTACACAGCATGCCAACCAATGGGTCCGGCAATGGACTGCATACCGCGAAGCCAATGGCGACGACGGGAACAGAGTCGTCCTTGCCGCCATCGGAGGTCTGGGCAAAAATGTCGAGGTTAACCGCCAATCGTACCGATGCCTACCAATAGAATGCGCTTACCTGCGAGATTGGCCATGCTACCCATGTTTCGACTGAAGATATAATCCGTATCCGCCGGAACGCCGCTGTTCCTTTTACGGGAACCTTGTCGTTCGGCGCTCTGATCGCGACCCACCGCGTTAGCGTTTCTCATCCCTGAGCCGCTGCAGGTCCGAGGCGTTCGAAACGTCGCCTACGACGACCACGTGATCGACTGTCAAGGTTGACGCGAAGGCCTTCAAGGCGTCTTCGTCGTTGTCGAAGAGCGCCAAGCGCATCCCCTCCGCGGCGACCCGACGGGCCATCGCGGCCCCGAGTCCCTTGGCCGCACCCGTTATGACGGCGACCCGTCCGGCGGCGATGATCTTGTTGGCTGTATCGTTCATCAATGATCCTTTCGTTACTGCGTTGTTCGGTCAGCAGCCGAGGGCCCGGGCGACCGCGACGAGGTCATTGCCGACAACATGCCAGTCACTATCCGCCTGCAAGTCGGTTTTCTGACCCGGTCCGTGTTCCGTAGTCCGCGTGATGAAGACTGTCTTGAGCCCCGCACGCCGGGCGGCGGCGAGGTCGTAGTTGTGGGCCGCCACCATCGCCACCTGCCCCGGCTCGAGACCCACTTTGCGTGCCGAGCCGATGTAAGTCGCGAGATGGGGCTTGTAGGTCCGCGTCACCTCAGCCCCGAGAATCATGTCCCACGGCAGCCCGGCGAACCGGGCCAGGTTTGTCATGCCGCCGATGTCGCCATTGGAGATCGGGGCCAGTTTGTATTTCGACTTCAGTCTCGTCAGACCCTCGATCGAATCGGGCCAGGGATCGAGCCGCTCCCAAGCCTTGTTGATTTCTTCAAGTTCCTCCATGGGGAGAGCCGCGACGTCGAGCCCGACCTCCGCGAGGGCCGCCACGAGGTTCTCGAGGTTCAACTCGTTCAAAGGCACCCAAGGCCGCTTTCCCGACCTCACCGATTCCATTGCTGGCTCGTAAAGCGCTCGCCATCGGTCGGCGAATTCCGCCGGAGGAATTGCGATGTGGCGGGCCTCGAGAAAAGGAGCGACCGCCCGCGCGACACCGGACCTCCAGTCGACCACTGTGCCGAACACGTCGAAGCCCAACAGTTTCACTTCGCTGAAATCTCGCTCCATGGCTTCACACCCTCGTTCGCCGCTATCCCGCCTACCTAGCCGTAAAAAGAGCGAGCATTGTTGAATTCCCCTCCGGTTGAACGACGACCGGCGTTCACTCACCCCGCCAAAACGCCCTACAAATTCTGTTGACATCGCCAATCAATACATTAACGTATTCATTATCGAATGCAATATCACGCAATTCGATTTCGGGAGGATTGATATGAGCATTGAAATTTCAACATCAATTCGCAGTCTCATGATGGTCGCCGCTGTCACGCTGAGCGTGCCTTTCGCGCCGAAGGCCCACGCGATCGACGTCACCCAGCAGATCAAGGAAATCGAGAATAGTCCCGCGGATGGCCCGAACGGCGAGAAGGCGGTCCTCGCCAGCGACCTCAAGCTGACGCCCGAAGAGATCGAGCAGATCAAGGCCAAGAGCGCGACGGCCGCGATCGTCATGCACTATACGGCGTCGGATTGGGCCAAAGCCCAGATGGCGGGCCAGAAGAAGGCTCTCGACGAACTCGGCATCAAGATCATCGCGACCACCGACGCCGGCTACAAGGCCGAACAGCAGGTGGCCGACATCGAGAGCGTGATGGCGCTCAAACCCGACATCATCATCTCTGTCCCTGCGGAGCAGTCTGCGACGGCCGCGGCCTACCAGAAAGCCGCCGCCGCGGGCGTCAAGATAGTGTTCCTCGACCAGGCGGCCGCCGGAATGAAGCCGGGTGCCGACTATGTGAGTCTCGTGTCCTCCGACAACCGGGGCATGGGCAAGGTCGCGGCGCTCCTCATGGCCAAAGCCCTCAACGGCAAGGGTGAGATCGCTCTCATCCCGCACGCTTCCGACCTGTTCGCGACCAAAGAGCGCGTGGTGGGCTTCAAGGAGGCAATCGCCGCGTTCCCCGACATCAAGGTGGTGGACGAAAGCGGCGTCGGCGGGCCCGACTTCGCTGGCGAATCCGAGCGCATCGCCTCCGCGATGCTGACGGGCAATCCCACCCTCAACGGCCTCTGGGCTGTCTGGGACGTTCCGACCGAGGGCGTGCTCGCCGCGGCGCGCGCGGCCGGAGCATCCACGGATCTCGTGATCACCACCTGCGACCTCGGTGTCAACATCTCCCTCGACATGGCCAAGAACGGCTACGTCAAAGGCACGGGCTCGCAGCGGCCGTTCGGCGCGGGCTACGCGGAGGGCATCCTGGCGGGCTACGCCCTGCTTGGGAAGCAAGCCCCTCCCTACGTCGTCCTCCCGGCCCTCGCCGTCACGCGCGAAAACCTCATCGAAGCTTGGCCGCAGTCGAACGGCGACCAGGCTCCGGACATCCTCGTGAAGGCGATGAACTGATCCGAAAGAAGTGGGCGGCCGTTCGGCCGTCCACTTTGGAGGCAACGCAATGACACAGCCCATGGACGCGCCGACAACGGCCCCGCGAGATGTCGCCGCGGTGAAGATGACCGACATCAAGAAATCCTACGGCGGCGTCCACGCACTCAAGGGCGTGAGCCTGACGATCCGCCCTGGCACGATCCACGCCCTGATTGGCGAAAATGGCGCGGGCAAATCCACGCTGCTCAAAATCTTGCAGGGGGTGGTAATGCCCACGGAAGGTTCGATCGAGGTCTTCGGCGAGCATCTGACGGCAGTCTCCCCGGAGAACTCCCGCAGGCTTGGAATCGGGATGATCTTCCAGGACCTGAGCCTCATCCCCACGCTGACGATCGCGCAGAACATCTTCCTGAACCGCGAACCCCGCCGCATGTCCCTGTTAGTCGATGAGCGGCGGGAAGTCGAGGACGCGGCCAAGATCATCGGCGAACTGAACCTGAACGTCGATCCGAGGACGCGCGTCTCGGAACTGAGCCCTGGCCAAGCGCAACTTACCGAGATCGCAAAGGCGATCTCCCAGAAGGCGCGCGTGCTCATACTAGACGAACCGACATCGGCCCTCAGCGCGCAAGAGGTCGAAATCCTCTTCAAGATGCTGCGGAAACTGACCGCCGACGGGACGGCGATCGTGTATGTCTCCCATCGCATGACCGAGATCATGACGATCGCTGACGAGATCACGATCCTGCGGGACGGCCAGAACGTCACATCGGGCATCATCGGGGATTTCACGCTAGACACCATCGTGCAGAACATGGTCGGCAAGCGCGTGACCGGGTTCGAGTACAGGCCCCACGAGATCAACCGCGCCACCGACCCTGCGCTCAAAGTGCGCTCCCTCTCAGGCAAACACGGAAAGCCCAACGAGGTCTCCTTCGACCTCTACCGGGGTGAAGTGCTGGGCATCGCCGGGCTCATGGGTGCGGGCCGGACCGAACTGGCGCGGGTCCTCTTCGGCGTCGACTCCAAGACCGGGGGCTCAGTCGAACTTGAGGGCAAGCAGCTAGAATTCCGCTCGCCCGCCGAAGCCATCGAAGCCGGGATCGTGCTCGTTCCGGAAAGCCGGCATGACCAGGGGCTCGTCGTCGAACACACGGTCGGCCACAACCTGGGCCTTCCCCAGCTGGCCCAACTCGCCAACGGCCCTTTCCTTAATCGTCGGAAAGAGCGCGACCTCACGTCAGAGCTGATCTCGCGCCTGCGGATCAAGACGCCGAACGCCGACAACAAGGTTCGCAACCTCTCCGGCGGAAACCAACAGAAAATCGTCATCGCGAAGTGGCTGGCGACCGATCCGTCCGTCGTCATTCTCGACGAACCGACGGCGGGTGTCGACATCGGCTCCAAGGCTGAAATCGTGGAGCTGATCAGAAGCATCGCCAGCAGCGGAAAATCCGTCATTGTGATCTCGTCCGAACCTGCCGAATTGTTGGCAACCACCGACCGGATTCTCGTGCTCAGCAACGGCCGCCTCGCGCGCGAGATCAGCAGATCGGAAATCGACGCCTGGGCAACCACGGAAGGCGACGAAACGCAGTCCAGGATGATCCGCGTGGAACTGGGTCTGCAGGTCGCTATCCAGAAGGCAAGTCAAAATGTCCATTGAAACAACTATCGTGAAAGCGGAGCCGCCCATGGCCACCTCTTCCAAGCCCTGGTACGGCAACTGGCGCGACTACGTGGTCTACATAGGCTTCGTCGCAATCTTCATTGTTTTCGCCATCCTCCTGCACGACCGGGGTTTCCTGTCCCCGAACAATCTGCTGAACGTGCTACGTCAGACGGCCATCATCGCCATCATGGCCATGGCGATGTCATTCGTGCTCTCCGCGGGGGAAATCGATCTTTCTGTCGGCGCGATCGCGGGTCTGACCTCGGTCGTATCGGGCATGGTGCTGATGCAGTACGGCCTGGTGTTCGGCATCGTCGCGGGAGTTTGCCTCGGCCTATTGGTCGGAGCGATCAATGGCGCGCTAACGGCATACCTCAACATCCCGTCGTTCCTGGTCACGCTCGGCATGATGGGCATCGCCAGAGGCGTTGGGATGTGGGTGAGCGGCACGTCGCCGGTCCCCGTCATCGACGAGACGTTCATCTACGCCTTCGGTTCCGGCAACATCGGGCCAATTCCCGTGCTCGTGGTCTGGGTCGTGGTGATCGGCACCATCGCGCATCTCGCCATCCGAAAGACGCCGTTCGGCCGCAAGGTCATGGCCGCGGGCGGCAATCCGGTCGCCGCACTTTACAGCGGCGTCAATGTGAGGCGCGTGAAGTTCCAGGTGCTGATGATCACGGGCGTGGCTGCGGCCATCGCGGGGATGCTCTACGCTGGCCGACTGCAGTCCGGCCGCTTCCAGCTCGGCGAAGGCGATGAGCTCTCGGTGATCGCGGCCGTCGTGCTGGGCGGCACCAGCCTCTTCGGAGGACGGGGGACGGTCGTCGGCTCGATCGTGGGAGCGCTCCTCATCGGGATCATCAACAACGGACTCATCCTCGGCGGCCTGGAATACAGCCAGCAGCTGATAGCCCGCGGGATGCTCATCATACTCGCCGTCGCCATCGGGCGCGGACGCTGAGATTTAAAGCGATTTGCAAGGAGAATGCACATGAGAGTTCTGGTCACTGGAGGAAGCGGCAAGTTGGGGCGCGCTACGATAAAGGACCTTCTCGAAAACGGACATGACGTCATCAATGCCGATACCGTCGAGCCTACGGACGCCCTCTGCCCGTTCGTGAAAGTCGATTTCGAGGATATGAAGGCGACGCTTGAAGCGATCACTGGCTACGATTGGGATCACAACCGTAAGACCGAAGCCGTGGTGCATCTCGCGGCGATCCCGATGCCTGGCCGGGTGCCGCCGGCGGACGTCTTCCGGATCAACACAATGTCGACCTACAACGTCTTCGAGTCGTGCAGACTTCTCGGCATCAAGAACGTGGTCTGGGCCTCTAGCGAGACCCTGCTTGGCATCCCATACACCATCAAGCCGGATTATTTCCCCGCCGACGAGGAATACGAGCCCCGCCCCGAGACCTCATACTCGCTCTCGAAACACCTCGGTGAGGAGATGGCGAAGCAATACTGCCGTTGGGACAAGGACCTTAAGATCGTCTGCCTGCGCTTCTCGAACGTGATGGACGAAAGCGAGTATGCGACCTTCCCTGATTTCGAGAACGATCCCGGCAGCCGCCGCTTCAATCTGTGGACCTACATCGACTCGCGCGACGGCGCACAGGCGATCCGCAAATCGCTGGAATGGGACGGCAAGGGGGCGGAGGTGTTCATCATCGCCAACGAAGACGGCGTGATGACCACTCCCAACAAGACCCTCATCGAACGCTTCTATCCCGGCGTGCCATTCAAGCGGGAGATCGGCCCGAACGACACGTTGCTCTCTATTGAAAAGGCAAAATCTGTGCTGGGTTACAAACCGGAGCACGGCTGGCGTCGGTACGTCAGCTCGATGCGGTACTGAGGTGGACGAAATGGCCGCTGAGAAGGCGATTGAAGTGAGCGCAGAGATCAAGGACGAGGTCGCTGCCAAGACGATGACTGCTACGGCCCATCTGAAAATCCGTCAGCTGATCCTGGATAACAAATGGCCGCCGGGGTACCAGGCGACCGAGCAGGAGGTGGCGTCCATCTTGGGAATGAGCCGCACCCCGGTCAGGGAGGCTTTGATGCGCCTCCAGCAGGACGGCCTGGTCTCCGTCGTCCCCCGGCACGGCATGCGTGTCCTGCCCGTCTCGCCGTCGGACATGAAGGAAATTTACGACATCCTGACATCGCTCGAAAGCACCGCGGCCGAGCTGGCGGCGGCGCGCCACCTGACCGAGGAACAGCTCAAGGGCTTGGAGCGCGCGACGGCCGACATGGACAAGGCGCTCGAACGCGACGATCTCGACAGGTGGGCGCAAGCGGACGCCCGGTTCCACGAGCAACTGCTGGAGCTCAGCGGCAACAAGATGCTCAAGTCGGTGGTGCTCAACTTCATCGATCGCGCCCATCGCGTCCGGATGCTGACCCTCAAGATGCGGCCGAAACCCGTGAACTCCACGCGCGACCACGCCGAGCTCGTCAAGGCCATCCGGGCGGGCGACGTCGAGAAGGCGGGCACCATACATCGCGAGCACAGACAGCGCGCCGGCCGCGAGCTCTTGAAGCTGCTCGAGCGCCTCGGCCTCAACCATCTCTGATTGGATCAAAAAATGACTATGAAAAATGACACGCTCACGATCGCCGTGCTTCCGGGCGACGGGATCGGCAGGGAAGTCATGCCCGCATGCCTGGAGCTCGTGAACGCCGCCACGACAATGGCGGGCGCTCCCGACCTCGCGTTCGAAACCCACAACGCGGGTGCGCAGTACTATGCCGAAAGCGGCGAAGCCCTTCCCGCCTCGACGCTCGAGGCCTGCCGAAAGTCAGAAGCGATTCTGTTCGGGGCGATGGGCTGGCCCGACATCCGCTTCCCCGATGGCACGGAAATCATTCCGCAGCTCGACCTGCGCATGGAGCTTGGTCTCTTCGCCGGCGTTCGGCCAATCCGCTGGTTTCCGGGATTGCCTCGGGTCCTGACCGATCCCCGGGCCGAGCAGATCGACTTCGTATTGGTGCGCGAGCAGACCGAAGGGTTGTTCTACGCCCGCGGGCGGGGGGAAATCCGGAACGACGAAGAAGCCTACGACACCATGCAGATCACGCGGTCGGGAACGGAGCGCGTGACCGAGTTCGCCTTCGATATCGCGCGGCAGCGCAAGCGCCGCGGCAAGCCGGGCAACGTCACCTGCGTCGACAAGGCGAACGTCTTCCAGTCGATGGCTTTCTTCCGCAAGGTGTTCGACGAAGTGGCCGACCGCCATGCAGATCTCACAAAGGATCATGCCTATGTCGACGCCCTGGCCCTCAACATGGTCAAGAAGCCCTGGACCTTCGATGTACTCGTAACCGAGAACATGTTCGGCGACATCCTCTCCGATCTCGCCGCGGGACTGATCGGCGGCATGGGCATGGCTCCTTCGGCCGACATCGGTGACAAACACGGGCTGTTCCAGCCCGCGCATGGCACGGCACCGGACATTGCTGGTAAGGGCTGCGCGAATCCCAGCGCCATGTTCCTTTCGGCTGCGATGATGCTCGATTGGCTGGCGGCGAAGTTCGGCCAACCGACACTCGCGGACGCTGCTCGCCTCATGGAAGGCGCGGTGGAGCACACGCTCTCGACCAAGCTGGCCATCCCCATGGAGTACGGCGGCAACGCGAACTGCGCCGAGATGACCCGCTCGGTCATCTCCTCGCTCTCCGCGGCCCGAAAGGAGGTCGCATGACCCGCCCGCAGACCGATGGCTATGTCGTCGTGGTGGAATTCCTCGTCCGCGGCGATTTCCTGAATCAATTCCGCGAAGCGATGATGGAGAATGCCGCAACGTCCCTGCGCGACGAGCCTGGCTGCTCAGTGTTCGACGTCTGCCAGGACTCCGAACAGCACGAACGCATCCATCTGTACGAGGTTTACGGGAGCCGCGCGGATTTCGACTTCCATCTCAAGTCGGCGCACTTTCTTAGCTTCAACGAAGCCAGCCAACCATGGGTGCTTGAGAAGAAGGTTCAGACCTTTGAGCGCATCGCGGCAGCGAGCGGGGGCCATTGATGGCGGACCGTATCAAAGCGATCGTCTTCGACACGTTCGGCACGGTCGTTGACTGGCGTGGCTCTATCATTTCGGACCTCACGTCCTGGGGCGTGGAGCAAGGTCTGAACGTCGACTGGGCCGATGTGGTCGACCGTTGGCGCGACCGCTATAATCCGCAGAAATCCCGGGTCCGCTCGGGAGAGCTGCCTTGGACGAACCTCGACGAGCTACACTTCGACGCGTTGAAGTCTGTGTTCGAGGAGATGGGCCTGCCGCTTCTCGACGAGGCGCGGATGATGCACATCAACAAGGTCTGGCACCGGCTGAACGGCTGGCCGGACGCTTCTCGTGGTCTTCACCGCCTCAAGACGAAGTTCATCATCGGCCCGCTGTCGAACGCGAACGTCGCGATCCTGGTGAACATGGCCAAGCATGCGGACCTCCCGTGGGACAACGTGTTCTCGTGCGAGCTTTTCCAACACTACAAGCCCGACCCCGAAACCTATCTCGGGGTTTGCAAACTGCTCTACCTCGAACCGTCCGCGGTGATGATGTGCGCCGCCCACAATTACGACCTCGCGGCCGCGCGCGCGCTTGGCCTCAGAACCGCCTTCATCGCCCGCCCCAACGAATACGGTCCGGGTCAGATCACGGACCTCAAGCCGGAGCAAGATTGGGACTACGTCGCCGACGACCTCGAAGACCTGGCGCGCCGGCTCGGCTGCTAGAAGGAAAACGGAAATGCTAACCTACAAGATGTTGATCGACGGCCAATGGGCCGACGCGGCGCTCGGCGAGACGTTCGAGACCCGCAATCCCTACAATGGCGACGTCTGGGCAACCATACCAAAGGGAACGAAGGAAGACGCTGAACGGGCGGTCGAGGCGGCGCATAAGGCTTTCACCAGCGGGACTTGGCCCAAGCTCACCGCGAGCGACCGTGGCCACCTCCTCCGCCGACTGGGCGACCTGGTCGCGGAGAACGCCGAGCGCCTCGCCCGCATCGAGGTGACGGACAACGGCAAACTCATCAACGAGATGCTGTTCCAGCTCAAGTATATCCCGCAGTGGTACTATTACTTCGGCGGCTTGGCGGACAAGATCGAGGGCGCGATCATCCCTATCGACAAGCCCGAGACCTTCAACTACACCCGCAACGAGCCGCTGGGCGTCTGTGTCGGCATCACGCCCTGGAACTCCCCTCTCCTGCTTCTCTCCTACAAGTTGGCTCCCGCTCTCGCGGCGGGAAACACCTTCGTCGCGAAGCCCTCGGAGTTCACATCGGCCTCGACGCTGGAATTTGCCAAGCTCGTTGAGCAGGCCGGGTTCCCCCCGGGCGTCTTCAATGTCGTCACGGGCTTTGGGGCCGACGTGGGCGAGACGCTGACGACCCATAAACACGTCGCGAAGATCGCGTTCACCGGAAGCGAAGGCACGGGGCGCAAGATCGGAGAGTTGGCCGCCCGGAACTTCAAGAAGGTCACGCTCGAGTTGGGCGGAAAGAGCCCGCACATCGTCTTCGCGGACGCCGAGATAGACAATGCCGTCAACGGCGTCATTTCGGGCATCTTCGCCGCCACGGGCCAGACCTGCATCGCGGGCTCGCGCCTCCTCGTCGAAAGCAAAATCCATGATCAAGTTCTGGAGAAAGTCATAGCGCTCGCTAAGACGGCCCGGATGGGAGATCCGCTCTCGACCTCGACGCAGGTCGGTCCGGTTACGACGCCCCCCCAACTCGAGAAAATCCTGGGCTACATCGACATCGCCAAGGGCGAAGGCGCGGAGTGCCTCCTCGGCGGCGGACGCCCGTCCAATCCCGAGCTCGGCAATGGCTGGTTCGTGGAGCCCACTATTTTCGCCGGCGTCCGGAATTCTATGCGTATCGCGCAGGAGGAAGTCTTCGGTCCTGTCCTCGCCGTCATTCCGTTCGACACCGAGGAAGAGGCGATCCATATCGCGAACGACACGAATTACGGTTTGGCCGCCGGATTTTGGACTCAGGACATGCGTCGCATGCTGCGGGTCTCGGCTGCCATCCAGGCGGGCACGGTTTGGGTCAACACCTACCGGACCATCAGCTACATGTCACCGCTCGGTGGCTACAAACACTCGGGCATCGGCCGGGAGAACGGCATGGCGTCCATTCAGAACTACCTGCAGACCAAGAGCGTCATGATCTCCACAGCCGAGAGTGTCGCCAACCCGTTCATCATGAGGTGATGGGATGGAGAACGATCGGAAGCTGCTGATCGGCTGCGTGGCGGACGACTTTACCGGAGCGACCGACGTCGCGGGCATTTTCGCCAAGAGCGGAATGAAGACCACGGTGCTAATCGACGTTCCCGATGAGGGACTTGAAGTCGATGCCGACGCGATCGTGGTGGCTCTCAAGACGAGGACAATCGATCCTTCCGACGCCGTCGCGCAATCCCTCGCGGCCTTGCGCTGGCTTCAACATCGGGGAGCGGCGAAGTTCTACTTCAAATACTGCTCCACATTCGACTCCACCGAGCGGGGCAACATCGGTCCGGTATTGGACGCGATGCTCGCTGAGCTGGGAGGCGACTTCACGACCGCTTGCCCGGCCTTCCCGGCGAACGCCCGCACCATTTACAAGAGCAACCTCTTCGTCGGCGACATCCCGCTCAGCGAATCCGGCATGAAGAACCATCCGCTCACTCCGATGACGGATTCGAACCTGGTGCGGGTTCTCGCGCCGCAGACCTCGCACAAAGTCGCGGGGTGTTATCACGAGACGGTCAAGCAAGGCGTCGGCGCGGTGCGTGCTTGGGTGTCGAAGGCGCGCGCGAACGGATACGGGGTCGCGGTCCTCGACGCCATGGACGATGCCGACCTTGAGGTTATCGCCGCCGCGTTCGACGACGCGCCCCTCCTCACAGGCGCTTCCGGTCTCGCATATGGACTTGCGAGGACGATATTCGAAGGCGGTGCGGCGGCGGCGCGGGAGCCGGAACCCTCAACCCTCCCGGGAGGCTCCCGCGCCGTGATCTCCGGAAGCTGCTCTACCGCGACCAATGGCCAGGTGGAAAAGATGCTGCAGGACCATGAGGGCTTTCGCATTGACGCCGAGCAACTCGCCACAGGCCAAGACGTCGTCAAGGAAGCGCTCGATTGGGCCAAGGGCCGACTTGGACAAAAGCCCCTCCTATTCTACGCCACGGCTACGCCCGACCAGGTGAAGGCGAACCAGGTGAAATTCGGAGTGGCTGAGGCAGGGACCATGGTCGAAGGTGCACTGTCCAGGATCGCCAAGGAACTCGTCGACAGGGGCGTCTCCGAGTTGATCGTCGCGGGTGGCGAAACGTCGGGTGCCGTCGTGAAATCTCTGGGGATCAACCAACTGGACATTGGAAACGAGATCGCACCCGGAGTGCCCTGGGTCAGCTCACCGACGGCGGCAGGCCGAATTTCGCTTGCGCTGAAGTCAGGGAACTTCGGCGCTCCCGACTTCTTCGTCCAAGCCTGGGACAAACTCTGATGGCTGCACTGTCCGAGGAAACCAGGACCCGCGACGACATCGTGCGGGCCGGAAAATCGATTTTCGACCGCGGCCTGACATTCGGTTCGACTGGCGACATTAGCGTGAAGATGTCGGATGGACGGATGTTGATGACGCCCACGAATGCTTCGCTCGGGAGCCTCGTGCCTGAACGACTTTCGCTCTTCTCCGCGGAGGGCGTTCACCTCGGCGGAGACAAGCCCACCAAAGAGGCCTTCCTTCACCGCTGCATGTATTGCGCGCGGCAGCACGGCAAGGCGGTTGTCCACCTCCACTCAACATACTCGGTGGCGGTCAGTATACTGAAAGACGTCGAT
>NZ_NWTH01000125.1:0-561 GCF_002531555.1 Sinorhizobium sp. BJ1
AAGGCCGGGCTAAGCGCCCGCGGCAGGCGGACACCGAACACCACGGCGAGACCACGGATCTGGTTCTCCAGCATGACCCGCTGGCCGACCAGCTTCTTGCGGGCGATGATCAGCGCACGAATGGCATGCGCCGGCAGCGACTTCACGTGCACCGGCTTGAAGAATCCGGTGCGAGCAAGCTGCGCCAGACCGCGGGCATCGTTGCGATCCGTCTTGTGGGTCGCCAGCGACTTCAGCGCCTGGTAGGCCTGCCGGCTTTCGATGCAGACGACCGGCAGGCCGAGGGCTGTAAGCCCGTGGTAGAGCATCGGCGCCATCCGACCGGTCTCGAAGACGATGCGTTGGCAAGCGGGCGCCTTGGCCAGCAAGGTTGCGATCGCTTCAGGCGTCGATGCCGTCTTTCCCTCGTGAAAGACTGTTCCCTCGCGATCGACGACGCAGACGTGCGTCTCTTCCATCGAGACGTCCAAGCCGGCAAAATACTCCATGGTCAATCTCCTCTTTCGATGACGGAGCCGATCATAGCGGTCTCCAAGAAGAGCTGCTGCCCATTACCCCATG
>NZ_NWTH01000126.1:0-547 GCF_002531555.1 Sinorhizobium sp. BJ1
GGTCTCTCTATCAACCGATGGCTCGCGACGACGTGACGGGTTTCTACGATGCGCGGGTTTCTGGACTCAAGTCGGCCGAGCTTAGACGGGCGCAGGATCATGTTTCGGAGACGGGCGAGCCGGCGTTCTTTGTCTCGGCGGACATTGCCAACCTCGGAGGTCTCAATCAGGCCATGCAGAACAGGGCGGAGCGGGCTAACGCGCACTATCGGGCCCTGGCAAAGATCTTTGGCGACTCCCTTGCCGAGCAGGGCGGCACCGTAGTGCCGATGAGAGTCGGCGGGGATGAGATTGCGGCGGTGGTCATCGGTGTCGAAGAGGGGCATCTGAATTCAGCAATCGAGGCGGCTAACGAACGCATCCAAACCTATGTTCGCGAGAGCGGACTGTCCGACATCGTCAACCCAAAGCGTCCGACGGAACGCGGGGTCGGGCTGCACATCGGCTATGCCGAGATCCTTCCCGATCTTCCCCCCGCGTCAATATTCGACCAAGCAGACCTTGGCGTCGACAGGAGCAAAAACAGGAGCAAGCAAGAGCATGTCAC
>NZ_NWTH01000127.1:0-542 GCF_002531555.1 Sinorhizobium sp. BJ1
GCCGCCGCTTCCTTTGCCTGAAGTTCTGCAAGCATCTGCTCGTCGGTCTTCATGATTCCGAAATCGAGCAGCATGTCTTCCAGCTCCTCCATGGTGATCGGGGTCGGGACGGTGCCCTGGCCCGAATTGGCATGGATCTTTTCGGCCAGGGCGCGATATTCCGCCGCCTGTTTGGAGTCCGGTGCATACTGGATCACCGTCATCTTCCTGAGTTCGGCGTGCTGGACGATGTTGTCGCGCGGCACGAAGTGGATGAGTTTGGAATTGAGCTTGGCCGCCAGCGCCTCGGCGAGGTCGAGTTCGCGGTCCGTCTGGCGCTCGTTGCAAATTAGCCCGCCGAGCCGCACGCCGCCCGAATGGGCATATTTTAAGATCCCCTTGGCGATGTTGTTGGCGGCATAGAGCGCCATCATCTCGCCGGACATGACGATGTAGATTTCCTGCGCCTTGTTTTCGCGGATCGGCATCGCGAAGCCGCCGCACACCACGTCCCCCAGCACGTCGTAGGAGACGTAGTCGACATCGTCATAGGCGCCATTTTC
>NZ_NWTH01000128.1:0-536 GCF_002531555.1 Sinorhizobium sp. BJ1
TGTCGGTCTCAGGCTGATAGATGAAGTCCTGCTTGCCGAAACGCCCGTCCGCCTTCGCCCCTGATGTTAAAGGCTTGGGCACGATCGGCGTCGCTCCGACCGCCTCGCAGGCAACGATCTCCTCACCGGAGAAGTAGCCGCGATCGGCCAGAACTGTCAGCTCCTCGACGCCGGTCGCCTCCTTGGCCTGCTGAGCCATATTGGCAAGCTGAGCCCGGTCATGGCCGGCATTGGTGACCTCATGCGCGACGATCAGATGGTGCTCGGCGTCGACCGCCGCCTGCACGTTGTAGCCGACCATTCCGGTGCCTTTGCCGTTCGTTGCCATGGCCCGCGCATCGGGATCGGTCCGTGAGATCTGGTGGTCCGGCGCGTTGGCGACCGCTTGCTCCATCGCCTGCAATTCACGCATCTGCCGACGCAGCGAGTCCAGCCGTTCCTTCAGCCGGCCGACCCGCATCTGGGCAACTTCCCGCTCCTGCCGGTCGGCCGTGTCGAGCATTCCCAGATACCGCTCGATGCTGGCATCCACCTGC
>NZ_NWTH01000129.1:0-512 GCF_002531555.1 Sinorhizobium sp. BJ1
GCCGAGTCCGAGCCCGCCGGCAACCACCACGTCGGCATAGGCGAGATTGGCGTTCTCCGACTGGCCATCGGAAAGGAAATCGACGACCTTCGTGACGATCTCTTCCTCGCACATCCGCCAATCGTGCCGGATTATCCGGCCGATCGGCTTGTTTGACCGCTGTGGCATGCGCATGACCCTTGGCCGCACGGTTGCCATTTGGGGCCGGCAATTGAGCGTATAGATCGTGCACAGCAACGAGCCGCCGAATGTCGGCCGGGTAGCCGCAAGCGAACCGTCCGCGTCGACATCAAGTCCGGTGCAGTCGGCTGTGAGCCCCGTCAGCAGTGTCGTCGCGACGGAGCCGGCGAGGTCGCGACCCAGCGTCGTCGCACCGAGAAGCAGGATCTCGGGCTTGTAGGCAGCAACCAGATCCGTCAGTGCTTTGGTGAAGGGCTCGTTTCTATAATCGGTGAGCAGCGGCTCCTCGACGAGATAGACCAGGTCCGCATCATAGGCGAAGGCCTCAGCAA
>NZ_NWTH01000130.1:0-503 GCF_002531555.1 Sinorhizobium sp. BJ1
CCCAAGTTCGTCCACCGCCCTCGCTGCCGGCGAATAGACTATTCTTTCTCGTAATCGTTTGGGGCCTGATCGCTCGCTCGAGATGTTGGAGTCGATCTCGATCCGGCCGTCCGTCAGAAAGCGTTCCAGCGCCTCGCGCCGCGTGAGCGCGTAGCGGATCGCCTCGGCGGTTTTGGATTTTCCCGAGACCTTGCCCAGTTCCTTTTCCCAGAGCTCGAAGAGGCTGGCGACGGTGGCCGAGGATTTCTCCTGGCGCCGGGCTGCGCGGCTGTCGGCCTCCTTGCCACGAACCTCATCTTCGATGCGCCAGAGCTCGGTCATTGCCAGGACAGTGTCTGTGGCGGCCTGAGAGACGCCGCTGATGTGCAGATCGTAAAACTTGCGCCGTAGATGTGCCCAACATCCTGCAAGTTGGATCGTTTCGTTGCTGCCGGTTTTGACGCGCGTCTTGGCGAGATTGGTATAGGCCGAGTAGCCATCCACTTGCAGGATGCCGGTGAATC
>NZ_NWTH01000015.1:0-185925 GCF_002531555.1 Sinorhizobium sp. BJ1
CCCCCGCTCAACTCGAGGTAGTCTATCATGAGCGGGAGTTTTCACACAGCCTCGGTGGTGAACAGACGTCCAGAAGAAGATCCCTGGGCGTCCGCTAGGACGGGACGAAGGCGCCGTTCAGACGCCCGCGAATTTGGGGCGTTCACGCTGTCGCTGCGGCACGAGAGATCTGCTGAGATGCTATGAAATGATCCAAGCTGAGACCATCTTATGCGCACCGCCTGCAACCAATTAAGGCATAACTCAATCATCATCCCCGTCTACCCCGCGGGGATTTTTGCTCTTGGCTGATAGGGGCTGATACTCGCCGCTGTCCTCGTGACCGGGGCTTGATTCAGCAGCGAGCTCGTGTCCCAAAGATTCGGTGTTTCAGGTTGTCTCCTCGCGCTCAAATTTCTTCCTTCCTCAAACGACGTTTGCACAAATCTACGGCCTCTCCTCGAACCGTTGTGGTCGACCAGTGCCTGCCACCCCAACGAAGCAATTTGGTCAAGTTCGATAATCGCCGCAGCCAGCATAGGGGGGATGCCTCAATGTAATGCCGATGAACTCTGGATCGTGCGCAATTTACGGGGCAAGGGACAGGGTGTACTCTTCCCAGAACCGCGGTGGCGACGTTTGAAGGCACGAAATTCCTTTTTGACTGCGTGCAAGCCGTCCCGGAGACACAGCGATGAGCCTGACGCGACGTCATATGCTGACCAGCACAATGGGAACAGTGGCATGTGCGGTTGCCTTGCTGGCGCCGAAGCATTCCCGGGGAGCGGATGAGGTAGAGGACTTTCTCTTCCGTGTGACTGGGCGAAAGGCAACGCCCTCGAATCGGCTTCGCCTCGTGATGCCGGCGGAATTCTCGACCGGCTATACGGTGCCTATGAGCATCTCGGTCGACAGTCCGATGACCGAGGCCGATCACGTCAAATCCGTCCGTGTATTCGCTCCGAAGAACCCGCTCGTCGAAGTGGCACAATTTCATTTCGTTCCGGGTCGCAGCCTTCCCCGCGTCTCGACGCGCGTCCGGCTGGCCGCCCCGCAACATGTGGTGGCACTTGCTGAGATGAGCAACGGTAACCTGCTGATGGCACAGGCCTGGGTGGCTGTCGCCACCAATGGCTGTCTCTGAAAGTGGCGCAAGGAGGTAGGCGTGACCACTCCCGTACCCCGCGTGATGGTTCCAGGCTCGGTACCAAAAAACGAGGTGTTCACGGTCAAGGCCATCATCCAGCACCAGATGGAGACGGGGCTGCGCACCGATTCCGCGGGCAAGACGATCCCGCGGAAGATCATCAATCAGTTCGTCTGCCGCTACGGCGGCCTCGAGGTCTTCCGTACCGATCTGCACGAAGCCGTCTCGGCCAATCCGTTCCTTGAGTTCCAGTTGCTCGCGACGGAAAACGGTCGCCTTGAGTTCTCCTGGCGGGAGGACGGCGGCGCGACCTATTCGCTGTATCATGACATAGTGGTCACCTGACATGAAGCGGGAACGGGCGGCCGCGCTTGTCTCGCGTGCGAAGGGTCTCGCATCCGAAATCCGATGGTTGCTTGGTCTTTTGCTTTCCGCAATCCTGCTTTTTCCCGAAAGTTCCGCTCCTGCGGACGTCAGTCAAGGCGCGCAGATTGCCGCGACCTGCGCGTCCTGTCACGACCCAACTGGCGGCGGGCAGGCCATCCCGCCGATTGCGGCACTGGACGAACAGGCTATCGTGAAAGCCATGCTCGCGTTTCGTGCAAGTGAAAGCCCCAGTCTTGTAATGCATGCGGTCGCATTGTCGCTCAGTGACGACGAGCTGGCCGCAACAGCGCGCTATCTCGCTGACAGAGCCAACGCCGGGAGGCAGCCGTGACGGATTGGACGCGTCGCCAGATCGGCGGCCTGATCGGAGGAGCGCTGCTGGCGCTGGCCGCGCCACACATTGTTCGCGGTCAGGGGCGGGCTAAGGTTGTAGTAATTGGCGGCGGCATCGGCGGCGCAACGGTTGCCCGATACCTCGGCGACATGAAGTCAATTGACGTCACACTGGTCGAACCGAACTCCACCCACGTCACTTGCTTCTCCAGCAACCTCTATCTTGCCGGTCTTCGCTCGCTCGCCTCCCTGACTTTCGGCCTGGAGATGCTGGCCGAAGGCCACGGCATAACGATCATCCGCGACAGCGCGGTGGCTATCGATCCTGCAGGAAGGGCTGTCGAACTTCGCGGCGGCACAAAGCTCTCCTATGACCGCCTCGTCGTCGCACCGGGGATCGCCTTCAAGTTCGGCGAGATCGAGGGCTATGATGAGGCAGCGGCAAAGATCATGCCGCATGCGTGGATTGCCGGACCCCAGAGTGAACTGCTGCGCCGACAACTCAAAAGCATGGACGACGGCGGTGTGTTCGTTATCGCTGCGCCTCCAAACCCGTTCCGCTGCCCGCCGGCCCCATATGAGCGGGCCTCGCTGGTCGCTTACTATTTCAAGCAGTTCAAACCCAAATCGAAGATACTCATTCTCGACGCGAAGGATAAGTTTTCAGGTCAGGAACTGTTTCAGGATGCGTGGTCGCGCCACTATCCGGGCATGATTGAATGGCTACCGTCTCAGTTCATCGGGGCAATCAAAGCCGTAGATGTTGCGGCGCGATCGGTGGTGACAGAAGGCGAGACGTTCAGGGCGGCGGTCGCCAATATTATTCCAGCCCAAAAGGCGGGGCTCATCGGCGAGAAGGCAGGTCTCACTGACGCATCCGGCTGGTGCCCAGTCGATCCTGTGACGTTCGAGTCGACGTTGCAGCCCGGCATCCACGTCGTCGGCGACTCGATTATCGGCGGCGACATGCCGAAGTCTGCCTTCTCTGCCAACAGCCAGGCCAAAGCATGCGCTTTTGCCATTGCGGCTTCCCTCACGGGCTCGCGTCAGTTTCCGCCGCACCTGTTCAACTCGTGCTACACGTTTCTAGCGCCCCACGACGCTTTCACCAATGCCCTCACCTTCGTACCCGAGGGCGGAAGAATAAAAACCGTAAGAATGTTCATCAGCAAGGTGGGCGAGAGCGCTGAGGTCCGCCGCCGCACCGCCCATCACGCCGTGGGCTGGTATTCCGCCTTCACTGCGGACGTGTTCGGCGGAGGTTCCTGAAGGAATAACTGGGTCTGCCGACCAGCGTGATGGATCCGGGTCCGGCAGGCGCTGGAGCCCATCGAATTCATAACGACGAGAACGCTCGATCCGCCATGACGGCCGCCGCGAGAATCGGCTTCAGAAATCGGAGGGACGCGGCGTCATGCGCGGCGTCAATGCGATGAGATTGTAGCCAGGCCCAGAGGAGATTGGTGAGAACGGTCGACTTAGATCCAAGGCATCATCCCCCTTCGGGAAGACGAGTGCAGTCTTTGCCAAAACATGCCTCCCTTGCCCGCGCCAGTTCGGGTTCACGCAAGGATGGCCGTTGCGCTCATGCGGACAGCGGCCGCCTTAAAACTTGCCCGGCTGCAGCACCGAACCGGTGTTGGACCACGTGATGTAGGCTTCGAGCGCCTTCATTGCCTCCGATTCCGGATCGATCTTCACACCCTGGTTCGGCTTCTCGATGCACCAGTTGATCATGTCGCGGAGGGTAGCGAACTTAGCGATCTGCGCTTGGAACTTCGGGAAGGATTGGGGGTGTGTGTCGGACGCCATGGGATGACACATCGCGCAGGCCATGCCAGTTTTCGAGAGGTCGTCGGCAACACCTAGCTGCTCGGCCATCTTCTGGTCACCATGGAAGAGAAGGTCACCCTTCCTGACCTCTTCCATGAACACTTCCTGGTAGAGCTTCAACTGCTCCTGCTTTACCGGATCTTTATGGGCGCTGGTCGGTCCCGCGAAAACGGCGGCAATGGCAATTCCCCCAATCAAGGGGAAGCGCCGCAGTGAACAGCGGATTTTCGAATGGGTTGTCATGACCCTTCCTCCGCTAACGATATGGCCACATGTTGTCGGCGATCCTTGGGCGAATAACCTCAGAAACATGCTTGTCATGGTCTTCCGGGGATTGCACGAAGACTTCCTTGCGCCCCCACATGATATATTCCGTTTCCAACTGGTCGTTGGCCGCCACATCGATCTTGCTCCAGCCGACTCCATCATAGGGATCGCCGGGGTCGACACGGATCATCGGCTTGGTTAGCTTCGGCAAACCTTCCGGGGCATAGGGCCACGGCCAGGACGTTGCCAACATCCCAATCGAACGCAACGTCCCGATCTCGTTGTAGAGGACCTGGTGCACGTGACCGTGAATGTTCGTGACCTTGGCATACGGTTTCAGCACCTCATGGACTTCGCGCCAGTCACGCACCCAGAAATTCCACGGCGGATAGTACTCGTAAAGGGGGTTGTGGCTGAAGATCACGACGGGGCGCTGCTTGTCCCAGTCGGCGAGGGTCTTTTCCATCCAGTCGAGCTGATCCCGGCCGACGCCCGCCCATGGTCCGGCGACGGTGCCGTCGAGTGTGGCCATATGCCCCATCCGCTCTTCGGGCGTCATGTTCTTGGCCGTCCAATAGTCCGGTCCGCGGCTGACGGTGTCGAGGCCAATGAAGCGCACACCCTTATGGTCGAAGGTCCAGTTGGGCTGGCCAAACAGCTCGCCCCATTTCTTGCCCATGTCGAGGTACCAGTCGTGCTCGCCGGGGATGTAATGTTTCGGGATCTTGATCTCCTTCAGCAGGTCGACGCCGAGTTCCAGCTCTTCTATCTTTCCAAGTTGGGCCAGGTCACCACCGAAAATCAGGAAATCGGCCGGCGGATCCATCGCCTGGACTTCTTGGGCCGCACGCACCACCTTGTCTACGAAGCGTGTGTTCAGGGATCTTGGATAGAGATGGGTGTCGGAGATCCAGGCAAACTTGAAGGGCGTCTCGGCCGCGTGAGCAATATCGAGCGTGTTGAGCAGCGGCCACCAGGCGAAGGCCTGACCGACAGTTGCCGCGCCGAAGATCAGGGATCCGTGGATAAAGGTGCGGCGGGTAATTTTCAGCGAGTCATCGGGCCGAACCCCTTCGGGTTGCAGTACCGAATGCATTTCGCGGCGAATGCGATCAAGCTCGTCAGACATGACGAATCCTCCTCTTAGGCCGAAAGAAGAACTCGGCTCAGAGGCAGACATGGCATGTAAGCCAGTCAGTGCTTTTCTTGTTCTTTATTTTACGTCTCTCACGCCGACACGTTACTATGCTACTTCTTCTTGAGCTCGATGTCGAACTTGGTGGCTTTCCCGCCCTCGACTTTAACGGGCATTTCTATGGGTCCGATAAAGGGCTGCACTGCCACGAGCTTGTAGTCGCCCGGCGGGATGTCAGTGATGGAAAACTTGCCGTCAGCGCCGGTGACCGCGTAGTAGGGATTGTCCACCACGTAAATCCAGCCTTCCATCCAACCATGTGCGTCGCAGTCGATACGGACGGTGCCCGGCCGCGGCAATTCTACCGGTATGCGCTGGCCTTTGTTCGGCAGGGCCAGGTTAAAGGCGGTGCGCTTGCCGTAAAAGCCGTGCGTGTTGTGAAGCACCGGGTCCGAGTTGATCACATCGAGCGGGCCTGCCGCGATCACCTGCACCTGGGGTTCAAACCGGCATTTCAGGTTGTTTAGCTCGGGCGTCTTGCCGGGTGCCGGCCATTCCTTTCCCGATGCGACGTCGACCAGATATACAACCGCGCTTTCGACCGCCTGATCGGCGCCAACGCGGATTAGCGGTTCGTCCCGCGGTTGCCCGCAAACCTCAACATCTTTCGTCGGTATGATTTTGGTCGTCGGAACGTCGCCGCGATAGACGATGACGCCTTCAATCGACCCGCCTCCGGTCACGGCGCTTACCTCATAGGATAGAGCCGGCGGTGCGATCATCATAACCGCAGCGGTTCCAAGAAACTTAGACAAGAAGCGGTGCTTTGTCACAGCAAGCCTCCCTCGCCTTGAAGGAAACATTGTATTTTCCTTCAGAATGATTCTAATATCAAGGCGAAATCGCGATTTTGGCAGGGCTGGCGACGAATGTAGATAGACGCCAGCGGGAAGCTCCCGGCCGCGTCATATCTCTTCGTATCCATTGCAAGGCTGAGCTATCGGAGCAGTCCTTCGGCCTCGCCAGGCATCCGGTTGGCATCGCCGCTGAACGCGTGCAGCAAAGGATGTTGGCCTGCGATGAGGAGGCACGACATGGAGAGGCGGAACGGCCTGCTTTGGGGTTCGACTTGCCGACGCGCGGTCTTCCATGGATTGTTTTCGGCTGCGGTATTCGTAAGCACCGTGCCTGGATTCGCAGCGTCGCCGGTGACCGTGGGCGGACCGTTCAGCCTCATCGAACCGGGTGGCGCCGTGGTGACCGACGCGAAGTTCCGCGGCAGATGGATGCTGGTCTTCTTCGGTTACACCTCGTGTCCGAGTCTTTGTCCAACGACGCTGAGCGAGATTGCCATCGCTCTCGACAGACTTGGCCCCGAGGCAGCGAAGGTGCAGCCAATCTTCATCACAGTCGATCCCGAACGCGATACGCCCGCTGTCATGGGGCAATATACCGGCGCGATCGACCGGCGGATCCTGGGATTGAGCGGAAGCGGGGAGCAGATCGCCGCGGTGGCGCAGAAATATGGCGCTTACAGCGACCACCATCTGCTGGAAACAGGCGCCGATTATATCGTTGACCACAGCACATACATCTATTTCATGGACCCTCAGGGCAAGTTCGTTCGCGGCTTGCGGGCCGGTATGTCCGGTGATTCCATGGCCGATATGCTGCGGCAAGTGATGACGAAGCATCGCGAGTGAATCGTCGAACGGTTGCGACTCGGAGACAAGGAGGCCATGTCTGAAAGCTTGTCTCGCGCTCAAAGGTTCGTGACAGCTCGATACGATCGCTTCTTCGCCAAGGCGACGGCCCAGCTCCATGCCGAGCATCGGTATCGCGTATTCGCAGACCTCGAACGGATCGCCGGGAATGTTCCGCGCGCAATCTGGCACGGACCGAGCGGATCGAAAGAAGTCGTTATCTGGTGTTCGAACGACTATCTGGGCATGGGGCAACACCCGAGTGTGATCGGCGCCATGACTGAAGCCGCGAAGCGTCTGGGAACAGGCGCGGGGGGCACGCGTAATATATCCGGAACAAGTCATCCGCTGGTCGAGCTGGAAATTGAGATCGCGGATCTTCATCTCAAGGAAACAGCGCTGGTCTTCACCTCAGGATATGTCTCAAACCAGACAGCTATCTCGACGATTGCGAAACTGGTCCCCGATTGTGTCATTCTCTCGGATGCACTCAACCATAATTCGATGATCGAGGGTATACGGCAGTCGGGCTGCGAACAGCGGACCTTCCGTCATAATGATCTCGGCCATCTCGAGGAATTGCTGAGGACGGCCGGGCAGGGGCGGGCGAAATTAATCGCGTGCGAAAGCCTCTATTCGATGGATGGCGATATCGCCCCGATCCGCCACATCTGCGATCTTGCCGAACGTTACGGGGCCATGACTTACCTCGATGAGGTCCATGCCGTCGGCATGTACGGCCCGCGCGGTGCAAGGTTTGGGATGAACTCGGGCTGCCACGCGAAAGTACCGCCTCTGCGGCGGAAAGAAGAGGCACCGCATTGCCCTAAAAAGACCGCGCCAATCAAAAAGCATCGTTGCGTCCTTTGGTCATCCGCTCAGATGCGCGACGCAAGAAAGGGAGGGAGACATGACGGCCAAGGAGATCAGGCTCGCTTTCCGGGCGCGCGACAGCATGCTGCATGGCATCGACACGCTCGCGCGTGCTGTCGCTGTCACGCTTGGGCCGCGCGGGCGAAACGTAGCCATCAACCGATCCTTTGGCACGAAAATCACCAAGGACGGTGTGACGGTCGCGAGGGAAATCGAACTCGAGGACCGATTCGAGGACATGGGCGTTCAGTTGCTCAGGCAGGTCGCCATCAAAACCTCGTATCAGGCGGGCGACGGAACGACGACAGCGGTGGTCCTCGCCGACGCAATCCTCAGGGGCGGTGTCCGGGCGGTCACTGCCGGCATGAACCCGATGGACCTGAAGCGCGGGATCGATCGTGCGGTCGAGGCGGTCGTCGCGGAGTTGAAACAGAATGCAAGAGCTGTCGCTTCAAATGTCGAGATCACGCAGGTCGCTACGATTTCGGCCAATGGAGATCGAGAGATCGGCCACATCATCGCCGAGGCTATGGCGGAGGTCGGCAACGCCGGCGTGATCATGATCGAGGAAGGGAGATCGCTCGAAACCGAAAGCGAAGTCATCACCGGCATTCAGTTCGACCGCAGCTATATCTCTCCCTATTTCGTCACCAATCGAGACAAAATGCGGGTGGAAATGGAAGAGGCACTTATCCTCGTTTGCGAGAAGAAGCTGTCTAGCCTTAGCGAAATTTTGCCGCTTTTGGAAAAGGTCGTACAGGCTGACAAGCCACTTCTCATCATCGCCGAAGACATCGAGGCTGAAGTCAGGGCGGCGCTTGTTATCAACAGGCTGCGTGGCGGCCTCAAAGTGGCTGCTGTCAAGGCGCCGGCCTACGGCGAGCTCCGCGAGGCGATCATGCAAGACATTGCACTGCTCACCGGCGGAACGGTTATCTCGGAGGATCTAGGTCTTAAGCTCGAGAGCATATCGCTCGACCGTCTCGGACGTGCCCGGAAGATTAGAGTCGACAAACAGAATACCACAATCGCGGAAGGAGGCGGGTCAAGCGCGGACATCGCTGGGCGGATCGCTGCGATCAAGGCGCAGCTTGAACTAGCTACGTCCGACTTTGATCGGGAAAAACTCCAGGAGCGGCTGGCACGGCTGTCCGCTGGGATTGCGGTGATCCGCGTCGGCGGCGCGACCGAGTCGGCGGTCAGGGAGAAGAAGGACCGTATCCGCAACGCCATGCATGCCACCCGTGCCGCCGTAGAGGAGGGCATCCTGCCGGGCGGCGGCGTCGCACTGCTGCGCGCAAGCAAGGCGATCCGGACGTTGAAGGTCGCGAATCCCGACCAGCAGGCCGGCATCGACATCGTCAAGGGAGCCGTAACGTGGCCGGCGAAGCAGATTGCGTCCAATGCGGGCGAGGACGGCTCGGTCATCGCAGCTAGAATTCTCCAAAACGATGACTACGGATGGGGCTACGATGCGCAAGCCGAAACGTTTCGAGATCTGTGGGTGGCCGGCATTGTCGATCCCACCAAGGTCGTGCGCACAGCACTTCAGGGTGCCGCCTCAATGGCCGGTCTAATGATCATGACTGAGGCGATGGTTGCCGAGGTGCCAGGTCCGCCGCCGCCCGAGCTTCCCGGACACCACGATCACGAAGACAATCTCGACATTGAATTCTAGCTCAATCCTGCCGGTTTAGAGCGGTAGAGCTCCTCTGTCACCCGTGGGCCACTACCGAGATGACGCCCTTGCCTACGAGCCACGCCTCGAAGGTCTCCGGGCACCCGCGTGAGTCAATTTTGTCGAAGCGCGATGCGCGCCGATCCCACTCGTACCGTTCTCACGGCTCGCGTTCAGGAAGGTCGAAGTTGAGCTGCAACATTCGCGCGATGTTTATCAGAATCGTCTCACAGACTTTCTCTTGATTAGGATCGAGATATTTGACAGTCCAGTTTGCCCCATTCTCCTTGGTTTCGAGCCGCTGAATCACAAAATCGGTGACGTGCTCGCATCCCGGTTCCTTATGAAGATCCGCGAGGATCAATTCCTTAAGCTCCGAAGCTTCCTTTGTATGTCTTTGCATGGCCGCCTCCTTCCGGATGACAACTTTCGGCGCATCGCTCAACTGCATAATCGCGATCTCCGCCGTGGCTAGACATGGTACTGTTTTAGCTCTATTTTTAAAAGTTGCCCCCCGTCCTCATGAGGTGGCTTCTATGACGATGAGCGGGTTATTGGTGCATCGAGAAGCCGAACCAGGGCGAGAAGATCGATCCCCAATCGGAGGCGATGATGGCGCCCGAGGCGTACATCACCTGTTCGAACACCGGCTTGGTGTTGGTGCCACGTAAATACTAGTCTAGTCGATAGACCGGGCACCGGCTGCAGGGAGCGCGTCGCGAGTCGGCCATCGGTGGGGTTGAAGCAGTCGTGCGGCCCAGGAACCGCGCGGGGAGGTCTATGCGTTGGCAGAGACTGGGATGGAGCTGCGCGGCAACTTCGCGAATGTGGACCTGGATGCGCTGGTCGACAACCGGGTGGTGCGGACCTGGCTTTATTTTGGCATGTTCTGGCTCATGGTGACGCCATCCGTCGGCGTTTTGATCTCGAGCACCTTCAACTATCCCGACTATCTCGGATCTGGGAACCTCGAGCTCACCTTCGGCCGGCTGCGCCCGGTCCACGTCAATGGAGTCATCTTCGGCGCCTTCTCGACGCTTTTCATCGGCCTTTGCTACTATCTTGTACCGCGTCTGTCGGGGGTGCGGGTAATATGGTCGGAGTGGTCGGTTCTTCTCGCATGGGTCTGGAACATCGCAACACTTGCCGGTTTGGTCGGCTTGCTGATCGGCGACAGTGACGGTTTGGAAGCCGGAGAGCTTCCGCTCTACGCGAAGGTCGCGTTCTTCATCGTGGTGGCTGTTGCTACCGCGCAGTTCCTGATCACGATCAGCCGAAGGCTCGAGCCGGCAATCTATGTCGCGCTATGGTACCTGATCGCCACTTTCGTGTGGACGACGATGAACTTCGTGCTTGGAAGCTTCATCCTGCCATACACGATCTCGGGCATCAACAGCGCCGCCTTCCATGGCCTCTACCTCCACTACATCGTCGGGCTGTGGCTAACGCCCGCAGGCTACGTGATCATCTACTATTTCCTGCCGGTCAGCGCGCGAAATCCGCTCTATGCCCACAAGCTCTCGCTGGTAGGCTTCTGGTCCCTGGCATTGTTCTACCCGTTCGTCGGCATCCACCATTACCTCTACAGTCCGATCGCCGACTGGGCCGAGACCTTGGCCGTCGTCACGTCGATGCTGCTGATCATTCCGGTGTGGACGGTGCTGGTGAACTTCTTCGGCACGATGATGGGCAAGTGGCATGAGTTCGGCAGGAACCTGCCGGCGAAGTTCCTGATCATGGGCTCGCTCATGTATCTCGTCGGCTGCTTCCAAGGCTCGACCGAGGCGCTGCGGCAGCTGCAGCAGCCGACCCATTTCACCGATTTCGTCATCTCGCATTCGCACCTCACCGTGTTCGGCACCTTCGTCGTCTGGGCGATGGGGGGCCTCGTCTATACTTGGCCGCGGCTGTTCGGGCGCGAACTCTGGTCCTTCAAACTTGGCAACTGGTCGTTCTGGCTGATCACCGTCGGCATCGCGACCATGGGCCTGGTCCTCACAGCGGGCGGGCTGCAGCAGGGTTATCAATGGATGAATGGGGTCGAATGGCTCGACTCGCTCGTCTGGGTGAAACCCTATTGGCTGGCGCGGACCCTGTCAGGTATCAGCATGGATATCGGCATGTCGCTGCTGGTGGTGAATCTGATGCTGACCGCGCTGACTAGCCCGGCGGCTGAGGCGCGACGCGTCCGCGGGCCGGTGGGAGCCCCTATCCCGTCCCCGGCGGGAGGGCTCGAGCGGTGAACGTTCGCTTCTTCGCGCTTTTCGCCGGCGTCTTCTGCATCACCCTCGCGGTGATCACGCAGGGCGTGCTGCCCTTCGTGGAGCCATCCTCGCGAACTACTCGCGTGACCTCGGTGGTGCGCACCGATTTCGGCCAGCTGAAATGGATGGTTTCAGAGGCGACAGACTACACCGAGCAGCAGCTTCGCGGCCGCAACATTTACCTGCGCGAGGGCTGCTGGTACTGCCATTCGCAATTCGTGCGTCCAGTGACCGGCGAGATCCGCCGCTGGGGACCGGTTAGCGAGGCGGGCGAATACGCCTATGACGTGCCCCACCTGTTCGGCACACGCCGGATCGGACCGGACCTGACGCGCGTCGGCCTGAAATACAGCGACGAATGGCACTTGGCCCATTTCTACAATCCGCGGATGCTGGTGCCGGACTCGATAATGGCGCCGTATCGCGGCCTTTTCCACGAGCCCGATGCAGCCATCCGTATCGTTGACGACGGCGCTGGCAATCGGACCGTGGAAAGGACAGAGGTCACCGAAGGCCTGTTCGACTTCGACAGCCAACGAGCGATCCAGTTGACGCCGAACGCGGACGGGTTGCTGTTCGTGCCGCTGGAGGCGCGCGAAAGAAGGCCGATCATCCTCACGCCGAACGACGAATACACAGGAGAAACCGTCAGCATCGCGGCGGAAACGGAAGCGTTGGCGGCGCTCGTTTCCTACGTCCAGAAGCTCGGCACGAACCGGGGTAAATGGCGCGATCTCTTCGAGCCGCAAAGCCTGGAGGTCATGGATGCGACTATGCCGCGCTCGGAGGAATGGATTGCTTACGGCAAGGAAGTCTATGAGCGCCGCTGCATCGGTTGCCACGGTGTCAAAGGCGACGGCAACGGGCCGGCCGCCACCTTTATGTTCAACCAGCGGCCCAGGGACTTCACGTCCGCAGTCTTCAAGTTCAGGTTGACAAAGGAGCCCCTGCCCACGGACGGCGACATGCTGCGCACCATTACTCGCGGCATCCGCGGCACGGCAATGCCCCCTTGGTACGAACTGCCGCTCAACGATCGGCTGGCGGTGATCCAGTACATCAAGTATGAGCTCGCGGTTGACCGTTCCGATCCCGCCGCTCCTTACGCTTTCTTCGTCGAGGAACCGCCTGGCCCACCGTTATATATCGGGCGCCCGCCGACCCCGTCCCAGACGATGCTGGACCGTGGCAAGGAGGTTTGGCAGGCGGCGAAGTGCTGGGAGTGCCACGGCCAAGGGGGCAAGGGCGATGGCGAGAAAGCCGCCGGCCTCAAGGATGACCTCGGCTTCCCGATGGTGCCGGCCGACCTCACCAGCGGCCAGTTCAAGTCTGGCCCGGCCGTCGAGGACATCTTCCGGACGATAACTACCGGCCTCAGCGGCACGCCGATGCCGTCCTATCGGAATGCGTTTCCGGACGAGGACCGGTGGGCGCTTTCCTATTTCGTGGTGGCGCTTTCCGCCTATAAAGACCCGCTCTCGCTGCAGCCGCTCTCGATCACGAAGGAGGCCCGCGCGGCGCTGAACAATCTGGAATTGGTCGCTGACAAGCCTGAGCGAGCCTATGTGCCCGATCCGTCGGTGCCAGCGTCCGGCCCGCCAGCTCCGCCTGGCGAGAAACAGGCACCCGCTGGAGGTTAGCGCATGCTCGGTTTTGAAGTCACCGGACCCTATGTGGGCGCCATGCTTATGAGCCTGGCGGCCCTGTTCTTGTTCATCTGGGGCGTCCTATCCGGCGCGTTGAGCGGCACCGACAAAGCCGCCAATGGGTTTTTTGAAAGGGAAATGGAAAATGAGCGATCTGCAGAGCAGCGATCCGGAGAGCCCGAGGCATCCGGAACTGGATGTGCGTCAAAGCTCGCACCCTGAACTGGAGGACTATGCGGGCGGCCTGATACAGGCTCGTGTGGGATTCATTCCGCTATGGCTTCTCGTCGTCTACGTGCTGCTGTTCGCCTGGGGGCTGTATTACATGTATGTTTATTGGGGCGGGCTCGGCCCCGGCCGTCTGTTCTAAGAAGACTGTCGCAAGGGCTGATAAGGCAGGAATGATGGAGATGTTGATAGCAAAAATTCTCCTTGGGATCGCCGCATTGAACCTCCTTTTCCTGGCCTTCGAGGTGGCGATAAACGTGCTTCGTCTTTATTTCGGCTGACATGGGAGGCGTGGATGCTACAGGACACCGTCTTCAAGCTCGCTGACGCCGGCTTGCCGCAGATGCTCGGCTTCCTCATCTATGGCGGCTGCACCGTCGGCTTTATCATCTATCTTTTCTATCTTGTGCGGCTATAGCGGCGCAGCGAAAACGCCAATGATCTACTACCTCATGATCTTCGCCGCTGGATTTGCAGGTAGCTTTCATTGCGTCGGCATGTGCGGCGGCTTTGCCTGCGCGCTGGGCCGCGATCAGCGAGGCGGAGGCGCAACCGTCCTTCGCCACCTGCTCTATAATACCGGCCGGTTGACAACCTATTGCTTTCTGGGCGGGCTCGCGGGTGCGATCGGTCAGGTCATCTGCACCACGCAAGGTCTAACGGCGGTGCCGCTCTTGAACGGCACCCTCGACATCGGTCAACGAATTCTCGCGATCGTCGCTGGCCTGCTCATGATTGCCATGGCGTTGCAGTTCTTCGGCTTGTTGCAGTTCTTTCATCGCCTCGCGATCGGATTTGGCGGCAGCACATTTGCATTGTCCCTGCGCGGTCTGTTGACGGCCCGGAGCAGCGCCGCACCGCTCGCCTTTGGCGTTTTCAACGGCTTCCTGCCATGTCCCCTGGTCTATGCCTTCGCCGCCCAGGCGGCGAGCACCGCCGGAGCGCTTCCCGGGTTCCTCGTGATGGCATGGTTCGGACTGGGAACCTTCCCCGCTATGTTGATGATGGGTGGCGTTGGCCGGATACTCGGGCCAGCCTCGCGGCGGCGCGGCGTGCGGCTGGCCGGTGGCTTTATTCTCTTGCTCGGTCTCATCACGCTCGGCCGTGGTCTCCTGCCCTCTCACGCGCATATCGGCCTTGCCTGGCTGAACGGACATCCCGCATGACTGCGCATGACGACATACTCTGTAGCCACTGTTCACTGCCTGTCGGCCTGCGCCCGATGGAGCGCAGGCTCAACGGCGAGGCTTGCGCATTCTGCTGCTACGGCTGCTGCATCGCCTTTCAGGTGAAGAGCGGCAGACACGAAGAGTGGGAAGCCGCCTGGCTTCTGATCCAGCTCGGCGTGGGAGGCTTTCTCTCCATGAATATCATGATGTTCAGCCTCCTCCTCTATTCGGACGCGTTCACCGGGGTCGATGCGGGCGTGCTGCCGTGGGTTCACTTTTTGCTCTGGATCTTCGCGACGCCGGCGGTCGTGATTCTCGGCGGACCTTATCTGCGCGAAATGTGGCTCAATGGCATTCAGGGACGAGTGACGTCGTCGGCACTCATCGTGCTTGGCGTCGCTGCCGCGTACCTCTATTCGGCATTGGCCGTGTTCGAGGGCAGCACGCATGTCTATTTCGACACCGCCGTGATGGTGCTGATGCTATTCACCGTTGGCCGCTATCTCGAGGCTGTTGGCCGCGCAAGGGCGGCGCGCGACCTCGAACCTCTTCTGGCCGCAGAAAGCGAGAGCGCGACCGTGGTCGATGGCGCGGCAGAGATCCGCCGTCCGGTGCGGGAGGTGTCGGCCGGCATGCTGGTGCGGGTCCGGCCAGGCGAGCGCATTCCGGTCGACGGTGTGGTTGTCGAGGGGGAATCGAACACCGATGAAGCCGTGATTACCGGAGAAAGCCGGCAAGTGACAAAGGGCGCCGGCTCCAAGGTGATTGCCGGTAGCATCAATATCGACGGCCCGCTCCTGATACAAAGCAGCGGTGACGGAACCGCAACCCGCTGGGCGCGGATTTGCCGGTCGGTGCGCGAAGCGCTGGGCCGTCGCAGTTCAACCCAGCGCGTTGCAGACCGCGCCGTGGGCGTGTCCGTGCCGCTGGTCCTCGCCCTCGGCGGTCTAACGATCGTTTACTGGGCGCAGTCATTGCCGTTCGATAGGGCGTTGCTGATTGGCCTCTCGGTACTGGTGGTTGCCTGTCCTTGTGCCGTCGGCCTCGCTGCTCCGATGGCGACTTCTCTCGGCATCGGCCGGCTGGCGCGGCACGGCTGCCTCGTCCGCGACCCCGGCGTGCTCGAGACTCTCGCGCGTGTACGGTTACTCGCCTTCGACAAGACCGGCACTCTGACTGCGGGCAAAGCGCGTCTCGTCGGCGTCGACCGCGAGGAGGTCGGCATCGACGAAGTACTGGCGCGGGCCGCCGGTCTGGAGCGGCTTTCCGAGCATGGTCTGGCGCGGGCTATCGCCGCAGGCGCCGCTCAGCGGGACATCACGCCGCTCGTCACCCGCGATGTTCGGACGATTCCCGGCCGTGGCATCCGCGGCAGCGCTGAAGGCCGGCCCGTGGCGGTAGGGAACGGCAGGTTGATGAATGATCTGGGCTGGCCGCTTTCCCCGTTCCTGACCGAGCGTGCGCGAACGCTGGAGGCGAGCGGTCATTCGGTGGTCTATGTCGGTTGGGGCGAGCGGGTTCAAGCCGTGCTGTCGCTCGATGACTCACCGCTTCCAGAGGCGCAGGGCGCGATCGCGGCCCTGCGTGAGCGCGGGCTCGACGCCACACTGTTGACCGGCGACTTGGCGCAAGCGGCGGAGCGGATCGCGGCCCTGGTTGGGATCAAGGACGTCAAAGCGGGCCTTTCGCCGGAGGCCAAACGGCTGGCCCTGGATCGGCTCCGCCATGACCACGGTTCGGTGGCGATGGTCGGCGATGGACTGAATGACGGCCCGGTATTGGCCGCCGCAGATGTCGGTATCGCCGTCGGCTCCGCCACCGATCTCGCCCGCGAGACTGCGGCGCTCGTGCTGCCTGCGGATGGATTGTGGATGCTGCCCTGGATCGTCGACGTGGCCCGCGCGGTCCGCAGGACCATCTTGACCAACCTTATGTGGGCGTTCGGCTACAACCTTGTCGCGCTGACGTTCGCAACATTCGGACTTCTGCAGCCAATCCTTGCGGCGGCGGTCATGGCCGGCTCGAGCATCCTCGTGGTGGTGAATTCGCTGCGGCTAGAGCGGCTGCCCGATCCTGTTCCAGCGCTGGTCCCGGAGCAACGATCCGGCGCCAAGGCGGAGCGTATACACAATGGCACCGGCATTTCCGCAATGGCCGGTCCGGCCGTCGAGCGGAGTTGAGTTTCGTTTCAGCCAAACACATGGTGCGTGAAGGCGTCATTTCCGGCTTCCGCCGCGAGCGCAGCCTGCCAGCGACCTCGGAGCTTTCCTCGACCTTGCTGACAAACCCGATGACTCTCTTGAGCTTCCCGTCGACGAGCTTGAAGCTGATGGCGTTGCTGAACGCATCGTCGGGCCGAGAAGGGTGCGGCAGGTGTTGAACAAATGCGCCGGGAAACGCGCTGATTCGGTGAGATCGGCCGCGATGGCAAAGGCGCAGGCTTTGGCCCGGCTGTCAGCGCAGAAGGCGGATTTCGGCATACCCCGCCGATGATCGCGTCGCCGACTATATGCATGCCGGGCTGCAGCGCCGATTCGAAGGCGACCGGATCGAACGGACGCGAGCCCGACTGAATGGCGAGCCCTGCCTGGTGCGCCAAGAGCCCGGCCATTTGCGCCGGGATGATAATTGACCATCGCGGCCTTGAATGTTGCTCCCGTGGTGATCACCGACCGGGTCGAATTTGGCTTCCGCGTGGCGATAGCGGCGCCTCTGTTCGAAGCGCCGCTATCGAGTAACTACAACTCAACCTGCTCAGAGATGGCCAGGGCGTCGTCCACCTCGATTCCGAGGTACTGTACGGTGCTCTCCAGCTTCTTGTGGCCGAGCAAGAGCTGGACGGCGCGCAGATTGCCCGTCTTCTTGTAAATGTGGGCCGCCTTCGTCCGCCTCATCGAGTGTGTGCCGTAGCGTTTGGGATTCGATGCTCGACACCCACCGTTCAACGACCCTGCTATATTGCCGCGTCGACAGATGCGGCAATACGTGCACGCGGCTTGGAAACAGGTAATCCCGTTCACCGAGCCTGCGACTTCCAATCCATGCCGCGATAGCCTCCCGCGTTTGATCGGTGATCTCGAATTGCACGGGTCGGTCGGTCTTCCGTTGAATAATGATCGCCCGCTCGCGAACCCTCCCGGAAATCGAAACATCGCCAACTGAGATCGCGACGAGATCACAAGCTCGCAATTTGCTGTCGATCGCGAGGTTGAACAGCGCCAGGTCGCGCACTGCACCCAACATCTGGAGGCGGGTGCGGATGGCCCAGACCTCCTTCGGCTTTAATGGAGGCTTCTGACCGATGATGCGGCCCGAGTTCCAGCTAGACATAGCTTTCCTCCCAAAAGCCACCCCCACACCTTAGCACTCAATCTTCAAGCGCATGGATCGTACTTCGAGAAGCGATTTTTCGGGTGGAGTGGGGAGCAGAGGATTGGTCACGTCCTCACCGCCCGGCTGTCGCCCTTTGCGAGCGTATGAATTATAATTCATACGATGAATTATATTGACAGGCCATGCGCTTTGCATTTAGCTGCCCATACCGGACTTCGAGGAGGAAATCCGGTCTTCACTGAGATCGGCGTCGGTTCGGCGCCTTCGGGATTTTTGGGAGGGGCTTCGGCCTCGAGGAGGACACTTGCGCACTTTTTTTAGCACGACCGCGATGGCGGTCCTTGCGGCAACGCTTTTTGCCGATTCCGCAGCCGCCGAGACAGAGAACCCGTTCCGCTGCAAACCGGGCGAAAAATACGTCATGAACGTCATGGTCTCGGGCGTCGAATACTGGTTTCCGGTCTATGAAATGTTCAAGCAGGCGGGCCAGCAGTTCGGCTGCGAAACGGAATATACGGGCACGCCGGAATATGACGTCAACAAACAGATCGCCACCTTCGACCAGGCACTGGCACAGAACCCGGCTGGTATTCTCGTCCATCCGATGAACTCCGACCCCTTCATCGAGCCGATCAACCGCGCGATCGACCAGGGCACGGCGGTCGTGACCTTCGCGGCCGACTCGCCGCTCTCCAAGCGCGTGTCGTTCATCACCTCGGACAATACCCGCGAAGGCATCTATGCCGCCGACGCGATCGCCGAAAAGATGGGCGGCAAGGGCGAGTATGCGGTTCTGGAAAATCCGGGCCAGGGCAACCACGACAAGCGCATCGCGGCCTTCATCGGCCGCATGGAGGAGCAGTGGCCGGACATGAAGCTGGTCGGCCGCGCTGCCTCCAATCAGGATCCGACCAAGGCCTATCAGGGCCTCAACAGCATCATCCAGGCCAATCCAAACCTCGGCGCCGTCTTCATGCCGGAAGCGAATTCGGCAATCGGCGCCGCCCAGGCCAACAAGGAAAGCGGCGGCAAGGTCCTCGTCATGTGCGCGGACGTCAACGCCAATATCCTCGACATGATCAAGGCTGGCGAGGTCTTCGGTTCAATCAACCCGAACCAGGGCATGCAGGGCTATATGGGCTTCATGTTGCTGTGGCTCGCCAAGCATCCGGAATTGATCGATCCGATGAACGATGCCAAGCGATCCGGCTTCAACCCGATGAGCATCCCGGTCGTCGACAACGGCCTCTCCATCGTGACGGCGGAAAATGCCGATGACTTCTATTGGGACAAATACCTGAAACGTCGCGGCACGAAGGGCATCGAGGAGTAAGCTGCGGAATTGCGCCATCCGCGCCTCATAGCGCGGATGGTCTCGGGTAGGGGAGGAACACGATGGCGGAGCCTGTGCTGACAATTCATCGCGTCACCAAGCACTTCGGTGCGGTGAAGGCGCTGACGGACGTCGATTTCATACTCGAACGCGGTGAGATCCATGCGCTCTGCGGCGAGAACGGCGCCGGAAAGTCGACATTGATGAACATCATCGCAGGCGTACTGCAGCCGACCGAGGGCGAGATCCGCATGGACGGGAAGGTCGTGCGGATATCCTCACCAGCCGTCGCCCAATCGCTCGGCATTGGTCTGGTGCATCAGGAAATCGCCCTCTGCCCGGATGTGACGGTTGCGGAAAACATGTTCATGGCGGCGACCAACCGCCGCCGTGCCCCCTTCATGAACTACCGCGCGCTCGAACGTGACGCGCAGGCGGTAATGCATCGGCTGGGCGCAATCGATGTCGGCCGCAAGGTTGCGGACCTACCGATTTCCAGCCAGCAGCTCGTCGAGATCGCCAAGGCTTTGACGCTCGACTGCCGGGTGCTGATCCTGGACGAGCCGACCGCGGCGCTGACCGAAAGCGAGGCGCAGCAGCTCTTTTCGATTGTCCGAGATCTCAAGGCGAACGGCATATCAATCATCTATATCAGTCATCGCATGGCCGAGATATTCAGCCTCTGTGACCGGGTGACCGTGTTCCGCGATGGCCGTTACGTCTGTACCGATCGCATTGCCGACATCACGCCGGATGACGTGGTACGCCGGATGGTGGGGCGCGAGATCACGCAGCTCTACCCGGAAAAGCTTAGGCCCGGTGAGGCGTCTGGCGAGCTGGTCTTCGAGGTGGACAACATTGGTGACGGCGAGCGTTTCCATGGCGTCAGCTTCGCGCTTCGCAAGGGCGAGATTCTTGGCATTGGCGGCCTGATCGGATCCGGCCGCACGGAAATCGCCGAGGGTATATGCGGGCTTCGAGCGCGCACGGCCGGTGCGGTACGCCTCCGCGGCAAGACGCAGACGATCAATTCCTATTCCGATGCGGTGAAGGCCGGGGTCGTTTATCTGTCGGAGGACCGAAAGGGCGCTGGCATCTTTCTGGAGATGTCGATCGCGCAGAACATTTCCGTGCTGGAACTGAAGTCGCTGACGAATGCCGTCGGTCTCATGAACGGGCGTGCGGAGGCCGCGCTTGCTGAGGATTTCGCCCGACGGCTTGCAGTGCGGATGGGCGGTGTCGAGGCACCCGTAAAATCGCTCTCAGGCGGTAACCAGCAGAAGGTCGCGATCGCCAAGCAGCTCGCGGTGAAGCCGAAGGTGATCCTGATGGACGAGCCGACGCGCGGCATCGATGTGGGCGCGAAGGCGGAAATTCACCGGCTGCTGCGTGAGCTTGCCTGCTCGGGCATCGGTATCATCGTCATATCTTCGGAGATGCCAGAGCTGCTCGGTCTCTCGGACCGCGTGCTCGTCGTCCGGGAGGGGCGCATCGCTGGTGAACTCGGCGCCGACGAAATGACGGAAGAGGCCGTGATCCGCCTTGCCTCGGGGGTGGGAACGGCAAGGGCGGCGAGCCATGCAGCGTGACGAGAAATTGGGAGGGACGGGAATGGCACTCGACACGATTGTGGCAGGCGCGCCGAAGACATCGTCCTGGAAGCGCATGGGCAGGATGCGCGAGGCGGGGCTGATCGCGATCATCCTTGCACTCTGCGTAATGATGAGCTTTGCCTCGCCGCATTTCCTGACACTCGGCAACTTCCGCGCCATGCTGATGAGTTTTTCCGTTGAGGGCATCGTCGTCGTGGGCATGACGATCCTGCTCATCGTCGGCGGCATCGATCTCGCGGTTGGCTCCGTCGTCTGCTTTGCCATGGTGCTCTCGGGTTCGCTCTTCCTAGCCGGCGTCGACCCTTGGGCGGCCTCTCTTGTAGGCATTGCCGCGAGCAGCGCGATTGGCAGCATCATGGGTTTCTTCGTGACGGTCGTGGGTCTCAACCACTTCATCACGTCGCTCGCCGCGATGGTGATCGTACGCGGGCTTTGCCTCATCATCACAAAGGGCACGCCGCTTTCGCTCTTCACACTGCCGTCGGGCTTCAAGGCGGTGGGGCAGGGCACGTTTTACGGCGTTCCCTATGTCATCCTGATCTTCGTCGCCGTCGTCATCCTGTTCGACTTCCTGCTGCGCCGGGCAACCGCCTTCCGCAAGGTCTTCTACACCGGCAGCAACGAGAAGGCGGCGCTCTATTCCGGCATCAAGACCAATCGCGTGAAATTCTGGGTGACGGTGCTCTGCTCGACGCTCGCCGGTGTGGCGGGAGCCATCTACATGTCCCGTTTCGGTGCCGCGACCCCCACCTTCGGCGTCGGCATGGAACTCAACATCATTGCGGCGGCGGTAATCGGTGGCGCCTCGCTCAACGGCGGCTCCGGCACGATCCTCGGCGCCATCCTCGGCATAGCGCTTCTCTCTGTCGTCACCAGTTCGCTGATCCTGCTGGACGTCTCCGTCTATTGGCAGGACATGATCAAGGGGTGCATTCTGCTCGCTGCCGTTTCCATCGACCATTTCCTGCACAATCGGAAGGCCGCCTGACATGCCAATCGCCAATCCGAAACTCCGGACGACAGCACCGCGCGAGGAGATCGTCATCGCCCGCCAGATGCACCAGGCGCTCGTCCTGCACTATATGGAGGGTCTGACGCAGGCCCAGATCGCCGACCAACTCGGCATCTCGCAAGCCACCGTCAACCGCCTCATCAAGCGCGGCCGCCAGCTCGGTCTCGTTGAGATCAAGATCAAATCGCCGGTCGAGCCGCTGGTTGACTTGGAGGATCGACTGCTCGCGCTCGGCGGCATCAGCCGCGCGGTCGTGGTGCCGACCATTTCCGGCAATCCGCAGACTGCGCTCCAGTCGGTCGGCGAGGCGGCGGCACGGCTGTTGCTCGAGGAGATCGGCGACCGCGACACAATCTGCATCACCGGCGGCAAGGGCGTGAGCGCCGTCGTCGCCGGCCTGCAGCCGCCGCGTCGTTTCGATGTCGAGGTCATCCCGGCGACGGGCTGCGTGCAGGGCAAGCACTACACCGATGTCAATCATGTCTCGACCCTGATGGCCGACCGGCTCGGCGGACGCTCCTACCAGATCCACGCGCCCCTCTTCGCCGACGATGCCAAGCAGCGCGAAATGCTGATCAGCATGCGCTCCGTCGCCGACGTCTTCAAACGGGCGCGCGAGGCGAAGGTGGCGGTGGTTGGCATCGGCTCGATCCTTACCGACGACTCGAGCTACTACGATCTGCATCCGTCTTCGAGCACCGACCGGGCGGCGATCGAACGCTCCGGCGCGACCTGCGAACTGCTCGCCCACCTGCTCGACGAACGAGGCCGGGTTTGCGACTACAGCCTCAACCGTTCGCTGGTGTCGCTGACGCTTGAGGAATTTGCCGCGATCCCGACCAAGATCGGGGTCGCGAGCGGACCGAACAAGGCGGGCCCGATTCTCAGCGTCATGCGGGGCAACCATCTCGACACGCTCGTAACCGACGAGGCGACCGGCGTGCGTATTCTTGAAATTGCCTCCGAGGAAGGATTTTCCGCATGAGCGGTGAGCAGCTAACCCGCGAGATCGGACGCTCCGGCGTCAAGGCATCGGCCGTCGGCCTCGGCACCTGGGCGATCGGCGGCTGGATGTGGGGCGGAACGGATGAGGCGGAATCCATTGCCGCCATTCAGGCTTCGCTCGAGGCCGGCGTCACCCTCATCGACACGGCGCCGGCCTATGGCCTCGGCCGCTCGGAAGAGATCGTCGGCAAGGCGATCGCGGGCCGCCGCGACAAGGCGGCAATCGCCACGAAATGCGGTCTCGTGTGGCATACCAAGAAAGGCGACCACTTCTTCGACCAGGACAGCAAGCCAGTCCATCGTTATCTCGGTCGGGACTCGATCATCCATGAGGTTGAGCAAAGCCTGCGCCGCCTCGGCACCGATCATATCGATCTCTATATCACTCATTGGCAGGACGCGACGACGCCCATCGAGGAGACGGTTGCGGCTCTGGAGGAGCTGAAGCGAGCCGGCAAGATCCGCGCGATCGGCGCCAGCAACGTCAGCCGTGAGGAGCTGGAGCAATACATCAGTACCGGATCGCTCGACGCGATCCAGGAACGGTTCAGCATGATCGATCGCCAGATCGAGTCGGAACTGCTGCCGCTCACGGTTGCCAATCGCGTGTCGACGCTCAGCTATTCCTCGCTCGCGCTCGGTCTCCTCTCCGGCACGATCGAACCGAACCGGGCGTTTTCAGGCGATGACCAGCGCAAGGACAATCCGCGCTTTTCCATGGCCAACCGGCAGAAGGCCAGGGATTTCGCCGAGGCGATTCGGCCCGTCGCGGAGCGGCACGCCGCAAGCATCGCGCAGACGGTGATCGCCTGGACACTCAACCAGACGGGCGTGACCTTTGCCCTGTGCGGCGCGCGCAACCCGGCGCAGGCGCTCGACAATGCGCGAGCGGGCACGCTGCGGCTTTCCGATGAAGATCTGGCAGCCATCGAAACGGCCGTTTCGGTGAAGCTGGCCAACATGGACGGATAACGGACTGTCATCATGGACCGGAAAGAGACATTGCACGGGCTGCGCCAAAGCCCGAAGGTGGACGTGTGCGTCCTCGGCGGCGGCATCAACGGGATCAGCGTCTTCCGCGAGTTGGCGCTGCAGAACGCGAGCGTGCTGCTGGTCGAGAAGGGCGACTACTGTTCCGGCGCAAGTGCTGCGCTGTCGCGCATGGTTCACGGTGGCCTGCGCTATCTGGAGAATGGTGAGTTCAGCCTGGTGCGGGAGTCGCTCGTCGAGCGCGACCGGCTGCTGCGCAACGCCCCCCATTATGTCGCTCCGCTGCCGACCACGGTGCCGATCTTCGACCTCTTCTCCGGTCTCGCCAACGGCATCGTGCGCTTTCTTCGCCTCACCCGCCGTCCCAGCCGTCGTGGTGCCGTCGCCATCAAGGCTGGCCTCGGCATCTACGATTTCCTGACGCGCAAGCAGGCGCTGATGCCGCGCCACCAATTTCGCGGACGCAAGGCAACGCTGGAAAAATGGCCGGCGCTCAATCCGGCAATCCTGAGCTCGGCGACCTATCACGATGCCTGGGTCAGTCATCCCGAACGCATCGGCATCGAGCTGTTGCGCGACGCTCTGTCCGCCGGGGCGAATGCCGGCGCCCTCAACTACGCGACGCTCGTGCAGGCCGATGCCGGGGAATTCCTGCTGCATGACAAGCTTTCCGGAGATAAATTCCCGATCCGGCCGCGGCTGGTCGTCAATGCCACCGGCGGCTGGATCGATATGGCAAACGGCACGCTGTTTCCTGCAGACGACCGACCCGCGCCGGTGATGGGTGGCACGAAGGGCTCGCACCTGATCATCGACAATCCGGCACTCCACGACATGCTCGACGGGCACATGATCTACTACGAGAACGAGGACGGGCGCATCTGCATCCTGTTTCCCTACCTCGGCAAGGTGCTGGTTGGCTCGACGGATATCCGCGTCGACGATCCCGATGAAGTGCGGTGCGAGGCCGAAGAGCGGGACTATATCCTGCAATCGCTTGCCTACGTGCTGCCGGGTGTGCGCATCCGACCGGAAGAGATCGTCTTTCAGTTCGCAGGCGTGCGACCGCTGCCGGCCAGCAACGATAGCTTCACCGGCCGCATCCCGCGCGACCATTTCTGCACCGTGCTCGAAGGCGGCGAGAGTGGGCCGCCGGTCATTTGCATGATCGGCGGCAAGTGGACGACTTTCCGATCCTTCGGCGAACTCGCTGCCGACATGGCGCTGGAACGGCTCGGCCAGAGCCGCCGCGTGAACACGGCGGATCGCACTTTCGGCGGCGGACGTGAATTTCCGAAAGACCATAGCGGCTGGATCCGGGACCTGTCGGAATCGACAGGCCTTTCCCCCGATCGCGCCGCAACGCTTTTCGAGCGCTACGGCACAGACGCGGAGGACGTCGCTCGCTTCACCGCCGCGGGGCAGGACCACCGCTTGCCCCATGCCGGCTACAGCGCCCGGGAGCTCCTGCATCTCATCCGCACGGAGGCGGTCGAGCATGTGGACGACCTGCTCCTCCGACGCACGACACTTGCCATCACCGGCGAGCTTTCGCTTGCCATGGCCGAGGCCACGCTCGACCTGCTTGCAGCCGAAAAGGGCTGGCCGGAGCAGCGCAAGGCCGAGGAATTGAGCCGTTTTCTCACCCTCATGCGCGAGCGCCACGGCGTCGCGGAGGCAACCCTTTCCGCAAGGAACGAACAAAGGAGTGAATTATGCGAAACAACCGCAAGGTCCGGATGAACCGGCTGTTCGGCAACGGCCGTTGCCTTGACGTGGCGATCGATCACGGCGTGTGCAACGAGCCGTCCTTCCTCGATGGGCTGGAGAACATGCCGGCCGTCGTAAAGGCGCTGATCGAGGCCAGACCTGACGCGATCCAGATGAACTACGGCCAGGCCGACCTGTTGCAGGACGTTCCCGGTAAGGACAAGCCGGCGCTCGTCATGCGCATCGACATGGGCAACCCATATAACCGCATCCGCCATCGCGACATGTGGGCGGTATTGCAGAACGAGACCGAGCCGCTGATCGGTGCGTTGCAGATGGATGCCGCCTGCGTGGTGGTCAACCTCTTCATGCTGCCCGACGAACCCGATCTCTTCCGTCAGTGCGTCCAGAACATTTCGCGCGTGCGGGCAGACTGCGAAAGATACGGCATGCCGCTGATGATCGAACCGCTCGTCATGCAGCCGGTGACGGACCGCGGCGGCTACATGGTCGATGGCGATGCTGAAAAGATCGTCACATTGACGCGGCTTGCCCGCGAGATGGGTGCCGATATCGTCAAGGCGGACCCGACGACCAATGCGGAGGATTTCCATCGTGTCGTCGAGGCGGCGCGCTGCCCAGTTCTGGTGCGCGGCGGTGGCAAGGAGGATCTTCGCGCAGTCTTTGACAAGTCAGCCGCCTTGATGCGGCAGGGCGCCATGGGCATGGTCTATGGGCGCAATATCTACCAGCACGCCAATCCCAGCGCCGTGGTGCGCGGGTTGATGGCGATCGTGCACGAGGATGCCGGCGGCGAGGACGCCTTCGCGCTCTATCAGCAGGGGTGAGAGCGTAAACGAACCTTGGGAGGGGTTCCGAATGGGAGACTATCTTTTGGGGATCGACGCCGGCAACACCGTCATCAAGGCGGTGATCTTCGACCGGACCGGCCGGGAACTTGCACATGCGGGGGAGGAGGGCCACAGCCGCATGCCATGCCCCGGGCATGTCGAGCGCGACCTCGGCGAACTGTGGGCCAATGCCAAGCGCGTCATCCGCACCTGCCTCGACAGGGCGGGCATCGCCGCGACCCAAATCGCCGCGATCGGCTGCGCCGGCCATGGTAACGGACTTTATGCGCTCGACCGCGACGGTGAACCGCTCCTCGGCATCCAGTCGCTCGACACACGTGCGACGGGCCTCGTCGAGGAATGGGCGACGGAAGGTGTGGGCGATCGAACCTATCCGATCGCCCGCCAGCGCCCGTGGCCTTCGCAGACTCCGACATTGCTCGCCTGGCTGAAGCGCAATCGCCCGGACGTCTTCAAGCGCATCGGCACCGTGTTCTTCTCCAAGGATTTCGTCGTCAACCGCCTGACGGGGAGCCGCGTCAGCGAGGTCTCGGACATGTCGGGCGCCGGCCTGCTTGCCCTCGGGGCGCGCAGCTACGACAAGGCACTGATGGAGGCATACGGGCTTGCCGATTGCATGGACCTGTTGCCGCCACTTGTCGAAAGCGCCGATATCGCCGGCACGGTGACGGAGGCGGTGGCAAAAGAAACCGGGCTTGCCGCGGGCACGCCGGTGATCGGCGGACTCTTCGACGTCGTCGCCTCGGCCCTCGGTTCCGGCGTGGCGCGCACCGGCAGCGCCTCGATCATCGCGGGCACCTGGAGCATCAACCAGGTCATCATAGACGGTCCCGATCTCGACGGTCCCGTCTTCATGTCGTCAACCTTCGACCGCACCCGCTACATGGCGATGGAAAACAGCGCCACCTCTGCTGTCAATCTCGAATGGCTGGTGCGGGAGTTCTTCGAGGGGGAGCATGCGGAGAACCTCTCGCCCTTTGACGCCTGCTGCGCGCTGGCAGCTGCCGTCGAACCCGCTGCGGACGATCCGCTCTATCACCCCTATCTCTACGGCGCCCAGCAGGACGGCCACGCGCGGGCAGGTTTTTATGGAATCGCGGGCTGGCACAGCAAGGGGCATCTGATCCGTGCCCTGCTAGAAGGCGTCGCCTTCGGCCACCGCCATCATATCGGGACGATTCGTAACGCGGGGGCCAGCTTCGACGAGGCGGTCCTGTCCGGTGGCGGTTCGCGCAGCCGACTCTGGCCGCAGATCTTTGCCGATGTGCTCGGAGTTCCCGTCTCCGTCACCACCTCGCGGGAAACGGGCGCGCTGGGTGCAGCGATCGCGGCGGGGACGGGCGTCGGCCTCTTCGCCGATTTCACCGACGGCGCGGCCGCCATGGTACGTGTCGACCGGCACTACAGACCGAATAGCGCGCTCGCCGCGCACTACCATCGCCGCTATGCGCTCTACAGGGACGTAGCAGATGCGATGACCCCGCTTTGGCGGCGGCTTTCGGCAACCACAGGCCGGGAGGCTGGAGTTGCAGCATGACCATGCATGACACTGAAATGCCGGTGGACGAAGGCATATACGACTTCATTATCGTCGGTGCCGGTTCGGCTGGCTGCGTTCTCGCAAACCGGCTCTCGGCCGATCCGAAGTACCGGGTTCTGCTGCTCGAAGCGGGGGGCTCTGACCGCTACCACTGGGTGCATGTGCCGATCGGCTATCTTTACTGCATGGGGAATCCGCGCACCGACTGGCTGATGAAGACGGCACCCGAAGCCGGCCTCAACGGCCGCGCGCTGAACTATCCGCGCGGCAAGGTGCTCGGCGGCTGCTCGTCGATCAACGGCATGATCTACATGCGCGGGCAGGCTGCCGACTATGACGGCTGGCGGCAGGCGGGCAATGCGGGCTGGGGCTGGGACGACGTGCTGCCCTATTTTCTGAAGTCGGAGGACAATTACCGCGGCAAGTCCGCCATTCACGGGGCGGGCGGCGAGTGGCGCGTCGAGCGCCAGCGTCTCTCCTGGCCGATCCTCGACGCCTTCCGTGATGCCGCGGAGGAGCTCGGCATTCCGAAGACGGATGATTTCAACGGCGGCGACAACGAGGGTTCCGGCTATTTCGAAGTCAACCAGCGCGGCGGCGTGCGCTGGAATACGACCAAAGCCTTCCTGCGGCCGGCAATGAAGCGCAAGAATTTGCGCGTCCTGACCGGGGCCGAGACCGAACGGCTGGAGTTTGACGGCAAGATGGTCACCGGCGTGCGTTTCCGCCTTGGCGGCCGCCTCTGGGTCGCTCGTGCATCACGCGAAGTGGTGTTGTCGGCTGGCGCCATCAACTCGCCCAAAATCCTGGAGCTGTCGGGCATCGGTCGACCGGCCCTGCTGTCCGCCCTCGGCATCCCCGTCCACCACGAACTTCAGGGCGTCGGCGAGAACCTTCAGGATCACTTGCAGATCCGCACCGTATTCAAGATCGAAGGCGCGCGCACACTCAACCAGCTCTATCACAACCTCTTCAGCCGCGCCGGCATGGGGCTGCAATATGCCATTAGCCGATCCGGCCCGCTCTCAATGGCGCCGAGCCAGCTCGGGATCTTCGCCAAGAGCGATCCGGCGGTCGCGACGGCCGATCTCGAATATCACGTTCAGCCGCTTAGCACGGACCGGCTCGGTGAGCCGTTGCACCGCTATCCAGCCGTTACGGTGTCCGTCTGCAATCTTCGGCCAGAGAGCCGCGGCACAGCGCATGTCACCGCGCGTGATGCGGCACAGCCACCTGAAATACGCCCAAACTATCTCTCCACCGCCGGCGACCGATTGCTTGCGGCGAACTCCATTCGCCACGCCCGCAGCCTGATGGAAACGAAGGCGCTTGCGCAATTCCGGCCGCAGGAAATGCTTCCCGGCCGCGAGCACGACAGCGACGAGGATTTGATCCGCCGCGCCGGGGACATTGCGACAACCATCTTTCACCCGGTCGGTACCTGCAAGATGGGGAGTGACCCTATGGCTGTGGTGGACGCGAAGCTGCGCGTGCACGGCGTCGGCCGATTGCGTGTCGTTGACGCCTCCATCATGCCGACGATCGTCTCCGGCAACACGAACTCGCCGGTGATCATGATCGCGGAGAAGGCATCAGAAGCCATTCTGAAGCGGTTATGAGAATCGTGCTTGCTTGAAGGCGCCTTGGAGCACAGCCACGGGGCTGGAGCCAGCACTACGAGGACGTCGACTCGACCGCGGAAACCTACAATGCCTTTCATTCGAGAGGCTGAGAATCGATCTTCGCATTATGCGGCTGTGTTCGGATGCGGGCCTAAGGCGCGAGCTCCAAAGCGGCCGGTCGAAATTCTGAGGAGGCCAACACAACGGTCTGCTTTGCGCAACGAATACGGAAGTTCTGGGCGGTAGCGCGCGATGTCCTCAACGGGTCCAGAATTCGCCTTCATCAGCGTCGTGGGTGAGTAGACTGCGGAAGTTCGAGCGAACGAGCGAATCGGCCGCTAAGCGGGACCTTTCGGCCAATCGTGCCGGCCCGTACTAGGACGAATTTTAGCTGCCGTCTTGTTGCTTGCGTCGAAGCTCTTCCTGGCTTGACAAGCTGACGGTGGTTGCGGGAGTAGCGATCGTCCAGGAAAGAGACTTTCGCGATGCGATCGGCACGGAAAGGACGATAGTCCCTAACGCAATCGTATCACCCGGCAATAAACCGCCGACCGGCTTCCGCGCCGCCGCCTGATGATGCTCACCCAGTCGGTCGCGATCGCGCTCGCAGTTTTCCTGGCGGTCATGGTGCTGGGGGAGGAGCGCCGATCTGGGCCATTCTGGCGGTGGCGGCGGGGCGTGGCCGACGCGCGGGCACATCCACACGGTCGTCAGGACGTCGAATGGCAACGACTACGGCAAGGACTTGCTGCGCCAGCACCACGAAGCACACGCCCAGGATCCAGGGCACGGCCGCCGCCAACCCTTTCATCGTACGCTAAGGCTTAACGAAACATGAACTTCCGAGTCGGAACGCTTGAGAAGGAAGAGGATTCCAATTGACTATTCGGGAGTTAACGTGTCGCGTCCCCTCGACCTGGCTCCCTCGCATGTCCCGCCAACTGCTTCAATTGCTCGGCTTACCCGCACTGCAATGCTGCTGGATGAAGTCCGACAGGAAGGTTGAAGCGTGAACGCACCTCCGATGCACAGCGATCGCCTGAGGCACTTTCGAGAATGTCCCCTCAACAACGCGGAAACCTGGTTTCTCTTCGCAGAAACGTGACAGGGACTCGGTCAAGCCCGCAGCCGCATCGCACTGGGAGGATACAAGCATGTCCAGGGCGGAGGCGGGATTTTCGGTATGGAGGAGGATTGCATTTCTAATCTGTCGCTCAAGCTGCTTTGTATACGCAGCGGTTCTGGCGGCGGCAATGCGTACCCCTTTGACGTCGACATGCTCGACGCTGCCCAGCGGGCTACTGTCTGACACCAGAAAGCTGGCGGTCACCGTGGTATAGGAGGGCGAGAAGGAGAACCTGTCGGCACGTGACGGATCGGAAGCAATGAATGCAACGTCCCACTCGTTGCCTTCGGCAGCCGCGAGAATGTCAGCGGCCGATCCGTATCGAACCAGCGACAAACTGCAGTCGAGTTCTGCCGCAAGTGCGATCGCGATCTGCGCGCTCGGCCCTGTTAGAACGCCTGTCACTGGATCGAGTTGGACAAGTGCGGCATTCGACATGTTGACCGCCGCTCTGATGACTCCCGTCGGTGCGATTTCAGTGAGGAGTTCATCACGTTCCGGCATCGCGGCACGCTCCTTGCGATGCAAATCGTGCCGCGAGTGCTTCCGATCCCCTTGCCAGAACAGCGACATCGACACCAACGGCAGTAAATAGTGTTCCCAGTGAGATGCACCGTGCCGCAAACTTCTCATCCGGGGTAAGAATGCCCGCAGGCTTGCCCAACGCTTTCAGGCGTTCAATCGCGTCGACAATTGCATCGACCACCTCCGGGTGGCTCGGTTGGCCCCTGTGTCCGAAACTCGCTGCCAGGTCTGCCGGTCCTACGAATACCCCATCCACTCCCTCTACCGAGGCAATCGACTCGAGGTTGCCAAGCGCTTCACGCGTCTCAACTTGCAGCAACAGGCAGATTTCCCGTTCCGCATTTTCCGCATAGTTCGCAACTCGGCCGAACCGAGTGGCGCGCGTCAGGGCAGAAACACCACGAATTCCGTCCGGAGGATATCGCACCGCCGCGACTGCGGCTTTCGCCTCTTCTGCGTTCTGAACGTAGGGAATGAGCAGTGTCTGAACGCCAATATCCAGGAAACGTTTGATGAGAACGGGGTCGTTGATGGCCGGGCGGACGACTGGGGAAACGTCGTATGGTGCGACCGCTTGCAATTGTGGCAGGACGGTCAGAACGTCACCCGGAGAATGTTCCGTGTCGAACAGGAGCCAATCGAAACCTGAAGGCGCGACGATTTCCGCGGCGTAGTTTCCCGGCAAGCCACACCACAGGCCGATCTGACTTTGACCAGAAAGAAGCTTCTGCTTGAATCGATTGACAGGATGTTCCATCTAGCACCTCACACAAACGACACGCCGATGGAGCCAACAGGGCCATAGTCGGCCTGAATGACATCACCTTTCGCGATATCGACAGGACGCGTGAAGGAGCCGGCCAGGACTATTTGTCCCTTCTTCAGGCCACCGCCCACAGCATGAAGTTTGTTGACCAGCCACGCGATGCCGGCTGCCGGATGTCCCATGATCGCCGCCGACACGCCCGACTCCTCGATGATGCCGTTCTTGGAAAGAGTCGCTCCGACCCAACGGATATCAATGTCCATCGGGCGAATTATACGGCCGCCAACGACGAGGGCACCGAAAGCCGCGTTGTCCGCAATGGTATCGGTGATCGCTCGAGGGACTTCGGTCCGGTAGTCGATAATCTCGAGCGCCGGGACAACGAACTCGGTCGCACGCATGACGTCATAGATCCTGGTGCCGGGCCCGACGAGATCCTCACCCATAACAAAGGCCAGCTCGACCTCGAGGCGCGGCTTGATAAACAAGTCAGCCCTGATCTGCGCTCCGTCGTTGTAAAGCGCATCGTCAAGAATGCAGCCGTAGTCCGGCTCCGTCATCTTCGAAGCCATCTGCATTGCGCGTGACGTCAGGCCAATCTTATGCCCGACGATCCGTGCGCCCTTGGCCACCCTCGCCTCCGCCCACAAAGCCTGAATCCGATAGGCGTCCTCGAGTTCGAGGTTCGGGTAGGTCTCGCTAGGCTGTATGATCGGCTTCCGCTCGATTTCAGCTTTGAGCAGCGCGTCTGCCGCGGCCTGGCGTTCTTCTTCGGTGATCATATCGTTTGCTCTGCTGATAGTGATTTATTTGATCGGGGGACGCGGCAAAACGGCTTCGCCGGGTTCCATGACATAGGTGTAGTCGAGCGAGAACCACGGACCAGGAATATCCGTTTCGGTCGGATGGGGCTCCTCATGACGAATGAAGTCGCCGGTCAGCGCTGCCGTGACACCGAACTGAACATCGGAGTCGATGTTCGGGTCGCTGGGGTCGAAGACCTGGGAAATCAGCGTCTTGTACCCGTGCTTGAAGGTCAGTGCGTGCAGGTGCGCTGGTCGGTACGGATGGCGTCCCTGAGCTTTGAGCAGGCGTCCGACCACGCCATCGACCGGTATCGGATACCCGACCATCTTGACGGTCCTGAACCAGAACCGACCTTGCTCGTCGGTCATGAATTTGCCGCGCAAGTTCATCTCGGCCTGGTCCGGGTCCTGGTTTTCATAAAGACCGACGGGAGAGGCATGCCACACATCCACTTCCGCGCCGGCAATTGGCTTACCGTCGCGGTCAACGACCTTGGCATGCACGAACAAGGGAGTGCCCGGTGTCTCGGATCGGATAATCGACCCGCCATTTTCGACTCGCGGAGAGTTGAGGCGCCAGAATGGGCCCAACAGCGACTGGGAGGTCTCAGTCTGTCCTCTGTCGCCATTGTTCAGCAGGCAGACAAGTGAGGACACGCCAAGAGAACCGGCCATCAGCACAAACTCGTTGTGGTGATCAGTATGCAGCTTCCCGATCTCATTCAGCATGGCTGTCGCCTCCCGAAACTCGACCTCCGTCAATCGAACCTCGCGCACGAAGGCATGAAGATGCTTGACCATCGCGACGAGGATTTCTCGCAGGCGGGGGTCTTCAGTGCGATTCATCACAGCGAGGACGGCTGGCGTCAGATCGCTTTCAGTTTTGATCACCATGTGGGCTACCTCCCGATTTCCCCGACTATCAAAATAATCGATTATCTGTCAAGGCCGCGGTGCATTCTCGCGGCGCCAATAAGCCAAAAGAAACAGGACGTTTGCATGCAATACCTTGATTCTATTATATATCGTTTGCGAAGAGGAAGCTGAGGCTTAACTTTGTGTAGATTTCAGCGCTCTCAAGTTGACACGAATAATCGTTTATTGTATCGATCATCGACAATTAGTTCGGGGGAGCCTTGGGAGGAACAATGGTACCGGATGACGACGGCGCATTTGCTCCGACGACAGAAGATGCTCCATCGTCTTCTGGCTTTCTCGATGACGGCAAAAACACAATTGGGAGCCAGCTTGCATCCCGTCTTCGTGAAGCGATCATCTCCGGCGAGCTTCAGGCCGGCAGCAAGATCAATCTCGACAAGGCGCGCAAGACGTTCAACGTAAGCCTCAGTCCGCTGCGTGAAGGGTTGGCGCGGCTGATATCGGACGGTTTAGTGGAGTTCGAGGACAATCGCGGCTACCGCGTTTCATCAATTTCCTTGGCCAATCTGGAAGAGATCACCACCCTGCGCGAAGAGTTTGAAGTCTTTGCGCTTCGCGAGTCCATGCGGGTCGGCGATGTGGAGTGGGAGGGCAACGTCATGCGCGCGCTGCATCGCCTTAACCGCACCGAGCGCGACGCGGCTCGGCCAGAGACACTGGAGCGCTGGGAAGAGCTCCACCGCGAATTTCATCTGACACTCATATCTGGCTGCGGGAAGCCGATCCTGCTCCATTTCTGCAGACTGCTTCTTAATCTCAACGACCGTTATCGCCGGGTGTTTCTGACCCGCACGTCGGGTGACCGCAACGTCAGCCAGGAGCACAGTGAGATCGCTCAGGGAGCCGTCGCGCGGGATCTGGACTATGCGTGCGATATGTTGCGTCAGCATATTCACCGCACGGGAACCAATCTGCGCAATCACCTCGCGACAAAGGGGATCTTGTGATGACCGTCGCGACGCCAAGACCGGGCCTTGAACTGGGCGTGGCGCATTTTTCATCCATCGCGCTGCCGCCCAAGGAATTCGCCGTGATAGCTGCTCGGGCGGGTTTTGCGTCGATAGGGCTGCGTCTGCACCCCGCCTTTCCCGGAGCCCCTTTCTACGAGTTGCCGGTGGGCAGCCAGAGTGCCCAGGAATTCAAGACAGTTGCCGATGGCGAAGGCATCAAGGTGTTCGATATTGAGTTCTTCGTGATCGACGAGAACTTCGTTGCGGCCTCCCATGAGGCGACCGTGGCAGCCGCTGCGAACATAGGGGCGCGCAGGCTGAGTGTTTGCGGCGATGATCGCGACGGCGGCCGTCTTGCCACAAACCTTTCGGAGTTTTGCGCCCTCGCGGCGCGATATGGCATGTCAGTCGACATCGAAAACATGGGCTGGCGGACGGTAAGAACCTTTGGCGACAGCGTAGCGGTCGTGAATTCCTGTGGAGCAGAGAATGCCGGTGCCCTCGTTGACGGGATTCATTTCTTCCGAAACGGAGCCTCGATCGACGAGCTTCGCGCAAATGCAGGGAAGGTAAAACACGTCCAGCTTTGCGACGTCCGCGGGCCTGCTCCCAAAACATCGGACGCAATGATCGCCGAGGCCAGAAGCGGCAGGCTCGCTCCTGGAGAAGGCGAATTGCCATTGAAGGACCTCTGGGCGGCAACCGAATACGGCGCTGCTATCTCGGTTGAAGTGCCACTCGTCGGGCCGGTGGACCCGGAGGCACATCTAAAACATCTGCATGACAGCGCACTGGGGATTTTGAAACCGGATCATTGATCCGGCGCCGACGCGGCGTAGGCCGGTCGGAGGGAGGAAGTCTTACATGACTTATACGTTTGATTTCGGTGCGGTCCTCGACCGCGCCCCGGAATTGCTATGGGGTTCGCTTGGAACGCTTGGCCTTGCGTTGGCTGGGATGCTCCTCGCACTCGTCATCGGAATCCTGGGCGTTGTTGCAAGGACTTCCAAGAGCGAGATCACGCGCACCCCCGTCATCGTCTTCGTCGAGGTCGTGCGTAATACGCCATTTCTGGTGCAGATCTTCTTCATATATTTTGCCCTTCCTCTCATGGGCATACGCCTCAATCCGACCGTCACGGCGATCATTGCCCTCGGCATCAATGGTGGGGCGTACGCAATCGAGATCATCCGAGGCGGGGTCGAGAGCGTCTCGCGCGGCCAGATCGAGGCAGGTTTCGCACTTGGACTGCACAAGGCGGACGTCTTCCGGCTCATCGTGCTCAAGCCGGCGCTGCGGGCGATTTATCCCTCGCTCACAAGCCAGTTCATCATGCTGACACTGACAACGTCTGTCTGCACGTCAATCGCCGCTTACGAACTGACCTCGGCCGCTCAGCGCATTGAGTCTGACACCTTCCGCAGCTTCGAAGTCTATTTCACGGTGACCGCTATCTACTTGGTTATTTCGACGCTGATGATGGGCCTCTTTGCCCTCATTTCTCGCCACTACTTCAACTACCCGACGCGATAGGAGGCAGCCATGGGTCCCATCGGCGAAAATGAATTCTTCTTTTTGATGCAGGGTTTGAAGTGGACGGTGCTGCTCGCGATCGTGGGCTTCATCGGCGGGGGGATATTCGGAATCCTGATCGCGCTGCTGCGCACCTCGAAGAAGAAGGTCGCCCGGACAATCACCGCAGGCTACATCGGCGTCTTCCAGGGCACGCCCCTTCTGATGCAGCTCTTCGTTGTCTATTACGGCGTTGCGCTGTTGGGCATCGAGGTCAACGCGTGGATCGCGGTCGCAATCGCCTTCACGCTCCATGCCAGTGCTTTCCTGGGAGAGATCTGGCGCGGCTCCATCGAGGCTGTGCCGAAGGGCCAGACGGAAGCCGCCAACGCCCTCGGTCTGCATTATGTCTCGCGGATGAAAGACGTCATCTTGCCGCAGGCCCTGAAAATCTCGATGCCGGCCACGATCGGCTTCCTGGTCCAGCTCATCAAGGGCACGTCGCTAGCAGCAATCGTCGGCTTCATTGAACTAACTCGCGCCGGCCAGATCATTTCAAACCAGACCTATCGTCCGCTGCTCGTCTTCGGGATCGTCGGCGCAATCTACTTCATCATTTGCTGGCCGCTCTCCCATGCGGGAAGTGGCCTCGAAAAACGGATGGCGAAAGCTGCCCGCTAACCGCTTCGCTCGAAGCAAAACTCTTGAGGAGGAGAATAAGCATGCATAACAATCGTAGGAATTTTCTCGGGCTTGCACTGGCAACCGTTGCCTTCGCAGCCGTTGGCGCTGCCGCCGCCTCTGCGGCAACTGTAGAGGAAATCAAGGCAGAGGGCACGCTTGTGGTCGGCATCCAGGGCGACAATGCGCCATGGGGGTTCGTCAACACAAGCGGCCTGCAGGACGGCTTCGACGCTGACGTCGCCAACCTTTTTGCCAAGGAGTTGGGCGTGAAGGTTCAATTCCAGCCGCTCGCCGTTGCCAACCGAATTCCAGCTCTTACGACCGGGAAAGTCGATATCCTGTTCGCAACGATGGCGATGACGGAAGAACGTGCGAAATCAATTCAATACAGCAAGCCCTACGCCGCCAACACGATTTCGCTTTATGCGGCGAAGTCCGACACGGTTACGAAGCCTGAAGACGTTGCGGGATGGGAGATCGGCGTTCCGAAGTCCAGTTCGCAGGATAAGGCAGTAACGGACGCCGTCGGATCCACCGCAACGGTTCGCCGCTTTGATGACGACGCCGCAACCATCCAGGCTCTCATCTCCGGACAGGTAAAGGCGGTTGGCGGCAACCAGTTCTATGGTCAGCGTCTGGATGCGGCGAGTGCCGGCACCTATGAGCGCAAGATTGACTTTCTGACGACCTACAACGGCGTCGGGACCCGTCTCGGCGAGAAGGACTGGAACGAAGCCGTCAACGCCTTCATCGACAAAATCAAGGCCAATGGTGAGCTGGCCGCCATCACGAAGAAGTGGATGGCGATCGATCTGCCGCAGTTCCCGGAATCCATTCCGAACATCCCGTTCACCGTCAATTAAAGCCCAAATGGAGAGTTCCGTGCTCAATTCCGCAAACGATCAACCGACGCTGATTTCCCTTGAGGACGTGCAGAAGTGGTACGGCGCTTTCCATGCCTTGAAATCCATCAGTCTGTCGGTCCGCAAAGGCGAAAAAATCGTCCTCTGCGGGCCGTCAGGCTCCGGGAAGTCAACGTTAATCCGCTGCATCAATGCCCTCGAAACGATCGAGGACGGCAAGATCGTCGTCGAGGGTCAGGTACTGGACGGAAGCACCAAATCCGTCGATGCGATACGGCGCGAAGTGGGAATGGTCTTCCAGAGCTTCAATCTCTTCCCGCACATGACCGTAATTCAAAACTGTACACTCGCCCCGATGCGTGTTCGAGGCACAAGCCACACTGACGCACAGCGACTGGCTCGAAAATATCTCGAGCGCGTTCGAATCCTTGACCAGGCCGAAAAGTATCCTGCGCAGCTATCCGGCGGGCAACAACAACGCGTTGCCATCGCTCGCGCGCTCTGCATGGAGCCGAAGGTCATGCTCTTCGACGAACCAACCTCTGCCCTCGATCCTGAAATGGTGAAGGAGGTTCTCGACACCATGATCGGGCTCGCCCGTGACGGCATGACGATGATCTGTGTCACGCACGAAATGGGGTTTGCCCGCCAGGTCGCTGATCGCGTCATCTTCATGGCCTCCGGAGAAATCGTCGAAGAGGCCGAACCGGAGATCTTCTTCAAGTCCCCCAAGCACGAACGCACGAAAACCTTCCTCGGCGAAATCCTTGCCCACCACTGACGTTCGAAAGCGATACCAATGCACGACAAGAAATTCCTCGTGGGACTGATCGGCGCCGACATCCAGATGTCAAAGTCCCCGGCGCTCCACGAAACGGAGGCTCGACATCAGGGCTTCGATTACCGTTACGAGCTTCTCGATCTGGCCGAGCGAGGCCTTCCTGCCTCGGCGCTACCGGACCTCCTCGACGAGGAAGAGCGGCGCGGTTTTGCCGGAAGCAACATTACACATCCGTGCAAGCAGTCGGTGATCGCCCACCTCAGCCGCCTTTCCGAGGATGCAGGGATGCTCGGTGCGGTCAACACCGTGGTCTTTCGTGACGGCGAGAGGATCGGCCACAACACTGATTGGTACGGTTTCTACGAGAATTTCCAGCGCGGCCTTCCTCACGTCGCGAAGTCGCATGCCGTCCTGCTTGGCGCCGGCGGCGCCGGTGTCGCCGTGGCGCATGCCGCAATCAAGCTCGGTATTAAGCGATTATCGATCTTTGACCAGGATTCGACACGAGCAGAAACCTTGGCTGGGCAGTTGAACGATCGGTTCTCAAGGGATTGCGCTCGTGCCACGACGGATGTCGGCAGCACCCTGCGCTCCGCGGACGGCCTTATTCACGCGACACCGACGGGTATGAAGAGCCATCCTGGTTTGCCGATCGACCCGGAATGGCTGCTGCCACGGCATTGGGTCGCCGACATCGTCTATATGCCGCTCGTCACAGAGCTCCTTGCTCTCGCCGAAAGAAGAGGCTGCCGGACCCTTCGGGGCGGCGGCATGACCGTCTACCAGGCAGCAGCGGCTTTCGAATTATTCACCGGGATAGCACCCGACGCAGAGCGCATGTCCCGTCACTTTATGGACTTGTGCCGCCTGTCGGCTTGATGGGGAGATCCCAAATGCCGCATATCATTATCGATTATAGCCGGGGCGCAGGCGAGCATGTAGCCATGGACCGGCTCACGCTGAGCGTGCATCGCTGCGTTCGCGATGGCGGCCTTGTGAAACCTTCCGCCGTGCGCACGCTTGCGCGGGAGGCGACATACTCCTGCGTGGGCGATGAGCATGTCGATAATCATTTCATCCAAATTATCGTGCGGATGGCACCGGGTCGTGCTGCAGAGACCAAGCAGAAGCTTCTCACTGCCGTTCTCGACGCCGCGCGGGCGATCGCCGCGCCTGCTCTCGAAGCGGGAAGGCTCGGCTTGCGCGCAGATCTCTACGAGTCGGACCCTGATTTTGCTGTTCAAGCAATCGCGTTCGTCTGACCGGGACAGCGTGCTCAAGAAGGAAAATATACTATGAGCCTGATCTACGTTCTCAATGGACCAAACCTCAATCTGCTTGGCAAACGCCAGCCGCACATCTACGGGCATGAAACGCTTGCAGACGTAGAGGCGGACTGCCGCAAACTGGCAGCCGAACTCGGCCATGAAATCCGCTTTCATCAGAGTAACCGGGAATACGAGCTCATCGATTGGATTCATGAGGCGCGCGAGGACGGTGCGGCCATCGTCATCAATCCGGCAGCCTTTACCCATACCTCACTCGCCATCCTCGACGCTCTGAACACATTTGAAGGGCCTGTGATCGAGATCCACATCTCCAATGTGCACAAGCGCGAAAGTTTCCGACACCATTCGTTCGTTTCGCACCGCGCGGACGGCGTGATCTGCGGCCTTGGAACAGAAGGATACCAGCTTGGCATCCGGCGCGCGGCGACAATGATCAAGGCGGCGAGCAAGGGCTGAGGTGACCATGACCCAACGGGTTAAGCTGGCCGTACTTGGCGCAGGCCTCATCGGTAAGCGCCATATTCAGCACGTCCTGGCCGAGCCCTCGGCGCAACTCAGTGCCGTGGTCGATCCCACGCCGGTTGGCGAGACTATTGCCAAGGAAGCCAGCGTGAAGTGGTTTACAAGCTTCGCGGACATGATTGCCGCAGACCGACCTGACGGGATCATCGTGGCTACGCCCAACCAGGCTCACGTCCAGAACGGGTTGGAAGCTGTTGAAGCCGGCGTTCCCGCACTCATCGAGAAGCCTATCGCCGACGACATTATATCCGGGGAAAAGCTGATCGCAGCGGCTGAGGCAAAAGGTGTTCCTCTTTTGACCGGCCATCACCGCCGACACAATCCGGTGATGCAGAAGGCAAAGGAAATCATCGAAAGCGGGAAGCTCGGCCGCGTTCTTGTTGTCAATGCGATGTTCTGGCTGTTCAAGCCCGACGATTACTTCGACATCTCGTGGCGTCGTGAGCGCGGTGCGGGGCCGGTTTTCCTCAATCTCATCCACGATGTCGATAATCTGCGTTACCTTTTCGGCGATGTGGCCGCGGTTCAGGCACGCGAGTCCAACGCGGTGCGCGGCAACGCAGTTGAGGAAACGGCTGTGATCCTGATCGAGTTCAAGAATGGAGTCTTGGGAACTGCGACAGTCTCGGACTCGGTGGTCGCACCGTGGAGTTGGGAGATGACAACCGGAGAGAATCCGGCCTATCCCAGAACCGAGCAATCCTGTTACATGATCGGAGGAACGCACGGGTCGCTGGCTGTTCCGTCGCTCGAGGTCTGGCGCAATCCTGGTAAACGGAGCTGGTGGGAGCCACTTGACCAAAAGCGTATCGAGGTCGACGACGAGGACCCGCTCGTCCTGCAGATCAGGCAATTCTGCAAGGTGATCCGCGGAGACGAACCGCCGCTTGTCAGCGGGCGTGAGGGGCTCGAAACCTTGAGGGTAATCGATGCGGTGAAACGCTCGGCGGCAACGGGAGAACGTATTGAGTTGAACTGATGCCTGAGCAATGTGTAACGCAACCGCCTGCTCGCCCTTCGCGTCTCCTTGCATCCGATGCGACGAGAACGCCGAGGCAATACCGACGAACGAGCAGTGCGGCGGTCCTGTTTTCGAGCGCTCCTGTTCGAGACCGCTGGCAGTTAAGCCACTTCGACATTCCTCAAATCGGCTGCATGCGCCGCATGTCGGATAGCTGGCCACGCTCGACTTAGACATCGCCCTTCTGGCGCCGAGGATTTGGCCGATGGCCGTCTGCGTCACTGCCCCGCTCTGTCTTCGCCGCCATCGAAACGCGCCCGCTTCCGGCAACGACGCAACGCTTCATCGAATTTCTGGGTGACTGCTTGGAGCCGACTAAGGCGAGAAATCAACGTCCGCCTTGAGCGTACCTTTTTGTCATTCGGTGCTTCGGTCCGGATGTCCGCAACGGGTCGATTGCGTCAGAGCACTTCTTCGCGCTCCTGATCCGGGCGTAGCCCCATCATGTGCTGGAACGGTCAAGGTACTTCCACGATTGCGGTGTTCACCTAAACTGGACGCGTAAAGGGGCTCGCCTTCAATTACTGCCCCATACGCCCATCAGCATCTTGAGAAACCTTTCCGCCGCCGGCGACAAGGTGCCGCCGCGACGGCGGACCACGCCGATGGTGCGCGATATCTCGGGATCGCCAATCGGGCGTGTGATCAAGAACGCATGGTCATCCTGCGGGGTCGCCATGCGCGGTAGGACCGAAATTCCGAGGCCGGCCTCCACCAGACCGAGCGAAGTGGACAGATGGGTCACCTCGTAGAACCAACGCAGCTTGATATTCGATTTTGCTAGGGCTGCGTCGAGCAAGGTTCGGTTGCCGCTCGATCGATGAACGGTAATCAGATGGTAGGGCTCGAGGTCTGCCCAGCCGACTGCGGGTTTGGCGGCGAGGGGATGATCCTTGCGCGCTGCCAACACGAAAGGATCTTCTACGAGCCGGTCGAAGATCAAGTCCGGATCCGATGTGCCCGTGATATTTATGCCGAACTCGACCTCACCGCGTGCCACGGCTTGGAGGCCGTCGGTCGCGGGCAGGTCGAGGATACGAAAGCGAATGTTGGGATACTCCTCGTTGAACTGGCGAATGACGGTCGGCAGGAAGTAGAATGCTGCGGTAGGGAGGCATGCGATTGTTACCAATCCGCCTCGATTGGGTCCAACGTCGCGTGCGGCGAACAGGGAACCGTCGAATTCCTCCAGCATGCGCCGCACAAGCGGAATGAGTTCTGTTCCGAGCGCCGTCGACGACACATGCCTCGTCGTTCGCTCCAGGAGGGGCGCTCCAATCGCCTGCTCGAGTTTTTGAATCCGGCGGCTCAGGGCGGGCTGCGACAGATGCAACGCATCGGCAGCGCGATGAAAGCTCTCCAGCTCGACCACGCTCAAGAACGCCCGAAGATCAAGGATCTCACAATTAATGCTCATCTTGCATCAATTTCCCGATTCTTAGAATTTCACAAATCAACCGTACTTCCGATAATTGGATCAAATAGGCCGATTGATACGGCGATGACATAATTCCAATGGAAGCACAAGCGATGAACGACCTGCTGGCGATCCCTTGCGTACTGATGAGAGGCGGCACCTCGAAGGGTCCGTTCTTCCTGGCAAGCGATCTTCCCGCGGCTGCCAGTCAGCGGGACAAGATCCTGCTGTCCGTCATGGGCTCGGGTCATCCGTTGCAGATAGATGGCATCGGTGGCGGCAACCCGGTCACGAGCAAGGTGGCCATCGTCGGACCTGCCACCATCCCTGGTGCTGACGTGGATTACCTCTTTGCCCAGGTGCGGGTCGACCAACAGATCGTCGACACCTCACCGAACTGCGGCAACATGCTTGCTGCGGTCGGCCCGTTTGCCATCGAGGCGGGTCTCGTTCCGGCCCGAGGCGAAACGACGCTCGTCCGGATCCACAACGTCAACACCGGCAAGATGATCGAAGCCGACGTTCCCACGCCGAATGGCAACGTCTCCTACCTCGGCGAAGCGGCGATCGACGGTGTACCGGGCAGCGCAGCGCCGATCGCACTGACCTTCATGGACGCAGCCGGCGCGCGTACCGGACAGCTCTTCCCCACCGGCAAGCCTGTCGACTTGATCGACGGTGTGGCTGTCACCTGCATCGACTGCGCAATGCCGATGATGTTGATCGAGGCAGACTCGATCGGCGCAAGCGGCTTCGAGACGGCGGCCCACCTCAATGCCGATAAGACGCTGCTTGACCGGCTGGAAAAGCTGCGCATCGCTGCTGGCGAACGGATGGGCCTTGGAGACGTGCGGAACCAGGTGACGCCGAAGCCCGTGCTCATTTCCCGGCCAAAGTCGGGAGGCGACATCAGCGTACGGTATTTCATGCCGCATCAATGTCACCCTTCGCTGGCGACGACCGGGGCCGTGGGGATTGCCACCGCCTGCATCAATGAAGGCACCGTTGCTTCCCTTCTCGTCGGCACGCGCAAACCGCCGGTGGTGCTTTCGATTGAGCACCCGAGCGGCCACCTGGACGTCAAGCTTCATGAAAGGGACGGCAAGGTCGTTGCCGGAATCCTTCGCACCGCCAGGCGGCTGTTCGAAGGACATGTCTTCGCAAAACCTGTCACGCAACTGGGTTGCGCGGCATAATAACCGTGGCCGCCGGGAGGGCGCCACCAACAGGAGGAGAATATCATGCGCAAGCTCATGCTCGCCCTCGCGGCAACCGTCGCCTTTGCCGGTTCGGCGTTGGCGGATCCGGTCCGCATCAGCGTCGGCTCTTACAACCTCAACAATCTTCCCTTTCCGGTCGCGCAGGGGCTCGGCCTTTATGAAAAGGAAGGCCTGGAGGTGACCGTCGAAAACTTTGCGTCGGGCGGCTCGAAGACGCTCCAGGCGCTCGTTGCCGGCTCGACGGATATCGCCGTCGGTTTCTACGACCACACGATCCAGATGCAGTCGCAGAACAAGGCCGTCGTGGCGTTCGTGCAACTCGCCCGCAATTCCGGTCTTGTGCTGGCAGGCGGGAGGGAGAGCACGTTCGACCCGGCAAAGCCTGAAACGATCAAAGGCGCGAAAATCGGGATCACCTCACCGGGCTCGTCTTCCGATTTCTTCGTCCGCTATTACCTGCAGCGCAACGGCTTGTCCGCGGACGACGTCTCGCTGATCGGCGTTGGCTCCGGGTCTGCGGCCGTCGCCGCCCTTGAACAGGGCAAGGTCGACCTCCTCGTCAACTACGACCCGGCAGCGACCTTCATCGAGGCCAAGGGCGTCGGCAAGATCCTGATCGACGGGCGCAGCGACGACGGTGCCAAGGCGATCTATGGCGGGATTTACCCAACCTCCGTCCTCTATGCCACACAGAGCTACATCGAGGAAAATCCGGAGACCATCCAGAAGGTCACCAATGCGACGGTCAAAGCGCTCGAGTGGATGAATAGCCACTCCGCGGAAGAGATCGTCGACAAGCTCCCGAAGGAGTTCATCTCCGGCGATCGTGACACCTACATCAAGGCGGTAGAGAACGCGAAGGCGATCTTCTCAACGGACGGGCGCATCAACGAGGAAGATATCAAGACTCCGCTCGCCGTCCTGAAGAGCTTCAACGAAAAAGTCGCGGCGGCTGAAATCGACCTTACGAAAACCTACACGAACGAGTTCGTCGGCAAGGTCCCGAACGTCGCCGCCAACTGACAGGAGGAGGTTATGGCATTGGCCGTAGTAGAAACCGCACCCCCGACGGACAACCCTCATCAAGCAAAGTCGATGGTTTCCCTCGACTCCGTCACCATGGCCTTCGGCGCCTACGTGGCCGTGCAAGATGTGAACCTGAAAGTCTCCGATGGCGAGTTCCTCGCCATCGTTGGCCCCACCGGCTGCGGCAAGAGCACCATACTCAATGCGATTGCCGGCCTGCTGAAACCTGCGAGTGGCACCGTATCAATCGATGGTCAGCCGGTGCGCGGGATCCAGAACGACATCGGTTATCTGTTCCAGCAGGATGCATTGCTTCCGTGGAAGACCGCGATCGAGAACGTGGAACTCGGTCCCATGTTCAAGGGCGTCGGCGCTGCCGAACGTCGCGAGCTGTCGATGAGATGGCTGGCGAAAGTCGGACTCAAGGGGTTCGAGCATCGCTATCCGCACCAGCTTTCCGGCGGCCAGCGCAAGCGCGTGCAGATGGCCCAGGCGCTGATCACCGGCCCCAAGGTCATCCTGATGGACGAGCCCTTCTCGGCGCTCGATATCCATACCCGCCACCTGATGCAGAACGAGCTGTTGCGGCTTTGGCAGGAGGAACGGCGCGCCGTGGTGATGATCACACACGACCTTGAGGAGGCAATTGCGCTCGGGGATCGGGTGGTGGTGCTTGCTGCCGGACCGCGCTCGCGCGTGATCGACAGCTTCCCCGTCGATCTCGAACGCCCGCGCGACGTCGCCGAAATCAAGCTCGATCCACGCTTCATGGATCTTTATCGCAACATCTGGTCGTCCCTGCGCGGCGAAGTGGAGAAAAGCTATGAACGCCATGACTGAACGCTTAATCCAGGTCGTGCTGCTGGTGGTAATTGTCGGCGGCTGGCAGCTCGGTGTCACGGCAGGCGTGATCGACGTCTTCTTTTTCCCGGCTCCGGTCGACATCATGAAACAGATCGTGGCGTGGATCATCGATCCAGGCTTCTATAAGCACGTGTCGATCACGCTCACCGAGACAGTGCTCGGATACGTGATCGGTACCGCCCTCGGCGTGGCGGCCGGCGTCTGGCTGGGGCTTAGCCGCGGTGCCTATCGCATCCTCGACCCGTTCATAAAGGCGCTGAACGCCATCCCCCGCGTGGTGCTCGCTCCGATCTTCGTGCTCTGGCTCGGCCTCGGGCTCTGGTCGAAGGTGGCGCTATCGGTGACGCTGGTGTTCTTCATCACCTTCTTCAACGCCATGCAGGGCGTGCGGGAAGTCAACCCGGTTGTGCTGGCGAACGCGCGGATTCTCGGGGCCAAGCGCTCGAGCCTGCTGACCCACGTCTACTTCCCCGCAGCGGCAAGCTGGATTCTGTCTTCGTTGCGCACTTCGGTCGGCTTTGCCGTCGTCGGGGCGATTATCGGCGAGTATCTCGGCTCCTCCGCCGGGCTTGGCTATCTGATCGCTCAGGCGGAAGGCAACTTCGACGCGGTCGGCGTCTTCGCCGGCATCATCATCCTCGCTGTATTCGTACTGATCATCGACCGCATCCTCGACATCGCCGAGGCCCGGCTGATCAAGTGGAGCCCGCACTCGACCGAGAGCCGGGCTACCTGACGGGCGCCGACGGAGCCGGTCGGCAGCAATGCGGGCCGGCGCCAAGGCGAAAACAGAACTGAGTCTAGCTGAACGCTGTTGCCGCGAGCGTCTGAGCCTAACACAGGTCAAACGACCGAACGCGCCTCGGTCATTGGGGAGAACGGCTATGCAACTCAACGGAATGCTCTACGGATCGAGGCTGCTCGGCTATGTCGACTTCCCGGTGTCCGAGGTGCTCGGGCCTGACGCCGGCGAGGACGCGATCCAGGACCTGATCGCCCGGCACGGGCTGATCTTCGTCAAGCCGGTGTTCCGCGGCGGCGTCGGCAAGAAGGGCAAGGCGGGGCTGATCGGTAAGGCGCGGACGCTCAAGGAGGCGCTCGCCGAAAAGGAGCGGCTCTATTTCGCCGAGCACCGCCACGACAACGCCTATGCCAAGGCGAACGGCGTCACCTTCGAGGCCGGCGTCCCCGCCGAGCACGAGGTCTATTTCGCCATCACCGACGACACGCATTTCCGCGCGCCGACCATGACGCTGACCCACCGCGGCGGCGTGGACATCGAGGATCTCGATAAGTCCGATATCGCCACCGTGCCCTTCGAGGCGCTCACGGGGCTCAAGGCCTTCGTGGTGGCGAACGCGCTGACGGACATTGGCGCGCCGCGTGAGATCATCTCGCCGCTGGTGCAGCACCTGCCGAAGCTCTGGGAGCTGATGCACCACTACGGCATGACGACGCTGGAGTTGAATCCGATCCGCATGCGTCCCGGGCGCGACGGGCGGTTGACGCCGGTGGCCTGCGACTTCAAGTGCGGCTTCGACCGCGACGATCCGCGCGTGGGTCGGCTCGGGCTGCCGGACCAGCTGTTCGCGGCAGACATCTCTGCCTTCGAGCAGGAGGTGAACCAACTCCGCACCCACCAGGGCCAGTCGGACGTCTTCGTGATCAACGAGAGCGGCACCATCCTTGCCCCGACCTTCGGCGGCGGCGCCAACAGCCTCGTCACCGAGGTGCTGGGCGAGGCGGCGATCATCTCGTCGGACTTCGGCGGCAACCCGCCCTACGAGAAGATGAAGGCGGTGGCCTCGATCTGCTACCGGCACTTCCTCGCCCAGACCAACGTGCTCTTCATCATCGGCGGCAAGTCGAACAACACCGACATCCTCGAGACCTTCCGCGGCATGGGCGACGCGCTGCGCGAATATTTCGCCGCGCACGGGCCGACGCCGCTCTACGTCGTCGTAGGACGCGGCGGTCCGAATCTGGTGCGCGGTATGGGCAACCTCGCCGAGACGCTGGAGTCCCTCGGCCTGCCCTACCGCTTCTTCGGCTTCGACAGCGCGATCTCCGAAGTCGTGAACTACGCCAAGCGCGTCGACACGTGGATGCGCGCCGGCGGCCGCGACGAGATCGCCGCGACGCTGGGGCTCAAGGCCGCGGCGGCCTGAGGGGGGGACGGAAATGTATCACAAGGGCATCGAAGGCTTTCCCTATTTCCTCGGCCTCCGGTCACTGGCCGATATCGCGACCCGCGACGACCGGGTCTGCGTACTCAACATCCTCGGCGGCGAGTCGCGCACGGTCACGCCGACCAGCCACGCCTTCTCCGGCGGCAACGTGGTCTTCGGCACCTCGCCCGGCCGCGGCGGGCAGGTGCTGAAGACGCCCGTGGGCGACATCCCGGTCTTCAACAACGTGCGCGAGGGGCTCGACGCCGGCCACGCCTTCGACACCGGCGTCGTCTACCTGCCGCCGTCGGGCGTGCGCGACGGCGTGGCCGAGCTCGTGCGGGTGAACCCGGGCTTGCGCAAGATCGTCATCATCACCGAGAAGATCGCGGTGCACGACGCCCGCGAGATTCGGGCGATGGCTCAGGCGAACGGCATCGATATCATCGGCGGCAACTGCCTCGGCGTCGCCGATTCGTGGAACCGCGTGCGCATCGGCGGCGCGCTCGGCGGCGACAAGCCGGAGGAGTCGCTGCTCAAAGGCTCGGTCGCGATCTTCTCGAACTCCGGCGGCTTCACCACGACGATCGCTCAGTATCTCGGCACTGCGGGCTGGGGCACGACGACGCTCGTCTCCTCCGGCAAAGACGTCTACATCCACTACGCCGCGCCCGACTTCGCCCACGCCTTTGGCAACGACGACCGTTCCAAGGCGGCGGTGCTCTATGCCGAACCCGGCGGCTACTACGAGCAGGGCATCGACTGGACGAAGCCCGTCGTCGCCTGCGTAGTCGGCCGCTGGAAGTCGAAGCTGACCCGTGCCGTCGGGCATGCCGGCGCGATGGCCGGCACGGGCGACAGCGCCGAGGACAAGGAGCGCTGGTTCATGGAGGCCTTCGGCGTGCCTGGCCTCTTCACGCCCGAGAACCCGGTCGTGTCCGCGAAGGGCGCCGTCGTCACCAACATCGCCGACATCCCCGCCGCCCTCACCGCGGTGATGGCGCTCAACGGCGCCGCGCCCGACTTCGCGCCGCGTGGGGACCTCGCGCTAAAGCCCTGGGTCGCCAACGACCAGGGCCTGCGGCTGCCGCCCGAACTCGCCATGCCGGCCGTCACCGCGCCCGAGCCCTACGCCGGCCAGATCGCCGCGCTCGGCGCCCAGGTCGGGGCGGTGGTTGCGCGGCAGAACATGAAGGACAAGTCCGGCGCGGCGGTCATGGACCCGAAAACCCAGGTGACGAGCGTGCACGGCCATTCAGTGCTCGATCTCGCGCTTGAGCCGCTGGAGGCGACCTTCGCCCTGCCGCTCGTGCACGAGATCGCCACCGAGAACGACCGGGCGATACTCGACGTCGCGGTCGCAGCCGAGGTCAACCTAGTCGGCGACCCGATCCTTGTCGCCGCCGACGCGGCGCGGGAGGCCGGCAATGCTCCGAATGCGGTGATGGCAACCGCCGCCGCCATCGTCGGGCCGAAGCGCGTGGAGCGGGCGCTCGGCTGTACCAGGGCACTGATCGGGCTCTTCGCCCATTCTGGCCTTAGGGACGGGCGCGACGAGGAATTCGACGCCTCGGGGATTGTCTGCGACGACGCCACCCGGGCGCTGTTCCTGGCCACCGAGGCCGAGGCAGCCGACCCGCGTCCAGAGGCCATGCTGGCGGCGATCGCGGCCCGCGGCGGCAGGTCGGCGTTCCTGAAGTTCCTTGGGGGCCTCGGCGGCCGGTTGTCGCGGGACGCAATTCTCGCGGCCATCGCCACGACGATCGCCTGGGGGCCGCTGATGCGCAAGCGCATCTCGCGCCTTACCGCCGAGACACTGCCCTGGTACCTGCGGCTCTATGGCGTCATGGTCGGCGCGACGATCTCCGGCGAGCACCACCGGCCGGGCTCGCTATGGGGCATCCCCCGCGACGAGCGCTTTGGGCAATGGACGATGGCCGACCTCTGCTTCCTCGCCATGACTGGAAAGAAGCCCACCCCCGAGGAGGCGCTGCCGCTGCAGATGCTCGTCGGGCTCCTGATTTCGAACGGCCCTGGGTCGATCTCGGCTCAGGGTGCCAAGGGCGCGGTCTCGGCGGACGGGCCACAGACGCCCGCGCGCGTGCAGATCAACAAGGCGATGGTCGGCTTCCTTACCCATACCGGCTACAGCCACGGAGGCAACGGCTTCGAGGGCATGGCCTTCCTGCTCGAGCAATTCAAGGACACCAGGCTGACCGACCCCTCCGACCCAGCCCACGGCCTCGACCTGAAGGCGATGGCGACGGCGTTCGCGCGCACGTACCGCCGCGAGAAGGCCCAGGCCAAGGAGCTCGGCACTGAGGTCCGCGCGCTCCCCGGCGTCCACCACCCGGTCTTCAAAGGCAAGCCCGTCAACCACGATCCGCGCGAGCGCTTCATCGCGGAATTCATGGCGCGGCAAGGAAAGTACAACGTCTTCCACGCCTTCTACCGCGAGCTCGTCCAGGCACTCCACAGTCAGGGGGCCTCGCCCTACGTTTTCTGCGTCAACGTTGACGCGGTAATTGCGGCGCTGCTGCTGGCGCTGCTGTGGAAGGACTTCAAGTCCGGCACCCTGACCGAGCGCGACCTGGAGACCGCGGCCTTCACCGTCTTCCTATACGGTCGCATGATCGGCGCGGCCGCCGAGATCGACGACCACCTGAACCGCGGCCGCAACATGGACACACGCACCCCGCCCGCCGCCTGCGGCTTCGTGGTCTGATGGCGACCCCGCCCGCCACCAGCCCGCGGTCCGCACCATCGCGGCCTTGGCTTTGACTTTTAAGAATGACGGGAACCCACACTCTTAGCGGTCATTTGCTTCGCCCGAATGGATGTCCGGCTTTGGGGGTCGAGAGCGGCCTTACCTCCGCGTGAGGCTCGCAGCGGCAGATGTTCTCGTTCGTGCTCATTAGATCGCACAATGTATTCCGGTATTCCGTTGCTCAGTCCAGAACGGGTGCAGCTGAGAATCAGCAAAACCGCCGCAGCTAAGCTGCGGCGGTTCTCTAGATGGCCGGTTCCGCCGAAACAGACCGGCTTCGCAGACAGGTTTACGGCCTAGCATCCGGCCATCAGGCTGAGCGGGCAATCTCTCCGTCAAGCCGACGAACGTCCTTTTGCAGGTGTGCGTAGAATTCCTTTGGAATCATGCCACCGTGCAGGTCCGCCACCTGGACAGTTCGTGCGCGAATGTTGGCTTCCTCGCGCCGCAGCCGGTTAAAGGTCACTGCACTGAGTTCGCCCTCCGAGCGCTTGGTATCCATGCGGTGATTGGCAGCGCGAAGCTCTCCGAGAATATTGCTGAGCCGTGGTGTATGCACGGCGACGGATGCTGTGGTTTGGTATACCGGTACCGGCGGCGCTGTCCCGTCGTCGTCGCCGAATACCCCTTGGTAGTAATCCCCGTTTTCGGGGCCCCGCGAGGAAATGCCACGATCCTCGTGCCCATGATGGTTGGCTGCGAAGGCGCCGCCTGCGGCTATTGACAGGGCGAGAGCAGCGATTGCAGACGTCTTGATGAACGAGCGCATTTTTGAGTCTCCTAGAATTGGGGAAGCATGAGCTTCCAGTCGGGGCTGTCTCATACTGCCGCTTTGCGATCTTCGTTCAGCAGTATTCAGCCTCTAGAAAAAGAATATTTAGCCACCTACACTCTGTCATATTAATAATAATTAATATAATATAACTATTGTTCATCAAATATTCGCCGTATTTGCCGACAATTGGTATGCGTTATTAATGAATGTAGAGTGTTATTGTAAGACGTCGGCCGATGTGGGCGAAAAATAAAGATGTCTCCATCATTCGTCTCGATAAAAAAGGAGGGATCGCGACAGGCCGGGCAGTGAAAGTGTAATTTGTATCGTGCTTCTTCATGTATTCCTCAGAGTCGATGGAACCACCAGTCGTGCCCAGGTCTGCAGCGAAACAAGCACGGTCGGGACTCCCATAGTTGAACCCTCTCCGTTATTCCGGCCGGCTCCCCGCGATTGCATTTTTATCGATGCGCTGCAGATGGGTCGCCAGCTCAGTTAGTTGGTCGCGTATCTGCAGGATCTCGTTGCGCCGCAGTTCATCGAGTTTGTCGTGCAGCGCCAAAATCTCGATCTCAGCCTTGAGATTGACCTGATAGTCGTGCGCGGCATCCAGACGGTCGCGCGCTGCCTGCCGGTTCTGCGACATCATGATCACCGGCGCCTGAAGTGCAGCGAGCATCGACAGCACGAGGTTGAGCAGGATGTAAGGATACGGATCGAACTGGTCGCGCCCGAGCAGCAGGCTATTTCCGACAGTCCACAGCAACAGAAATGCCAAGGCGGCGAAGATGAACGTCCACGAGCCGCCTACCCGGGCGATTGCGTCCGCTACGCGTTCGCCAAATGTCAGTTCCTTCTCATAGGCCTCGTTGCGATCCCTGGAAACCGCGCGTTTCTCAATGGCGCTTTGCAAAACCGTCTGCTCGAGTTCAGTGAGGTCGCCTGGATCCTCATCCATCCAGCGGTCCGCCAGTTCGGTAATAGTCTTGTTTTGCATTCTCGTCTCCGCACTTCGAAGCAGCGATGTCAGTCACCGGGGAGAGATAGCTCCTGTCGGTAGTAGGGTTGCCATATCATCAAGCAAGCCACGTGCCAGTGCAGCAACACCCCGTTTCCGTTGAGAGTTCGGCCTTATTCACGTCGCCCAGCCCATTCTGACTTGGTGATTGCGCCCAGGTCATGGGTGACGACCACCAGCCTCAGGGGGTCCGTATGTGGGCGCTTCCGGCATTGTCGCGGCTGAGGACAGCCGGCTCAACGGCGAGCCGCGCGAGAGGCTCGCGATGAGCACGGCAAGGATCGCAGTGACGAAAATCCCATCGAATGTTCCGGCGCCACCGATCGAGGCGACGGGAGCGCCCAGCCCTCGCAGATTTCCGAGATTGAGCAGGTCTGCCCCGGCGAGGGTGCCGAGGCTGCCGCCGACGTAAGCAAGCGGCGCCGCATGTTGCCGGGAAAGCAGCAGAGCCACGAGACCGGTGCTGATCGCGGGAACGAACACCGGCAACGCAATGCCGAGGCCGGGCACCGGTCGAGCGAGCCAGTGGCAGACGGCGGCGACGACGGCGGTCGCCAGCAAGCCGCGGCCCCACAGCCCGTTTTTCGAAAGCAGATAGATCGACATCAATGTCGGGATGAGCGCCCCACCGACATTCACCGCGATGATGGTCCCAGGCCAATCGACGAAGACTGGCACGACGTAACGCATGCCGAAGTAATCCACCACTCGGCCGGAGAGGACTTCCTGACCAGGCAATTCCGCCAAAGGAAGATTGAGGTAGCTGCCGAGAAGGGAGCCGAGGAGAAGGAGCAGCGCAGCACGGGCGCTGATGCCCAGGCGTGTATACGCATATTGCAGCACTCCGAGCTGAATCAGCGCCACCAGAACAAGGAACGACAGCGCCAGGGCGGAAAAAAGAGGCGCAGGAAGAGGGAGGTAGTGAAGTTGGCTCAAATGCATCGAAGCCTCCTGATATACGGGCGAGTGTTCTGTCGGAATGGCCGGCACCGATTTGCCTCCATTCAACGGCTACCGCGCGCGGGCAACCGGAATGGCCCGCCACAGCATGGAAGCAAGCGCCGCGCCAGAGAGCTAAGCTTTTGGTTGGGTTAAGCTATTGGGGTGGGACAGGAGAGTGGAAGGTGGATATCCACCACTCATCGGTGGCTTGCGTGGCGCTCAGCGCGGCGCGTTCTGCCGCTGCAGGTCATGCCGAGCCATGCGGTACCGCAGGGTTTCGCGCGTGAGGCCAAGCCTCCGCGCTGCCGCCAGGACATTGTAGCCTTCGCGCTGCAGGATCGACTCCACTATCAACTTCTCCATCGCATCGAACGTCATGGAGCCGTCCAACGGAAGAGAGATGACGTCGCCTGCAGCCATCGTCTTCGCGAGGGTACCGCCCGGCGCGATCTGCAACCACTCGCCCGACAGCTCTTCGCCGGTGGAAAGAAGCACCGACCGCTCCACCACATTGCGCAGTTCGCGGACGTTTCCGGGCCAGTCGTATGCGGCAAGGAGCGCGCGCACGGATTGAGGAACGCGTTTAACCCGCTTGCCGGCAATCGCGTTGAACTCGCGAATGAGACCGTCGACGATCTCGTCGATGTCCGCCTTGCGGGCCCGCAATGGAGGCAGATCGAGCTGGAAAACGTTGAGCCGGTGATAGAGATCCGCCCGAAAGGCTTTTTCGGCCACGAGTTCCGGCAGATTTCGGTTGCTCGCCACCACGACATGCACGTCGACGGGTATCATCCGCTCGCCGCCGACTCGGCGGATTGCCTTGTCTTCGAGCGCCTTGAGGAGTTTTGCCTGAAGGTCGAGATCGAGTTCGCCGATCTCGTCGAGAAACAGTGTGCCTTCGCTCGCCTGTTCCATGAAGCCGCGATGGCTGCCTTTCGCTCCGGTAAAGGCACCGGCCTCATGGCCGAAAAGCTCGGACTCCACGAGGTCGCGCGGCAAGGCTGCGCAGTTAACCTCGACGAGGGGGCCGTCGGCGCGCGTGCCGCTGTGATGCAGGATCCGCGCCGCAAGGCCTTTGCCGGTGCCGGTCTCCCCCGAGATGATGACACTGCTGAGCGGGATTTGGCACAGCCTTTCAAGTGTATCGCGTACGCGCGCGGCATCCTTGCTGCGACCGATGAAGGCGGCCGGGATGTAGCGATTGCGCTGCTGCGAAGCTTCGTCGGCGATCCGCCTCTGGGCGCGCGCGCCGCGCCGTGCTGCGGCAACGATGCGCTCGAGCCGCTCCCGATCCATTGGCTTGGTCAGAAAGTCAAAGGCGCCGAGACGCTTGGCTCGCTCCGCATCCGGTGCCTCGCCGAAGCCGGTGAGGAATATCCATTCGCGGCTGTCGCCCTCGCCGCGGGCGCGTTCCAAGAGGTCGAGCGCGTTACCGTCGGGCAAGTGCAGATCCGACAGCACGACGAGCCCTTCATAGCCAGATCCGAAGACGAAAGAGCCCGCTTCCTCGAGGCTGCGGACGAGGCGCGTCCTCCAGCCCACGCGTTCGAAATATCGTTTGAGGTCGATGCCTAGCATGGCGTCGTCCTCGATGATCAGAAGCTCGTCACTCATCGTACTTCGACTTTCGGCGGCTGCGCGATCCTGGCTGTGGTTTGTTTACGCTACCTCCTACAGAGGTGGTTGAAAACCACCAATTGGCTGAAGTGGCCCAGATCCGAAAACCATCGCAGGCGGGACCGTGAAGGTTCGGCGATGCGGGTTTGCTTGGAAAAGCTGATCGAAAGCCCCAATCAGGCTGTTGGCCCGTTCCTTGATTGGTGATCCTGGTCCACGGCGGCAGCGCTGATGAGGCAAAAAGATGCCCGCCATCATCCGGGACAAACCGGCGCGCCGGGTCTGCGTCACATGATCGCGAGCGACGCCGCACCAACTCAGTGCCGCCGCGAACCGCCTAACCAGGAGGAAAACATGCCCATACTATCAGATCTGCGCTCCCTGACCTCGCCGCAGCGCAACGCCGTCGTCGCGAGTTTTCTTGGTTGGATGCTCGACGCATTCGACTTCTTCATCCTTGTCTTTGTCATGAAATATGTGGCTGAGGAATTCGGGACAGACATTGAACGGGTCACCATCGCTCTCACGCTGACGCTGGCCATGCGCCCCTTGGGAGCGCTCATCTTCGGCTACGCTGCCGACCGCTTTGGCCGCCGGCCGGTACTGATGGTCAACATCCTCCTCTATTCGGCACTTGAATTCGCGTCCGGCTTCGCACCGACCTTGACCATGCTCATCATTCTGCGAGCGCTCTATGGCATCGCGATGGGCGGTGAATGGGGCGTTGGGGCGTCATTGACGATGGAGACGATCCCGCCGAAGACTCGCGGCCTCGTTTCCGGGCTCCTACAGGCCGGCTACCCGGCGGGCTATCTCCTCGCCTCTCTTGCCTTCTACCTGCTTTTTCCGCTGGTCGGTTGGCGGGGCATGTTCATGATCGGCGTGCTGCCTGCGCTCATCGTGTTCTATGTCCGCTCGAATATCGACGAATCGCCAGTCTTCCTGGCGCGCCGCCAAAAGCCCGATCGGAGCGCCTTGTGGCGCACACTGCGGCGGCATGCGGGTTTGGCGATCTATACGATTCTCCTGATGACAGCCTTCAACTTCTTTAGCCACGGCACGCAGGATCTCTATCCAACCTTCCTCGAGGTGCAGCAAAAGTTCTCAACGACCACCGTTGGAGCGATCGCCGTGGTTTACAATATCGGCGCGATCTTTGGCGGCATCACCTTCGGCCTCTTGTCGGAAAGGATCGGCCGCCGGCGCGCTATCGTGTTCGCAGCCCTGCTTGCCATTCCCGTTATTCCGCTTTGGGTGTACTCATCCGGTCCGCTGCTGCTGGCGCTCGGCGCGTTCCTCATGCAGTTCGCTGTCCAGGGCGCATGGGGCATCATCCCCGCGCACCTTAACGAACTGTCGCCCGACGAAATCCGCGGCACGTTCCCGGGCGTCACCTATCAACTAGGCAACCTCCTCGCCTCCGCCAATGCAACTCTGCAGGCTGGGCTCGCCGAGCACTACAACGGTGACTATGCTTTCGCCCTTGCCATGGTCGTCGGCGTCGTCGCCGTCGCTGTTGTGCTTCTGGCCGGCTTCGGTGTGGAGGCGAAAGGAGTCGAATTCGGAAGAGCGCAAGACGATAATAGGAGCGGGGATAGCAGCCGGTTGGAAACAGACCCCGTCGCGTCGTCCTGATCGTGGAACCGTTGTGGAACATGTTTGCTGTGCGTAATGCCCGACCTCGATCAACAGTGAGCCGTGGCAGCTTGCAATCGCGCGGATTTGAAGGGGGAGTGCCAACATGATGTCGAGATATTCTCCTTCTCTCGCCGCCAGCCAACCCTTCCTTCTCGCGCTCGGCTTCGCGATCCTTGTGATGATCAGCGGAACATCCGTATGGTTGGTGGCCCAGTCGCGCGGTGATTCCAGGCAGGTGATCTGGACCCTCAACGCCAAGGAAAAACTTCTTGACTTGCAGGGTCAGATCTGGCGGGCCGAAAGCGATCAGCGCGGATTGCTGCTTACCGGAGCTGAACGTTATCGTGACGCCTTTCTCGCCGACCTGGAGGCGGTGAAGATTGCACTGGCTGAAGCGAAGGCGGCGCTATCTGGTAATGTGGGGAAGGAAAGCCGTCTGCCGCTTGTCACAAGGCTCGACGCGGCGGTAACGGCGGAACTCGCTCTTCTCGAAGAGGCCGTTGCCAAACGGGAAAGCGGCGAGCTCGAGCGTTCCCCCTCTCTTGGAAGTGATGCGCTGGTGCAGTCGCGAGCCGAGGACATTAGGACAAATGTTGCGCAGCTTGTCCGGCACGAACAGCAGTTGCTTTCACAAGCGATCGGCGCTTCGCAGAGCACGGCGCACTTGCTCCTGGTCGCGAGTCTTTTCGGGGCATCGCTGATCATTGCCTTGGCCGCGATCTCGGTCGCTCTGGTGCGTCACTCGACCGGACGGCTGAAGACTGCCCAGAGGGCGCTGGAAGAGGCAAACGAGTCACTCGAGGCAACCGTTGCGAAACGCACCGCCGAACTGCGGCAAGCCAATGAGGAAATCCAGCACTTCGCCCACATCGTAAGCCACGACTTGCGCTCCCCGCTTGTCAACATCATGGGCTTTACAGGTGAGCTGGAGGTCCTACGCAAGGAGCTCTTTGGACGCATTTCCTTGCTCAGAGCACGCCTTGAAGTCGATTCCGAACCGGATGAGCGGCTTGCGCACGAATTCGATGAAGCGCTGGGCTTTATCAAGAGCTCGATCACGCGCATGGATCGGCTGATCAAGGCCATTCTCAAGCTCACCCGCGAAGGCCGCCGCGAGCTCCGCCTGGAATTGATCGATATGACGGAGCTGGCCCGATCAGCGGCCGACGGCTTCAGTTACCAGGCGCAGGAGTCGGGGGCCTCAATCATCATCGAGTCCTTTCCGCCATGCGTCGGCGACCGCCTTGCTCTCGAGCAGATTTTCGCCAATCTCTTGGAGAACGCCCTGAAGTACCTTCGCGACGACACACCCGGCCAGATCCGGGTGACTGGTCGGGCGATGCCGTCGGAGGTCGTCTACGAGGTGAACGACAACGGACGCGGCATCGACCCGAAGGACCGCGAACGTATCTTCGAGATATTCCGCCGGTCAGGGCCCCAGGACCGTCCAGGGGAGGGAATTGGCCTCACATATGTACGCACTCTTGTCCGCCGCCTTGGCGGCGCCATTACCGTCCGTTCCGACCCTGGCCGCGGGAGCACCTTCACGATGACGCTGCCGCGCCACGCACTGAGCGCTTTGCCGGAGAGAAACCCATGACAACGCACGTCACGATCGTCATGATTGAGGACGATGAGGGCCACGCGCGCCTCATAGAGAAAAATATTAGGCGGGCCGGCGTACGCAACGACATTGTCGCGTTCCGCGACGGCACGAGCGCAATTGCCTATCTGTTCGGCCGGGATGGCGCGGGAACTGCGCATGCCGGCCGGGCACTGCTCATACTGCTCGACCTCAACCTGCCTGACATGTCGGGCGTCGATATTTTGAAACGCATCAAGGCAGACGAGCATCTGAAGCGCTCGCCCGTGGTGATTTTGACAACAACGGACGATCAGGACGAGATCAAGCGGTGCTATGATCTTGGCTGCAACGTCTACATCACCAAGCCGGTCGAATATGAAAGCTTCGCCCATTCCATCCGGCAATTGGGGCTCTTTTTCTCGGTCATACAAGTGGCGGAGAATTCGTGATGGCGCCCATCCGGCTCCTTTACATAGACGACGATCCCGCCCTTCGGCGCTTGGTCAGCAAGGAGTTCGAGCGGCACGGCTATAGCGTCCAGCTTGCAACGACAGGCGAGGAGGGGGTTCGCCGCTTGCGCGCAGGCGGGATCGATGTCGTGGCGCTCGATCACTACATGCCGGGGCAGGATGGGCTTCAGACCCTCGCTTCCATCCGCGTCGATCCTGAAGCTCCGCCGGTGGTATACGTGACCGGCTCGGACGAGGGTCGTGTGGCGATCGCCGCACTCAAGGCAGGCGCGGCAGACTACGTCATCAAGGATGTCGGGGGCGAGTTTCTCGCGCTGTTGCGGGTCGCGATTGAAGGTGCCCTGGCTCAGGCGAAGCTGCGGCGCGAGAAGGAGTCGGCGGAAGCGGAGGTCCGCGCCGCGCGTGATCGGTTCGAGTCGCTCGCGGCCGAAAGAGCCGTGCTGCTTCGCGAAGTGAACCATCGGGTCGGCAACAGTCTGCAACTCGTCTCTTCCTTCCTCCTGATGCAAAGCGACGTGAGCCATGATGCGCACGTAAAGGGAGCTCTCGCCTCCGCCTATGGCCGCGTGCTTGCTGTCGCCCAGGTGCACAAACGCCTCTATACGTCGGACGATGTGCGCACAGTCGCGCTCGACAACTATCTCCATGCGCTCGTCGCGGACATCGGCGCCTCCGCGAACGAGGAAGGCTGGCTCTCGCTTGCGGCCGATCCGGTCGTGATTGACCCGGACCGTGCGGTAGCGGTGGGCGTTATTGTGACCGAATTGATCATCAATGCGATGAAACACGCATACGCCTCCGGGAACGGTCCCGTTCGCGTGGCTCTGCATGCGTCGTCCGGAAGCGATATTCGCCTTTGCGTCGAGGACGATGGAACAGGTAGCCGATCGCGTTCCGCAGAGGGTTCCACGGGGCTTGGACAACTCATCATAGAGGCGATGGCGATGAAGCTCGGGGCCGTTGTGACCGTCCACGCAACCGACCGTGGAACGCGGGTCGTCATCGATTTTACCGGAGGCGATGCCACGGGAGTGGTGGATTAGCCCGATCCGAGTGGTTGATATCCACTGCCACTCGCGAATCACTCGGAAAACATCACGTAAAATCAATCATCTAGTATCTGGCACACCGTGTGCATCACCCTTGACAGCCGCGATCGGCAACTTCGACTTACTAGAAGGAAACACGTCATGGCCAGATCTGTAAAAACCAAGAACTCGCGGGCTCGCCGCTTGACGGCGGCTCTGGCGGCCCTTTCGTCCGTCTCCGTGCTGAGCCTCGCAGCGATCGTGATGGAACCCGTCGCGCTGCACCATCCTAATGCGCTCGGCTGGAATGCCGCCGCGCAGGCGGCGACACCGCCAGCCGCAGCCGAGCCGGGCGACTTTGCCGGCATCGTCGCGCGGGTGAAGCCTGCGGTCATTTCCGTGCGGGTGGAGCTTGATGGAACGCAACCGACCGCAGACGACGGTCAAGACGGTTCTCCCGATAGTGGCGGTGGAAGCGGGGTGATGATCGGGCAGGGCTCCGGCTTCTTCATCTCGGCGGACGGCTATGCCGTGACCAACAATCATGTCGTCGATCATGCCAAATTGGTCGAGGTCACGACCAATGACGGGCAGAATTACACGGCAAAGGTCGTTGGTACCGATCCGAAGACCGACCTCGCTTTGATCAAGGTCGAGGGCAGCGATTTTCCTCATGTCAAATTTGCCGAGGAGCGGCCACGTGTCGGTAATTGGGTTATCGCCATCGGCAATCCCTACGGCCTCGGCGGCACGGTGACGGCCGGCATCGTCTCCGCCGAAGGGCGCGATATCGGCGCCGGGCCCTATGACGATTTCATCCAGATCGATGCGCCGATTAATCGCGGCAATTCGGGCGGGCCGGCTTTCGACGTCAATGGCGATGTCATCGGCGTCAACACGGCGATCTTCTCGCCGTCCGGAGGTTCGGTCGGCATCGGCTTCGACATTCCGGCCGATACGGCGAAGGCGGTGATCGCTGAATTGAAGGACAAGGGCCATGTCACGCGCGGCTGGCTCGGCATCCAACAACAGCAGATCACCCCGGATATCGCCGACAGCCTCGGCCTGAAGCAGGCTAAGGGCGCGCTCATCGACGAGGCAGAGCCGAATGGCCCGGCGGCGAAGGCCGGCGTCAAGCCGGGCGATGTCGTTACCGCCGTCGACGGCACCGCGATCAACGATCCGCGTGAACTGGCGCAGAAGATCGGCAAGATGGCGCCAGGCAGTTCAGCGACTTTGACCGTGCTCCGCGATGGCGCAATGCAGGACATCTCGCTGACACTCGGCACGATGCCCGCCGATCGACCTCCTGAGGTCGTCGCGGCGAACGACAGCGGCAGCGTACCGCCCACCGAGCAAAATCTCGGTCTTCTGATTGCTCCGGCAAGCAAGGTCGCCGGTACCGACCAAAAAGGCATGGTCGTCGTCGCCGTCGATCCGAACGGGGAGGCCGCACAGCATGGTCTCTCCGCTGGCGACATCATCCTCGACGTCGGCGGCAAGGCGGTGTCGAATGCCAGGGATTTCCGCCAGGACCTGATGTCGCTCCGGAAGGAAGGCAAGTCTGCTGCGCTGGTGCGGATCCAGTCGGGCGGCACCACCCGTTTCGTCGCACTGCCTCTCGACCACGCGTAAGCCAGGCGCAGGCTCATTCCTAACGGGCCCGAACCCGGGGCTCGTTAGTTGTCTTGGATTGGAGGGACTCCAGCATATGCAGCCCGCACATGCGGGCTGCACCTAACCCCTCGATCTGCCGACCCAGTTCTTCTGAGATGCAGCGGGTGTCCACAGCTTTGTGGGCTCGGCGCGAGCCTCTGAATTCATGGAACCGGGTCCTTATCATAGAAGGGAATGAGCATGATCTCCTCATGCCTCGCTCCCGGAAAAGCGGAGTGCATGTAATGTATAGCCGTGTTGTCATCGCCATGGTCGCTCTCGGCTCGATGCTCGGCGGAATAGCGATCGCGCCGCTCGCGGCCAAGGTGCCGGCACTTCTCGCCACCGGCGACGGCGCCGGCACCGATCCACAGGGCTCAGGTGCACAGGGTTCGAGACAGCGGTCCAGCGGTAGCAAATCACCCGGCGGCGGCCCTCGGGGAGCGTCGGTCGAAGTCGCCGAAGTGAAAGCGCAGGACTTTCCCGTCGTCGTCAGAACCTTCGCCAATGTGAACGCTCCGGAGACCGTGACGGTCAACGCTCGCGTCTCGAGCCAGATCACCGAGATCCATGTCAAGGACGGTCAGATGGTCAAGGCGGGCGATCTCCTGTTCTCGCTCGACGATCGCGCCTTGAAGGCTGCACTCGACCGCGACCAGGCCATACTGGCGAAGGACACGGCCCTCCTGACCGATGCCGGAATCGAACTCGACCGGGCACGAACGCTGCGCGACGACAAAAGCGGCACGCAGCAGGCCTATGATACGGCGCTCGCCGCCCAGCAATCCGCCAAGGCGACCGTCGACGCGGATCAGGCGACTGTGGACGCGGACAAGGTGGCACTCAGCTATACGAGCATTCGTGCACCGATCGACGGCCGGCTCGGTGCCGTCCAGGTGACGATCGGCGATCTCGTCGGCACTTCCGGCAGCGGCTCGCCGACGAGCCTCGTCACCATCACCTCCATCGATCCGATCGAAGTCGCGTTCCACTTGCCGGAGGAATATCTGGAGAGCTTCAAGTCGCGGCTCGACGCCGGTTCCCCGCCGCAGGTCAAAGCGCGGCTGAGCGGTAGCGGCAAGGTCGTCGGCGCGGGCGTACTCGACTTCATCGATTCCGCCGTCGATACGGCGACAGGGACGGTGATGATGCGCGCCAAGTTCGACAATGGCGAACAGAAGCTGTGGCCGGGGCAATATGTCGAGGTCGACATCGAGCAAAAGACCCTGCCGCAAGCCGCTGTCATTCCCGCCGTTGCCGTCCAGACCGGCCAAAAAGGCGAATTCGTCTACCGGGTCACCCCCGAAGACACGGTCGAAGTTCGCCCGGTCGTCGTCGCGGCCAATGACGGCCAGGAGGCTGCGATCAGCTCGGGCCTTGCGGCGGGCGACACGGTGGTGACGGAGGGCCAGAACAATCTCAAGGCCGGTGACAAGGCGCGGGTTGCGGAGCAGCAGTGACTTCGGCCAGCGCGACGGGGCACAGCACCCGTCCGCCCCGATATTTTGAAGCCGCGGTCGAAGCGAGGTTCGCCGCAAGAGACGGAAAACGGTCATGTCCATCTCCGAATTCTGCATTCGCCGCCCGGTCGCCACGCTGCTGATGTCCCTGGCACTCGTGGCGGCAGGCTTCTTTGCTTATACGGTGCTCCCGGTCGCGGCGCTGCCGCGGACCGATTTTCCGGTGATCAACGTCTCCGCCACCTTGCCGGGCGCTTCCCCCGAGACGATGGCGACCTCGGTCGCGACGCCGCTCATCAAGCAGTTCAACACGATCGCCGGGATCGACAGCATCTCGACGACGAACGCCCTCGGTTCCACCTCGATCTCCATCCAGTTCGAACTCAGCCGCGATATCGACGCCGCTGCCGCCGACGTTCAGGCGGCCATTACCCGCACATTGCGCACGCTGCCGCAGGACATGCCCTCGCCGCCGAGCTTCCGCAAGGTGAACCCGGCGGATGCGCCGGTGCTGCTGCTCGCATTGAAGAGCGATACCGTGCCTCTCACCAAACTCGACGCGCTGGCGGAGCAGGTGATCTCGCCGGCGCTGTCGACGCTCGACGGCGTCGCGGAAGTCTCGATATTCGGCAGCCAGCAGTTTGCCGTTCGCATCGAGATCGATCCCGACGCGCTCGCCGCCCGCGGCATTTCGCTTAACGCTCTCAAGACGGCCGTCGCGGCGGCAAACGACAATTCGCCGCTCGGCACCGTGCAATCCACCGGGCGGCAGATGACGATCGTCGCCGACACACAACTCGACAATGCCGCCGCCTTCTCCAAGCTGATCGTCAAGAGCGCGGACGGCAAGGCCGTTCGGCTCGGCGACGTGACCAAGGTCATCGACTCGGTTGCGGACACTCAGACCGCGAGCTGGCATGACGGCTCGCGCGCGATCATCCTTGCCGTCCAGCGTCAGCCGGACGCGAATACGGTTGCCGTGGTCGACATGGTGAAGGCGATGCTGCCATCGTTCCGCCAGTCCCTGCCGGCGGCAGCGTCGCTGGAGATGCTCAACGACCGCTCCCAGTCCGTGCGCGGCGCTGTCGACGATGTGGAACTCACCCTGGCCATCACGATCGGGCTGGTGATCCTGGTGATCTTCCTCTTCGTCCGTCGGCTCTGGGCAACGCTCATTCCGGCCTTCGCCGTGCCGATCTCGATCATCGCCACCTTCACAGCCATGTATGCGCTGGGGTTCTCGATCGACAATGTTTCGCTGATGGCGCTGACGCTTTCCGTCGGCCTCGTCGTCGACGACGCCATCGTCATGCTGGAGAACATCGTCCGGCATATGGAGGAAAAAGGACAAAGCGCCTTCGAGGCGGCGATCTCCGCCTCAAGGGAGATCGGCTTCACGATCATCGCGATTTCGCTGTCGCTTGTCGCCGTGTTCATCCCGGTGCTCCTGATGGGCGGCGTGATCGGCAAGATCTTCAACGAGTTTGCCGTGGTCGTCACGATCGCGATTCTCGCCTCGGCATTCGTGTCGCTGACGCTGACGCCGATGCTTGCGGCACGCCTGCCGGAGATGCCCAAGCATGATCAGGAAAGGCATGAGCTCGATGCGCGGCTCGAGCGCGGCTTTGAGGCGATGCTCCGCGGATATGATCGTCTCCTGAAGTTCTGCATGCGCCATCGCTTCGCCGTCCTCATCCTCTTCTTCGCCACCATCGGTCTGACGATCTATCAGGTGAGGACGACTCCGAAGGGCTTCTTTCCGCAGGAGGATATCGGCCAGCTGCAGGTGACGACGCAGGCGCGGCCGGACATCTCCTTCGCGGCGATGTCGGCACTGCAGGCCAAGGTTGAAGACGTGTTTGCGCATTCGCCCTATGTCGCCCATGTGGCGAGTTCGGTCGGCACGGGCGGCTCCTCGGCCTCGAATTCGGGAAGACTCTTCGTCGAATTGAAACCGACGAGCGAACGGCCGGCATTGCCCAGGCTCCTTTCCGAACTGCGTTCGCAACTCGGCGACATTGCCGGCATCCGGAGCTACATCACGCCCGTGCAGAACCTCTCCGTCGGCGCACGCAGCTCCGCCAGCCAATACCAGCTCGTCGTCCAGAGCCTGGATCAAAGCTTGATGAACGAGTGGGCGGACAAGCTGACGGAAGCGATGCGCGAGGACCGCGCCTTCTTCACCGATGTCAACTCCGATCTGCAGAACAATGCGCCCCAGGCAGAGCTCGTGATCGACCGCGACAAGGCCGCCGCACTCGGGATCACGGCAGACGTGCTGCGCTCGACGCTTTATGGCGGCTTCGGCTCCGAGCAGATTTCGACCATCTACACCTCGGGCGACAGCTACGAGGTCATCATGGAGCTCGATCCGGCGAAGAACTGGTCTGCGGCCGCCCTCGCGCAATTGCAGGTGCCGACCGCCGCCAACACGCTGGTGCCGCTTGGCGCATTTGCCCGCATAGACACGTCTCCCGGGCCACTCACCGTCAACCAGCTTGGGCAGTTGCCGGCAGTTACCATCTCCTACAATCTCCCCGCCGGCGTGGCGCTCGGCAACAGCGTCGACGAGATCAGCCGCCTGAAGACCGAAATCGGCATGCCGTCGGAGGTCACGACGCGCTACTACGGCACGGCACAGCTCTTCCAGGATGCGATGTCCAACCAGGCCTGGCTCATCCTCGGAGCGATCCTCACCATCTATATCGTCCTGGGCATTCTCTACGAGAGCTTCATCCATCCGCTGACGATCCTCTCCGGCCTGCCCTCGGCAGCCTCGGGGGCGCTGCTGGCGATCAGCCTCGGGGGATTCGACCTGTCGATCATCGCGGTGATCGGTCTTCTGATGCTCATCGGCATCGTGAAGAAGAATGCGATCATGATGATCGACGTGGCGCTGTCTTTCCAGCGCACCGGCATGCCTGCCGCAGAGGCGATCCACCGCGCCTGCCTGATGCGCTTCCGGCCGATCATGATGACCTCGCTCGCCGCGCTCATGGGCACGCTGCCAATCGCGCTCGGCACTGGCGCCAGCGCGGAATTGCGCCAGCCGCTCGGCGTCGCCGTGGTGGGCGGGCTGCTCGTCTCGCAGCCGCTGACGCTCTTCGTCACGCCGGTGATCTATCTCTACATGGAGAAGCTCGCCGACGGTATCAAACGGCTGTTCAATGCTCGAACCGCGAGGCAAACCGTCACCCGACCGATGCGGTTAGCCACGGGTGAGCGGGAGGACTATTCATGACGTTTTTCTCAGGCAGGGCTGAAGCAAATCAGGCGCAAATGGCTGGAACCGGGTGGCGGCCGTTGCTGAGGCGCAACCAGCGCTATCTTTCCGCCATCGGCACGCTCGTCCTGATTGCTCTTTTCGGTGCCGCGATCTTCCATCTGACTGCCGAGGTCCGATATGACGACGTCGTCTCGGCACTGGCCGAAACGAGCTGGCGTTCAGTGGTTGCGGCCATTCTGTTCACCGGCTTGAGTTTCCTGGCGCTCACCTTCTACGACGTCAGCGCCCTTGACTACATTCGGCGCAAGCTGCCCTATGCCGATGTCGCGCTCACGGCCGCCTGCGCCTATGCGGTCGGCAACACAGCCGGTTTCGGGGCGCTGAGCGGCGGCGCGATCCGATATCGCTCCTATTCGCGTCTCGGGCTCGAACCGGACGAGATTGCCCGCGTCATCGCATTCGTTACGCTCGCTTTCGGACTGGGCCTCGCGGCAGTCGCCTGCCTGAGTCTGCTTGCGGTCGGCGAGTATGTCGCACCGCTCATCGGGCTCGATGCCTTTTGGCTCAGGACGATAGCCGTCGTCGTTCTTGCCGGCATGCTCGCGATCATGGTCGCGGCGCGCAGCGCCCATGAAGTCCACATCGGCCGCCTCACTCTGCGGCTGCCGGATTCGAGAACGTCGTCGCGACAGTTTCTGGTGACGGCGCTCGACCTCGCCGCATCCGCGACTGTCCTTTACGTCCTACTTCCGGCCGGAACGATCGGTTGGCCGGCTCTCCTTGCGATCTATTCCGTCGCGGTCGGTCTCGGCGTGCTCAGCCATGTGCCCGCGGGCCTTGGCGTCTTTGAGACCGTGATCGTCGCGACACTCGGGCAAGCGGCCGATGTCGACGCGGTGCTCGGTGCGCTCGTCCTCTATCGCGTCATCTACCACGTGCTGCCGCTGCTGATCGCGATCGTCGCCATCGTCGGAATCGAGCTGCGCCAGTTTGCCGGCCATCCGGTCGCCTCCAGCCTGCGCCGAGCCGGCGGCCGCATGACGCCGCTTCTGCTTGCCACGCTTGCACTGGTGCTTTCCCTCATGCTGGTGCTGTCGAGTGTGACGCCGACGCCGGACGAGAATCTGGCCTTCCTCGCGAACTATGTCTCTCTTCCGATCGTGGAAGGAGCGCATTTCCTCGCGAGCCTGCTCGGGCTGGCGCTCTTCATTGTGGCGCGAGGGCTGGCGCTGCGGCTTGATGGCGCCTGGTGGGCGGCGATCGTGATCGCGCTCGCGGCGCTCCTGCTCTCATTGGTGAAGGCGGTAGCGCTCGGAGAGGCCGGCATGCTCGCCTTCTTCCTTGTCGGACTGCTCGCGAGCCGCCGTCTCTTCGTTCGTCCGGCTTCGCTCTTCGGCCAGGCGCTGACGCTGCCCTGGCTTACTGCCCTTGGCGTCATCTGCCTCGGTGCCTTCGTCGTCCTGCTTTTCGTTTATCGCAACGTCGAGTACAGCCACGAACTCTGGTGGCAGTTCGAATTCTCGGCGGAGGCGCCGCGCGGTCTTCGCGCGCTGCTCGGAGTGACGATCGGCGCGACCGCCGTGGCCATCTGGAGCCTGATGCGTCCGGCCGCGACTGCGATCGCGCCTGCCTCCGACGAGGATATGGAGCGGGCGCTCGCCATCGTCGAGACGCAGGACATGTCCGACGCCAATCTCGTGCGGATGGGCGACAAGAGCATCATGTTCTCTGCCGACGGCCGCGCCTTCATCATGTACGGCCGTTGGGGCCGCTCGTGGATCGCGCTTTTCGATCCCGTCGGCCCGGTGGAGGCCTGGCCGGACCTCATCTGGCAGTTCATCGAGACGGCCCGCGCCAATGGCTGCCGTGCCGTCTTCTACCAGATTTCGCCGCGCGGCCTTGCCTATTACGCCGATGCAGGCCTCAGGGCTTTCCGCCTCGGTGAGCTTGCAGAGGTCGATCTCACGCGCTTCGAGATGAAGGGCGGCAAATGGGCGACCTTGCGCCACCAGGTAAGCCGGGGCCAGCGCGATGGTCTGGAGTTCTCGGTGGTGGAGCCCGCGGACGTACCGGCGATCCTGCCGGAGCTCGCCGCTATTTCCGATGCCTGGCTTGACCATCACAGCGCCCGGGAGAAAGGCTTCTCGCTCGGCGCCTTCGATCCACAATATCTGGTGACGCAGCCGGTTGCGATCCTCAAGTGTGAGGGGCGCATCGTCGCCTTCGCCAACATACTGGTCACCGCCAATAAGGTAGAGGGCTCTGTCGACCTCATGCGTTTCTCCCCGGAGGCGCCGCGCGGGTCGATGGACTTCCTGTTCGCTCAACTGATGGAATACCTCAAGGCGCAAGGCTACCGGCGCTTTAATCTCGGCATGGCGCCGCTTTCCGGCATGTCCTCCCGCAGCACGGCGCCGGTCTGGGATCGCGCCGGCCGGACCTTCTACGAGCACGGCGAGCGCTTCTACAATTTCAAAGGTCTGCGCGCCTTCAAGTCGAAGTTCCACCCGCACTGGCAGCCGCGCTATCTGGCGGCGAGCGGCGGTCTCAATCCGATCCTCGCGCTGATGGACGCGACGTTCCTGATCGGTGGCGGCATCAAGGGAGTGATCAAGAAATGATCCGCATGACAAGAATCTGGAAAGGCGCTGCCTTGGCGACGCTGATTGCTGCGGCGGCAAGCCTCCCCTCAGCGGCCGAAGAGGCGAGATTCGACACCGGCATGATCCCGTCGCCGCATATATTGTTCCCGAAGCAGGACGCATCCGGGCTCGTCGTGCTGCTTTCCGGCGCGGACGGCTGGACGGAAAAGGAAGATGCTGTTGCGCGCTCCCTTTCCGGGGAGAATGCACTCGTCGTCGGCATCGATCTCAAGGCCTATCTGGCAGCGCTCGCCAAGGACGACGGAGAGTGCATTTACACCGTCTCGGATATCGAATCCTTGAGCCAGCAGGTTCAGCGCGCCGCCGCTAGCGGTGCCTACCGGCCGCCGGTCGTCGCCGGGGTCGGCGCTGGCGGTGCCATGGCGCTGGCTATCGCCGCCCAATCTCCCGCCGCAACGATCGGCAAGACCCTCGCAGTCGATCCCGAAGAGGGCATTGCCTTGACCAGGCAGCTCTGCACGCCGGCCGAGAAGGCCCGCAAGGGTGATCGTCTGGTCTATGGCTTGACCGACGGACCCTTGCCGGACCCGGTCAGCGTCACGTTCTCACCCGCGGCGTCCGCCGAGGGGCGCCAACATGTCGCCGCGCTGGTCGACAAGCACCCGGACATCGAGACCACGGACACGGAGGACGACGCCTATGCCGCCCTGTCCGGCGCACTCTCGGAATATCTGCAGGAGGGCGACGAAACAGACAACCCGTTCGGTCTGCCGCTCACCGTCCTCGACGCGAAACCGTCACGCGACACCGTGGCCGTGATCTATTCTGGCGATGGTGGCTGGCGCGACATCGACAAGGAGGTCGGTAATGCCCTGCAGCAGCAGGGTGTGCCGGTGGTCGGGATCGATTCTCTCCGTTATTTCTGGTCCGAGCGCCAGCCGCAGGCGACCGCCGACGATCTCGCCCGGATCATCAGCTATTATCGAAAGCGCTGGAATGTCCGCAACGTGCTGCTGGTCGGTTATTCCTTCGGTGCCGATATCCTGCCGCGCACCTATAACCTGCTGCCCGCCGCCACCCGCGCGCGCGTGCGCCAGGTGACGCTGATGGCTATGTCACATCGGGCGGATTTCAAGATTTCCGTCCTTGGCTGGTTCGGCGCCGAGGGCGAGGCGAGCGCGGGCGATCCGGTCGATGATGTCAGGGCGATCGATCCGTCGCTGGTCCAATGCATCTACGGCACGGAAGAGGAAGACGACGCCTGTCCGGGGCTGAAATCCTCCGGCGTCGACGTGGTCGCCATCGAAGGCGGCCACCATTTCGACGAAGATTACCCCGCCTTGACCCGCCGGGTCCTCGACGCGCTCGACCGGCGACTCGCGGCGAAGTAACTGCTCCCGCAAACGCGGACCTCACCTCATCGCTGACGACGTGGCTACACCTTAGCCTGCCCGCAGCAGCGGATATGCCGCGCGGAGCGTTACACTGATGCTGGCGATTTACTTTTCTCTAGCCTCGCCCATATCAATGATCCGACTCGATACGCGCTCGGCGAGATGGCGATCGTGGGTAACGAGCAACACACCGAGGCCGGTCTCGTGGACGATTTCGAGTAGGAATTCAATGACGTCCTTCTGGCTGACCGGATCGAGGCGCGACGTGGCTTCGTCCGCAAACAGAAACACTGGGTCGAGCAAAAGGGCCCGAAGGATGGCGAAGCGCTGCAGCTCGCCGCCAGAGATCTCACTTGGCAGGCGATCGAGCAAATTTGCCGACAGCCGAAGCCGTGACCAGATCGGTCAGTCCCTTGCGAATGCTTTGACGCGGCGCGAAAGCGGCGGGCGGATCCTGGTAGAGCTTCTGATACCTTAGCGGCGAAACACCCGTTTGCCGTTCGACGGTGCCTGAATCGGCTGCCGTAAGCCCGAGCAGAATGTTTCCGACCGTGGTCTTGCCGCAACCGCTCTGGCCGGCGATCGCGACGATCTCGCCGGCACGAATCTCAATATCCAGTTCAGAAAACAGCACTTTCTCTCCGAAGGCTTTCGCCAATCGACGCCCGGCAAGTACCGGCCCACCCGAGGCGGTCGGTCTCTGTCGATGCCAACTTGCCGGATCGGCACCGACCAATGCGCGGGTGTAGGGATGCGCCGGCGCCGCGAGCAGCTTTTCCACAGGCCCGTATTCAACAAGCCGCCCGTCCAGGATCACTCCTACCGTTCCGCCCAGCGCCCGTGCAACCGCGACGTCATGGGTGATCGTCAGCAGCAAACGTCCCCGCTCGACCTCTTGCCGCAGCCGCGCCGTAACGGAATCGCGCAGCGCCACATCAAGTCCTTTCGTCGGTTCGTCAGCGATCAACAGATCGCTCTCGGCCGCGTGGGCGATCGCGATTGCGGCGCGCTGGGACATTCCACCCGACATCTCGAACGGATAGAGTTGGCCGGCATGTCCAAGACCGACTTCGGCAAGATTGTCTCTAGCCAGCAAACGGCTCAGCCCTCGGCTCTTCTTTTTCACAAACCGGTGGACCTCGGATATTTGCGGCGTAATTCGCATTGTTGGGTCGAGCGCCAGCCACGGTTCCTGAGGGAGAAGCGAGATACTGCGTCCCCAACGCGCGCGTCGTTCGGGCGGCGAACCAGCCAAGAGATCAACACCGTCGAGCAGCGCCTTTCCAGTGGCCCGCAGTTCGGTCGGCAGATTTCCCATAATGGCCTGCGCCACAAGCGACTTGCCCGACCCGCTCTCGCCGAGCAACGCCAACGGGCGCCCTCTGCCGACCGTGAAGGAGACGTCTGAAACGATCCGCCCTGCGGCCCATTCCACGGAGAGTGCGGCTATGGAAAGTTCCTGGATTCCGGGGCGCACGTTCATGGATGATCTCCCTGTGCGAGAAGCTGGAGGCCGAGGACGAGCAGGAAGATCAGCAATGCCGGCAGCAGCACATGCACCGGCGCCTCCGCGTAATACGGCAAGAGCTCCACGATCATGCTGCCGAGTTCGGGCGTGGGAGGCTGCAGCCCAACGCTGATGGCGCTCAATGTCGACACGGCGATGATCGCCGTCGCCATAGCAAAGGCCGAAAGCGTTGCGATCATCGGTGCGATCACCGGCAAGACATAGTTGACAAGGATGTAGCGCGAGCCAAAGCCGAGCATGCGCGCCGCCTCGATATGCGGCTGCGCGAGGATGGTCTTCGTCGTCGCCTTCGTTACACGATAGAACTCTACCCACAGGGTAAGCGAAAGGCCCAGGAACAGCGGGCCATAATTGCCGGGCGCGAAGGCTAGCAGCAGGAGCACCAGCATCAAACCGGGCAGTGCCAGCACAATTGTGGCCGTCAGTTCCAGGAACCGCTCTGTCCAGCCGCCTTTCCAGGCGGCGACAAGACCGAGGAGAACGCCTGGGATCGCGGCCGAGAGCATGGTCAGGAGTGCGAGGCCGAAGGAAAGACGAGCGCCGTGGGCGAGACGCGCGAGGAGGCTGCGCCCGTAATGATCGGCTCCGAGCAAGTAGTCGCCGCCGATCGGAGCGAGGCTGGCGCTAAAATCCTGCGCCGCAGGATCGGCAGGAATGAGCACCGGCCCGATGAACGCAAAGCCACCGACCAGGCTTAGAATGCCGGCGCCGAACATGCGCCCCCTGGTCAGTCGCCGGTCCGGCCGAGAAATGGACAGCTCGTCGGTCGTACTCATGCCGTTCTCCTCACACGCGGATCGAGCCACTGCGTCAGAAGGTCGACAATGGTGGCGATGACGACGAACATCAGCCCCATCAGCAACGCCGTCCCCTGCACCATGGGAATATCCCGTTCGACAACCGCATGGACCAGCGCGTGGCCGATGCCCGGATAGGCAAAGAGCGATTCCACGACGACGACGCCTTCGACGAGGTACACGGCCTGCAGTCCGGTATAGGAAACGACAGGGATGGCGGCGTTGCGAAGCCCATGCCGAAGGACGACAACGGATTCCGGCAGCCCCTTGTATCGGGCGAAGGCGAAATAGGGTGCCTTAGCAACGGCAGCGACCGAGTTGCGCATCACCCGGCTCGACATGGCCGCAAGCCCGAGTGCGAGCGTCAGCGCGGGAAGCAGCATCTCACGCGGCGAGCCAAAACCGGCTGGCGGTAACCAGCCGAGCTGCTTCGAAAAGACCAGCATCAGCATCAGACCCAGCACGAACGGCGGAATGGCGCGGAAAATTGCCGCACCCGCCAAGCCCAGTCGGTCAATCGCGCCGCCCGCCTTCAGTCCCGAGAAGAGGCCAATGACTGGTCCGATGAGAAGCGATAGCGCGAGCGCCGATGCGGCAAGCCACACGGAAGCGCCGAGCTGCACCTTCAGCTCATGGACGACCGGCGAACCCGTGACGAGCGAATGTCCGAGGTCAAGGCGCAAGAGGCTGCCTAGCCATTCCAGGAACTGGGCTGCAAGCGGCCGATCGAGGCCTAGTTCGAGCCTGACCTTTTCTGCCGCTTCGGCAATCCGTGCATCCGGCCCGTAGCGGCCGGCAGCAATGCGCATGGCGGCGTCACCGGGCAGCACGCGCATGAGCACGAAACACAAGGCGCCGACCACGATGGCCACTAGCCCCGCCTGGAGCAGGCGCGCTAGAAGGAAGTTTCTCATAACCTTACCCGTCACTCTGCCCAGCGGATTGCCGACAAGCCGTAATTCACTTCGAGGGGGTCGACCTGGACTCCGGTGATCCTCTTGTTCGAGACGATGGCGAGCTCCGACCAGGTCACTGGAATGCTTGGCAGCTCTCGCTGCAGGATCTCCACCGCGCGACTCTGAAGCGGAGCGCGGGCCGCCGCATCGCTCGTCGCCGCAAGTTGTTCGACGACGCTCTGGATTTCCTTGTTGTCCCAGCCCATCGAACCCCAGTCGCTTCCGCCGGGACCATAGTCCTGGAGCAGCGTTCCGACGGGATCCGGCACGATGGAATAGAGTCGCGAGATCAGCCCCATCTCCAGCGTTCCGTCCTGATGGCGCGCCGGAATCTCCGAGCTGTTGCCGACGGATACTTTTACCTCGATTCCCACCTGTCTAAGCTGGGCCTGGAGTGCCGTCGCGATCGGCGGCAGTTCAGGCCAGCTCGAATAGGTAAGCAGAGTCACGCTGAACCGCTTGCCGTCCTTTTCCAGAATACCGTCGCTGGCGGCTTTCCAGCCGGCCGTGGCCAGGAGTTCCTTCGCCTTGTCGACGTCACGCACGAGCGGCTGAACCTCGGGGGAATTCCAGCCCTTCATCGCAGGCGGGAATAGCTGGGTTGCAGCAAGATCGGCGTTGCGCAGGATCACCTTGGTGAGACCGGCCCGATCAATCGCTGCGCTGATCGCCTGCCGTTCCTCAATCTGGTCGAAAAATGGGGACGCCGCATTGACCTTGAGGATGCGCGTGCGGGGGATGGTGGCAATCTGCACATCGAGTTTCGGATTGGCTTTCAAACGATTCACCGAGACCGGCAGCATCGAAAAGACCAGATCGGCTTCGCCGCTTTCCGCCATCAGCGCTCGGGTTTCGCCTTGTCCCACTGCGAGATAGCTGACTTCCTCGATCGCGGACTTGCCGCCCCACCAGCGGCCTGAGGCCTGCAACTCCAGCCGTGCCGGAGCGGTGAGGCTCTTCACCTTGTAGGGTCCGGATCCAACGATCTGCGTAACTTTGCCCGCCGCATCAAATGACGAAGGCGCCAGCACGATCGTGCTGAAATGGACGAGATAGGCGGGCAGGGCAGAGAACGGTTTCGTCAGCCGGATCACGACGTCCCGCCCTTGACTGGTGATCTCGCCAAGCGGCGCTTGAGAGAGCACGCCGACACCTGCAAGGGCTCGCTTCAGACTGGCGGCAGCCGCTTGCGGGGTCACCGGCGTGCCATCGTGAAACTGGGCATCCTCTCGGAGCGTAAAGCGCCATATGAGACCATCGCTGCTGACGCTCCACTGTTTAGCGAGGGCCGGGACGAGATTGCCTTCGTGGTTGGCGGTCACAAGCGTTTCGGCGACCTGCAATCTGCTGAAGACATAACCTGTCTGGGCTGGATCAGTGCCGGCAATCTCCCATGGGCCGGCAACCTTGAGCACCGCGGCATGGGCCGGGTTAAGCGCTGCGGTGACGCCGAGTGCAACCGCAGTGAAGAGCACGCGCAGTGTGCGCATTCAGACCTCCAAATATTTTCCTGTGACTAAGCTGGCTGCAGAGTGCATGTGTCTGCTCCCTCGATATGTTACGTTATTACAATCGTCAAATGGAAAGTTACGTAATAACGTTGCAGTCATCTGGACGGCGACACCGTTTGACCAAGCCAGTTGCGGCCGGCGATGGCCTCGTCACCAATCGGGTGGTTCGCTCGATTATCGCGGAAACGGCGGATCGTGCTGCTGATTTTCGCGGTCGCGGCCTGCTGGCGCGATGGCCGTCGTTCAAGTTATGCCCAGACGTGCCGAGGTGAGGTGTCGATCGGTGTCCTAACCGGCGAGTTCCAGCGGTTCGATGCGAAGGAGGTGACCCTTGTCCTTTCCGTAGTTCTCGTGCGTCCGTTTTCTGACCCCACTGCTGTCCTCCGGATCGCGTGGACGTGCGGCCGCTTAGGGTCGGATCGTAACGTTCTCCATCGCCAGCATATAAGCAGGCTCCTGGCCGCGTGCCGCCGTTCGGAGCTTTGGCTGCGAACGTCTGCTCTCGAGCAACGGCTCGTCGGGTTGTTAGGTTGCATTGCCCAGAACGAGAAGAGGAACAAGAACGAAAACGCCAAGCCCCTCCAGTGCAAGCACAACCAGACGACCCGCGCTGCCGCTGTGGACGCGCCGCAGTCGCTGCTCTTTCTACGCTGCCACCATTCCCGCTCGGCATCGGAAAGCCGAAGAGAGAAGCGGATCCCTTTGGGTGCGACATCAGGGCATTCAATCTGGATTTTTCGTACCTATCCTGATTCGCCCGGTTCCAGAGCGCTTTCGCATTTGCTTATCAGGCGGTACTGTATTTTCTTGGCGGAGGGGCAAGTGTGGAACGTCGCCTTACCACAATAATGGCTGCCGATTTGGTCGGCTATTCTCGTCTCATGGCGGCAGACGAGGAAGGCACCATTTCGCGGCTGCGCGATGCGCGAATCTACGTGATTGACCCGGCAATTATGGAAGGCGGTGGCCGCATCGTCAAAACCATGGGCGACGGGCTCCTAGTCGATTTCCCATCGCCAGTGTTAGCGGTAAGAGCGGCTCTTCTAATGCAGCGCAACTTGATCTCGCGCGAGTCTCCTCAAAGGGAAGACCGACGTCTGCGTTTCCGGATTGGTATTCATCTGGGAGACGTGGTGATCGATGGGGACGACATCCTCGGCGACTGCGTCAACATCACTGCGCGTTTAGAAACCATCGCACCCGCCGGAGGCATCTGCATATCTCGTGCAATCTACGATCATGTGAAAGGCAAGATAGAGGCTGGGATGACGTGGCTCGGGCCACAGTCCGTTAAGAACATCCCCGAACCAATTGACGTGTGGCAGGTCGAGCTGGACGGCACGGCGCCCAGCCCGGTTAGGCTCTCTGGACAGGAACGTGCTTCGATCGCGGTTCTCCCATTCCAGAATTTTTCTGCCACGCCCGATCAGGACTTCTTTGTCGACGGACTGGTCGAAGACGTCATCACGGAACTAAGTCGCTTTCGATGGTTGTTCGTGATCGCTCGCAACTCGACTTTCGCCTACAAGGGAACAGCCAAGGACGTACGCAAGATCGCCCGGGAACTTGGTGTGCGCTATGTCGTGGAAGGATCGGTTCGGCGGTCCGGTGATCGGTTGAGGATCACTGTACAGCTAATCGACGCGCTGTCCGGAGCACACATCTGGGCCGAGCGGTGGGATCGTCCGATCGCCGATTTTTTTGATGTGCAGGACGAGATAACGCGCCGGATTATCGCGGGCATCGAACCAGAACTGGGAGCGCACGAACGGGGCCTCGCCCTCGCCAAATCGACGGACAACCTTACTGCTTGGGAACTTTGTCACCGCGGCTTTGCTGAATTGCTTTCCTTCGAAGCAGGTTCTCAAGCCACTGCCGAGAGGTTCCTTCGACAAGCGCTCGAACACGATCCGAATTTCGCACTTCCCTACGCCTATTTAGCTCGCCACCGATACGCACTCGTCCTTTGGGGGCGTGCCGCAGACGTGCCTGTTGCTGTCAAGGAAGGACTATCGTTCGCCACGAAGGCCTTAGAAATCGACAGGCGTAGCGATATCGCGTATGCGATGATGTCGCTCCTTCTTACGGTGGACGGGCGAGCGGCTGAGGCCATCCCTGTCGCTGTACTGGGCCTTGCATTAAATCCCAACTACGCGTTTCTTCACTTCGCACATGGAATGGCAGCCGTGCGGCTCAGGGACGCCGATACGACGATTAGAGCCGCACAAAATGCCATCGATCTCAGTCCTCACGATCCGTCTATGTTTGCGTTCAAGACACTACTCGGTATTGGCTTGATGCTGAGAGGCGAGCCCGATGACCTCTCAACGGCCCGGATGCATCTACGGGAAGGCGCATCCTTCGAACGCACAACCTATTATCCATTCATTGGGGCAGCGTTGCTCGCTCTCAGGGCGGGCAATACCGATGAAGTGAAGATCTGGATCTCTGATGCTTTGAAGAAGTTTCCAAACCTGAATGCGGAATACGTCCGAGAGGCGGCCCACCCATTCTATGAAGGCAGTCCTTACTGCGACTACCTCGACAGGTTGATCGAGCAGGGGCTCCCCCCGGGGAAGAAGCGTCTGATCGAAGAATAATCGCGTCACTTAGAAAACTCCTGTTCCCGGCTTCTATGCCGTGTTCAGGCAGAAATTCCACTTATAACCCCTGTCCAAGTTTCCCGATCCAGCTCTGGCCATTGCGTCACGGCATTGGAAGGCCGGCGGAAGCAAACACCTTCGCACGCGCGGACTGTGTCAGTACAAATTTATGGTGGAGTGTCGCTGATCGCACGGATGTGCCGAGGCATAGGTAGATGACATCGCGCGGGCGGGCGGCGGCAGGCAGCACGACTACGGTTCTAATTATTGCCCGCAACGAACGACCCCTCTCCGCCATTAAACATACTCAACCAGCCCCCAAAATCGCGCTCGCCGCGATCGCCGCCCTGTTCCTCGCCAATGTCTCCCTCGCCCAATCCGCCCAGAGCTCTGACGGCGGCAGCCAGAACCAGCCTCCTTTCTCGTCCCCGACGACTTCCGATTTGCCGGCGGCGGCGCAGGCGGCCGTCAGCAGGCAGATCCAGGCCGCTCGCTTTTCGTGGTCGCCTTCGACGGCGATTTGCTGGAGCAACCTCTCATTGTTCCAGCCGATGAAATCGAGGAGGTGTTTGATAACGCCCGACTCGACCGCATGGTCGTAAAGCCAGTCGAACTTCTTGCGCTTCGCGGCTCTCGTCATGGCAAACCGCTCGTCCTCCAAGAGAACGCCGAGAAAAGCGTTGGGGAAGGCTTCGATGATCGCGGCGCCGGCGATGACGGATCTGCCGATCGGGGCGGCTGCGAGGTGCCTGACTTGCGCGGCCGTCTCCGCGGCAGCTTTCCGGAGATCGCGACCATGACCATGGTGACTGAGGCCCGGCTTGCAGCGCGTCTGGAAGGCGCCGCGGATGAAGAGACGCTCACAGAAGCGATCGAGGGTGTCGGGCGCCTCGGGCGGCGTCAAAGGTCCGTCGATAGCGATCACCGCGAATGCGGCCGAGGCGGGAATGCTTCGCTGTCGCCGCTCCCAGTCGCTGTGCGTCCTGGCCGAGCCGAACTCCTCGCCAAGGTTCCAGGCAACGCCGGTGGTCGGGCGGGATCGGGAGTAGCCGACGTCGATGCCGAGCAGTTTGTCGAAGCTCATCTTTTCTGCTCCATCGCATCGAGATCCCGCGAGAAGGCGGCGCCCCTGTCCAAGGGCTGTACCGATCAACTTAGCTCTGCTGGTTGATGCGCAGCCAGCCCTCCAGGGCAGCAATCACCGACAGTCTGAGGCTCGCGCCGCGGGCTAACGCGCCGGTGAGGGACTGGCCGTCGGGTTCAAATCCCATCTCGTGCATCACATCCCGAGGCGTCAGCCTGCGCCGGACCATGATCGCCTGGATCTCGGCGATGGTGGAGGGCAGCAGATAGCGGCCGCTCGCGATAGGCGTTTCCGCGTTCCGCGAATCTGAAGAGGGAGGAGGGGAGAATGATGCCGCCGTCGCCGGGCTCGCGCCCGTGGCTGAAACCCAGGCCAGGAAAGCGTCACGCTCGCTTTCCGTGGCTTTCGCCCAGGAGTTCTTGAGCTTCTCGAGGCGGGTGCGCTCCGGCTTGATGCCGGCGATGACGAGGGCTTTGCGCGCCGAGGCGATCTCACCCGCGAGGAGGGCGCGATGGATGTCCGGAAACTCGGTCTTCAGCCGCTCCAGGTGGACGTCATCGCGCTTGGTTTTCTTCGACATCATGAATCTCGAGGCTCGATTTCCATGTCATCTACCCTGCCCGAGAGGCGCGGGCGAGGAAAAACATGAGCCGCCTTGTACGTCCGGATGGGACGGCGCAACTCGCGGCTGCCGTGTTTGAATGAAACGTCGTGGATGAGGGCTGCGCACGTCAAGCTCTGCACAAGCCGACCTTCCTATCATCGCGCCAACAGCCGGATGTGACGTGGCGAAGAAAGGACAATGAATGTCTGACACTATTGAGCACTATAGCGACCCGCAGGACGCCAGGGTGGCCCTCTACCTGATGGACAATGACGGCGACGAGCTTACCGATATTCTGGTCGCTGCGCTCGAAGATGCCTTTCGGATCCTCGGCGAGGATGATGCCCAGACGATGCATTGAGGCGGTCGGCGGGCTACAGCCCGTGCATCCTTTCAGACGCACATGCGCTAGCCGTCTTGTAACACACGCTCCACGGAAGCAGCCGCCCGCAGCAGCGTTCCGTCGGCACCGTTTCGCCCCATCAGCATCAGTCCTGCCGGGAGCGCGGTGCCGGGCATCGGCAGGGTGATTGCCGTCAGGTCGAACTGGTTGGCGACCTCGGTGTTGCGCAACAGCAGACCCTCGATACGGCGATATTCCTGTTTGTCATCCACCACGGAGGCGATGGGGACGGCGGGGATCGGTGTCGTCGGCAGCAGGACCAGGTCAAAATGCTTCAAGCGCTCGTCCATGGCGCGGGCGAGCGCGCGCCGCGTCTGCAGCAGGCTTTCGAGCGCCGCGTCGGGAACGGCGAGACGGCGGCGGAGCGGGGATTTCACGCGGATATCGACCGGCACATTCTCGCCCATCAGCCAGTCCGCATGGATGCGGCTTGCTTCGAGCCCGGCGAGGGAGCCGATTGCGGTGGCTTCGCCGAAGCGGGCGAGGAGATCGTCTATCTCGCATTCGGCGAGCTTTGCGCCGGCGCCGGCGAGCCGTTGCAGGCTTGCCTCGAAAGCTCCGGCGATATCGGGCGCGAGGCCTTCCAGCAGAACGCCTCTCGGAATGCCGAACTTCAGGTCGTCGAGCGGCAGGGAGCTAAGCGGCTTCGGCGTCTCGCCGGCCATGATGGCGTCGGCCAGCGCACAATCGGCGACGCTGAGCGCGAGCGGGCCGATCGAATCGAGGCTCGGCGACAGGGGGAAGGCGCCGTCGAGCGGCATGCGGCGGGCGGTCGGCTTGAAGCCGACGAGGCCCTGCAGGGCGGCGGGGATGCGGACCGAGCCGCCGGTATCGGAGCCGATGGCGATTTCGCTCGTGCCTTCCGCCACCGAAACGCCAGCGCCCGAGGAGGAACCGCCGGGAATGAGCTTCGGATCGAGGGTATTGCCCGGCACCGGATAATGCGGATTGAGGCCGATGGCGGTGAAGGCGAATTCGGTCATGTGCGTCTTGCCGATGATGACGGCGCCGGCGGCGCGCAAGCGTCGGACGATTGTTGCATCTGCCGACGCCTGCGGCGCAGTACGGCGGGTGATCGAGCCGGCAAGGGTCGGCTCGCCGGCCACGTCGAAGAGGTCCTTGATCGAGACGATGCGGCCGTCGAGCGGGCCGAGGCCCGTTCCTTCCTGCCGCCTGCGGTCGGCGGCTGCCGCTGCGGCGCGGGCGGATTCGGCATAGATCTTCATGAAAACGCGTTCTTCGTCCCGGCGCTGCTCCAGACGCGCGAGAATGGCTTCGAGCCGGTCACTGGATGAGGGCGTGTTCGATCGGGTCAAAGGCAAAGGACCTCGTTAGGCGCGGCGCCTGTCTTCCTTCATAGCAGGCGCATGGACGACAGTCGAAGTAGGCTATCGTTCATAAGTTGTGCGATTGATATATAATCAACGTCCTGCGACTTCTGGTATCCAGTCGGGAGGCGTCAATGCCATTGCTGCAATCGTTCTTGGATTCCTCTGCAATCAGGCAGGCAAGGTACGATGCGCCCCGTCGGATCTTGAGCATCTGGTTCGTCGGCAATGATCGCCCGTACCATTACCTCGACGTTCCGGAGCGTGTTTACGAGGAACTCGCGGATGCGGACTCGGCTGGCGGCTACTTCAACCACCGCATACGGGACCATTACGATTTCGTGCATTGAGCATCGCCGGTCCCGCCGTTCCGGCGCCTTCACAGAACTGTCGCCAATCCGTTCAAATAGTTTCATCCATCTGTAAAGCCGCTGACATGCGGCTCGCCAAAGGTCCGCTCGCGAAGACGATGATTCGCGAAACGGGACCGGAGGCAGGATTTGGCCGCAGTTCGAGACACGCTCACCAGGCGTTCTTTTCTCTTATCGGCCGGCGCCGCCGGCCTCATGGCGTCCTCCGGACTTGCGACACCGTTCTATGCGCGCGGCTACGGGAGGCCGGAATTCCTGCATGGCGTCCAGTCCGGCGATGTCGATCCGCAATCAGGCATAATCTGGACGCGGGTGGACCGCCCGTCGCGCGTCGCGGTCGAATATTCGACCACCGAGAGCTTCTCGAGTGCCATCCGGCTTGCCGATATCGATGCGACGCCGAAGACCGATTGCGCGGTGAAGTGCCGGCTCGACAATCTGCTGCCGGACCAGGACATCTTCTACCGCTTCACCGCCACCGATCTCTATGACGGCAACCGCGTTTCCGAGCCGATCGTCGGGCGCTTTCGCACCGCGCCCTTGCGCCGGCGTTCGGTGCGCTTCGTCTGGTCCGGCGACACGGCCGGTCAGGGCTGGGGCATCGACGAGGTTGGCATGAAGACCTATTCGACCATGCGGCTGCACGAGCCGGATTTCTTCATCCATTCCGGCGACACGATCTATGCCGACAACCCGATCCCCGACGAGATCAAGCTTCGCGACGGCGGCATGTGGAAGAATCGCATCGTCACGCCGGAAAAGCGCGACGTCGCCCGCACGCTCGAGGAATATCGCGGCCAGTGGAAATACAATCTGCTCGACGAGCATGTGCGCGGCTTGAACGCCGTCTGCCCGACCTTCTATCAATGGGACGACCACGAAGTTCTGAACAATTGGTCGGCCTCCACCGATCTTCGCGATGACCCGCGCTATCCGGAGAAGGACGTGGCCGTCTATGCGTCCCGTGCGGCGCGCGCCTTCCACGAGATGACGCCGATCCGCACCCTGCCGACCCAGCCGGGGCGCATCTTCCGCAAGATCGCCTATGGTCCACTGCTCGACGTCTTCTTCGTCGATTTGCGTTCCTATCGCGGCCCCAACCAGGGGGAGGGGGATGCCGGGCTTTTCGGATGGCGACAGACCGATTGGCTAAAGCGTGAGCTCGCCGCCTCGCGCGCCACCTGGAAGGTGATCGCCTGCGACATGCCGATCGGTCTCGTCGTCTGGGACGATTATTCGAGGAAGCGTGGATCGGACGCGATCGCCAATGGTGACGGCGGCGCGCCGGGGGGGCGCGAGACGGAATTTGCCGATCTCTTGCGCTTCATCCGCGACAATGGGGTCGACAACATCGTCTGGCTGACGGCCGACGTGCATTACACCGCCGCCCATCACTACGACCCGTCGCGTGCCGCCTTCAAGGATTTCCTGCCTTTCTGGGAGTTCGTCTCCGGCCCCTTGCATTCCGGCACCTATGGGCCGAAGGAACTCGATATGACCTTCGGACCGGAAGTCCGCTTCATCAAGGCGTCGGCCGGCGGCGCAGACAGCAATCTGCCGCCGTCGGCGGGCCTGCAATTCTTCGGAATCGTCGATGTCAACGGCCAGACGGAGCAACTGACCGTGCGGCTCATGGACCGGCAGGATAAGGAGCTGTGGCGCGTGACGCTCGATCCGGCGGCCGTCGCTTGAGTGCCGCAGCGGTTTGTGCAGGCCCGGTCTCAAGCGCCGCCCCCTTTCGCAATCGCAAAAAAACCTGTATGAGCGCGGCAACTGAAAAGCGGTACCCGCCTTGTCGCGCGTGCCCACGAACTTTCCGAGACAAAAAATGAGCATTCGTAACATCGCGATCATCGCGCACGTCGACCATGGGAAGACCACGCTCGTCGACGAACTTCTGAAGCAGTCGGGCTCGTTCCGCGAAAACCAGCGCGTTGCCGAACGCGTCATGGATTCCAACGATCTGGAAAAAGAACGCGGTATCACCATTCTCGCCAAGGCGACCTCGGTGGAGTGGAAGGGCGTGCGCATCAACATCGTCGACACCCCCGGCCACGCCGACTTCGGCGGCGAGGTCGAACGCATCCTGTCGATGGTGGACGGGGCAATCGTGCTGGTCGATGCCTCCGAAGGCCCGATGCCGCAGACCAAGTTCGTGGTCGGCAAGGCGCTGAAGGTCGGCCTGAAGCCGATCGTCGCGATCAACAAGATCGACCGGCCGGACGGCCGCCACGAGGAAGTCATCAACGAGGTCTTCGACCTCTTCGCCGCGCTGGACGCGACCGACGAACAGCTCGATTTCCCGATCCTCTACGGTTCGGGTCGTGACGGCTGGATGAACGTCAATCCCGAAGGTCCGAAGGACCAGGGAATGGGACCGCTGCTCGATCTGGTTCTGAAGCATGTTCCCGAGCCGACGGTTGCCGAAGGCCCGTTCCGCATGATCGGCACGATCCTGGAGGCAAACCCCTTCCTCGGGCGCATCATCACGGGTCGCATCCACTCCGGTTCCGTCAAGCCGAACCAGGCCGTGAAGGTGCTGGGCCAGGACGGCAAGCTGCTCGAATCCGGGCGTATCTCGAAGATCCTCGCCTTCCGCGGCATCGAGCGTCAGCCGATCGAGGAGGCCCATGCCGGGGACATCGTCGCAATCGCCGGTCTCACCAAGGGCACCGTCGCCGACACCTTCTGTGATCCGTCCGTGGCAGAGGCACTGACAGCCCAGCCGATCGATCCGCCGACCGTCACCATGTCCTTCATCGTCAACGATTCGCCGCTTGCCGGCACCGAGGGCGACAAGGTGACCTCGCGCGTCATTCGCGACCGCCTGTTCAAGGAAGCCGAAGGCAACGTTGCGCTGAAGATCGAGGAATCGTCCGAGAAGGATTCCTACTTCGTCTCCGGCCGCGGCGAATTGCAGCTTGCCGTGCTGATCGAGACGATGCGCCGCGAGGGCTTCGAGCTTGCCGTTTCGCGTCCACGCGTCGTCATGCACAAGGACGAAAGCGGGCAATTGCTGGAGCCAATCGAAGAAGTCGTCATTGACGTTGACGACGAGCATTCCGGCGTCGTCGTGCAGAAGATGTCGGAGCGCAAGGCCGAGATGGTCGAGCTGCGTCCCTCCGGCGGCAATCGCGTTCGCTTGGTGTTCTTCGCGCCGACCCGCGGGCTCATCGGCTACCAGTCGGAACTCCTGACCGACACGCGCGGCACGGCGATCATGAACCGCCTGTTCCACGACTACCAGCCTTACAAGGGCGAGATCGGCGGCCGCGTCAACGGCGTTCTGCTCTCCAACGATGCCGGCGAATCCGTGGCTTACGCGATGTTCAACCTTGAGGATCGCGGCCCGATGATCATCGAGGCGGGCGAAAAGGTTTATGCCGGGATGATCATCGGCATTCACACCCGTGACAACGACCTGGAAGTCAACGTTCTGAAGGGCAAGAAGCTCACAAACATGCGTGCCGCTGGCAAGGACGAAGCCGTTCGCCTGACGCCGCCGATCCGCATGACTCTGGAGCGCGCGCTTTCATGGATCCAGGATGACGAGCTTGTAGAAGTCACGCCGAAATCGATCCGGCTCCGCAAGATGTATCTCGATCCGAATGAGCGCAAGCGCTTCGAAAAGACCCGTACGGCCGGCGCGGCGTAAAATTCGAGAAAATCGACAGACGCATGAGAACCCCGGAGCGATCCGGGGTTTTTTGCTGTGTGTGCCTTTCGCGGGCGGCTTGCGGATAAAGTTAAAAACACGTTAACCTTCGAACGGATGCCGTTAAAGTTGCCTGTGGGTTAACGTGGCGCGGCAGCCTGGCGGGATTCCGGTTCGCCGTGTCGTGTGTTTAGAGTCAGGTCATGAAGACTGTTTCGATCGAGGTCAGGCCCGGAGAGCCGCATGAGGCGGCGGCGATCGCCGATGTGCATCGCGCTTCCTGGCTGCAGGCCTATGGCGGCATCATCCCGCACCGCCCGCTGGTCAAGATGGTCAACCGGCGCGACGAGACCTGGTGGAGGAAGGCGACGCGCGGGCCGGCGACGCTGCTCGTAGTCGATGTAGCCGGAACGATAGCCGGCTATGCGACGCTGGGCCTGAGCCGCGCAAGGGCGCTCCCGCAGGAAGGCGAGATCTACGAAATCTATCTTCGTCCCGAATATCAGGGCCTCGGTCTCGGGCGCATGCTGTTCGGCGAGGCGAAAAGCCTACTGAAATCGCTCGGTTGCGAGGGGCTGGTCGTCTGGTGCCTCGAGGACAGCGACCTCGCCTATAATTTCTTCCTGTCGGCCGGTGGTCGCGATATTGCCGAGGGCATGGAAGACTTCGGCGAGAAATACCTGAAGAAGGTCGGCCTCGTCTGGAAGTAAGCGCTCCCCCGCCTGTTTCCTTAAGCCCATGGCTTCGTCACAGGGTGTGACTGTGCAGGGTTAGAGGTCTCCCGGCGCTCCCCCACCCCATTGCCTTTTTCCAGGACAAAAATCCGCTCTGCCCATATTTGGCCGCGCCGCCTACCTACAGCATTTCCGCCCCCGGAACGAAAGTCATGTTGCATCGCGGCATGTTTCCCTTTATCCGACGGGCGACTTTTCAAACGACCCTGGAGGTGCTCATGCGGATCGACGCGATTTCCATCGGAAAAAACCCACCGGAAGATGTCAACGTGATTGTGGAAGTCCCGGTCGGCGGGCATCCGATCAAGTACGAAATGGACAAGGAAGCCGGCACACTGGTCGTCGACCGCTTCCTCTACACTCCGATGACCTATCCGGGCAATTACGGCTTCGTCCCGCACACGCTTTCCGATGACGGCGATCCGATCGATGTGCTGATCTGCAATACGCGCCCGCTGGTGCCGGGCTGCGTCATCAACGTCCGCCCGATCGGCGTGATGATGATGGAAGACAATTCCGGCCAGGACGAGAAGATCATCGCGGTCCCCTCGGGTCATCTGACCCAGCGCTACGACAAGGTTCACGACTACACCGACCTGCCGGAAATCACCTTGAAGCAGATCGAGCACTTCTTCGAGCACTACAAGGATCTGGAGCCCGGCAAGTGGGTGAAGATCTTCGGCTGGAAGGATGCGGTTGTCGCCAAGCAGCTGATCCGCGAAGCGGTCGAACGCGCCAAGGCGAAGAAGTAACTAGCCAGTCTCTCTCACGAGTTCGCTGAGACGCTTCCTGATTTCCTCCGGGTCGGCCTCGATCCGGAGGATTTTTTTGCGCTGCGTGTCGCCGGAAACGAGCGCGATTCTATTCTTGGCGAGGCCGAGCGACTTGGCCAACAGGGCGATCAGGGCCCGGTTCGCCTTGCCCTTTTCCGGCACCGCCCGCACCCGCACCTTGAGATGCTCCTCGCCGTCGGCCGCCGTTTCCAGGCCGGCGATCGCGTCTCTGCCGCCGTTCGGCGTCAGCCGCACCGTCAGGCGCACATGATCGCCGAAGCTGGTCAGCGCGCCGCGCATGCCGTCAGCGGATCAGCGCCGGCGCGATCGTCGTGTTCAGGAAGAGCTGGATGAAATAGAGGATCACCAGGACGACGAGCGGCGAAAGATCGACGCCGCCCATGTCCGGCAGGAAACGGCGGATCGGTCGGTAAAGCGGCTCGGTCAGCTGATAGAGCGAGCGGCCGATCATGTTGATCGCCTGGTTGTTCACGTTGATCACGTTGAAGGCATAGAGCCAGGAGAAGATCGCCGACGCGATGATCAGGAACCACGCGATGTTGATGATGAAATTCAAGGTGCCGATGACAGCAATCATGCCCGTCTCCAATTCTTTGTCGCCAGACATGTAGACATTGGGAACCAAACGAGCAAGTACGACGCTTTGCCCGGCGCCATCATGTTTAACGATGCGGGGGCGTAATTTTCCCCGGGAGTGTTCCGTCATGTCGGCCGTCCACAACGCGCATCGCTTTGCCGCCTTTCGGCATGTCGGCTATCGGCGCTATTTCTTCTCGCGCTTCCTTGCCTATTTCGCCGTGCAGATCATGTCGGTCTCGGTCGGTTGGCAGATCTACGATCTGACGCGGGATCCTTTCGCACTCGGCCTGATCGGCCTGTTCCAATTCCTGCCGTCGCTTGTCCTCATTCTCGTCACCGGCAGCGTGGCGGATCGCTATAATCGCCGCGTCATCATGGGGCTCTGCATGCTCGTCGGCACGCTCTGCGCCGCGGCACTGCTGATCCTCACGGTGTCCGGGTTGTTCGCTCCCTGGCCGGTTTACGCAATCCTCATCGTCTTCGGCATCGAGCGGGCCTTTCTGACGCCGGCCGCGCAATCGCTGGCGCCCAATCTCGTGCCGGCCGAGGATCTGCCGAATGCGATCGCCTGGAACTCGAGTTCCTGGCAGACGGCGACGATCGTCGGGCCGGTGGTGGGCGGGCTGATCTACGGCTTTGGACCGACGGTGCCCTATACGGTCAGCCTCTGCTTCTTCGCGGCGGCGGCGCTGATGGTGTTCGCCGTGCCGAAGCCTGCCCAGCGCACGCCCGCCTCGGCACAGAGCTGGCAGACGATCACCGCCGGCTTCCGCTACATCAAGGCCGAGAAGGTGGTGCTCGGGGCAATCTCGCTCGATCTTTTCGCGGTGTTGCTCGGCGGCGCCGTGGCGCTGATGCCGGTCTTTGCCCGCGATATCCTGGTGCTCGGGCCATGGGGGCTGGGTCTGTTGCGCGCCGCCCCCGGCGTCGGCGCCGTCGGCATGGCCATCTGGCTCGCCGCCCACCCGGTCCATAACCGCGCAGGCCTCTACATGTTCATTGGCGTCGCCCTCTTTGGCCTTGCCACGATCGTCTTCGGCCTGTCGGCGACGCCGTGGATCTCGATTGCCGCGCTCGTCGTCATGGGTGCGGCGGACATGATCTCGGTCTATGTGCGCGAGAGCCTGATAGCGCTCTGGACCCCGGACGAGTTGCGCGGCCGGGTGAATGCCGTCAACGCGGTCTTTGTCGGCGCCTCCAACGAGCTCGGCGAATTCCGCGCCGGCACGATGGCGTCGGGCTTCGGCGCCGTCTTCGCCGTCGTTTTCGGCGGGCTCGGCACGCTTCTCGTATCGCTGCTCTGGGCGATCGGTTTCCCGCAGCTGCGCCGGATCGACAGGTTGGACGTGCCGGAGGGGCAGCGGGAAGGGCAGTGACAGGCCCCTCCCCAACCCCTCCCCACAGGTGGGGAGGGGTGAAATTCCAAGCTCCCCCGCAAGCCGTCCGTTACGCCAGCTTTTCCCCGGTTGCAGTGATCCCCTTGTCGCCACCCAAAAAGATCAGCTCGAGAAAATTCTCCATCCAGGTCCGCAAGGGGTGGTCGTGAATCATCCGGCCCTCGAGATGCGCCTTGCCCATCTGGGCGCCGGGCAGGACGAAGCGGTGGGCGCCGTGCACCACCCAGCGATGCATCATCGCCCGCGTCAGTTCGCCGTGAAATTGGATGCCCCAGGCGTTCTCGCCGTAGCGGAAGGCCTGGTTCGGATAGGTGTCGCCGGTCGCGAGCAACTCGGCGCCCTTCGGAAGGTCGAAGCCTTCACGGTGGAAGTGGTAGACCATGGCGGGCCAGTCGAGGAGCGCCTTGCCGGCTTCGGTGGCCTCGAGCCGATACCAGCCGATCTCGGTCATGCCCTCGTGGTGGGGAGCGACCTTGCCGCCGAGATTGCGGGCGAGCATCTGGGCCCCGAGGCAGATGCCGAGATAGGGCTTGTTTTCAAGGAGCGGCACCGACAGCCAATCGATCTCGCGGCGAACGAATTCCTCCTCGTCGTTAGCGCTCATCGGCCCGCCGAAGATGATTGTTCCCGAATGACCCTCGAGCGTCGGCGGCAGCTCGTCGCCAAGCGCCGGCCGGCGGATATCGAGCGAAAAGCCCTTCTGCTCAAGAATATGGCCGACGCGGCCTGCGCTCGAACGCTCCTGGTGAAGGACGATGAGGATCGGTCTCTTGTCGTCGGCGGCTTCTGGCGGCATCGTCAGCTTTCCTGTTGTGCCTCGTTCTCCTCCTCGACCATGTCGATCTTGGCGGCTGCCTCCCGCCGTTTCAAGACCCGGTCGCGGCCGGATACGCCGAGGAGATCGGCGATCCGCCAGATAGCGTGGTCCTCCATTTCGCTGCGCGCGCCGTCGGCGTAGACGATCTCCCACAACATGCCGACAAGCTCGACGCGCTGGTCCTCCGAGAGGTGGCGCTTGATCTCGGAGGTGAAGCGGTAGAAGTCGATCGCCTCGCTCTCGGCCGTTTCGCCCGCCGCGACCAGGGCATTGAGGGCGGCATCGTCGAGCTCGTAGTGCTCCTTGATGATCTTGCGCATCTTGCGCCGCTCCGAAGTACGGATGGCGCCATCCGCCTCCATCACCTGGAAACAGAGCCCGATCACCGCGACGCGCGGATCGTCCTTGTCGATACGCGCGGACGGAACCGTCAGTTCCTCGAGAAACGCTCGAAATCGTTCAAACATGCCTTGTGCCCACAGCCATCGAAACCAGAACTCAGAACAGCCGGAGGCCGGCCTTGTTGCCTTCCTCCACAGCTCGCTCGCGAACACCGGGATCGTCCGGCGGCCGCCCGAAGAAGGGCGCCTCCTCTTCTTCCTCGGGGCGAGTCTCTTCGCTCCTGGCGGGCGGAGCGACAGGTTCCTTGCGCTCAGGCACCTTTATCGGGGTGGGTGTCGGCGTTGGGAGCTCCGCTTCCAGCACTGGCCGGCTTTCTTCGGCCTTGGCCGTTGGCGGCGCTTCTCGTATGGTCATCTGCTGGTCGGGAGCGACCGGCGGCAGGCTGCGGATCGCGTCGTCGCCGCTGAGACGACCGTTCTCGGTCGTTCCGGCAAGTGGCGAGGGGGGTGCCTTCCATTCGAAGGCGTCGAGCCGACCGCTCACCGGCGACACCGGCAGCCAGGTCGGCGAGGTCACGCCGTCGGCGGTCCAGGCCGGGTCACGCGGGCTTCTGAGCGCCTGCGCCATCCAGTGGCGGATGCGGCCCTCGTCACCGGTATCGGCCTCCTCGATGTCGGCAAGCAGCAGGAAGATGCTCTCGCTCGGCGCCAGCCTTGCGGCCGCTTCGGCCTTGATTCGGGAGAGCTCCAGCTCGCGTGCCTCGAGCGCTGCCTCGGCGACCGTTGCCAGGCTAACCGCATTGTTGCCGCGCAGGGTTTCGAGCCTCTTGGCGCGCTTCAGCCGGTCGACGGCGGAATCGCCGCCGCGCGCCCGCACGTAAAGCCGGGCCACCTCCGGATGGGGGTCCTGTTTCCAGATCTTCTCGAGGACCGAAGCACCCTTGCGCAGGTTGTCCTCGCGAAACAGCGCCTTCGCGGCGACGAGCGCTGCCGGCACCAGCCGATCGTCGAGCTTCAGCGCCGCGAGCGCGTCGTCCCGGGCGGCTTTCGGGTCGGCCTCAAGCTTGCTCGTCGCTCGCGCGGTGAGCAGCACGGCCTTCTTCCGGTTCGCTTCCTTCTTGTCGAGGACGTTGGCGGCGCGGCTCTGGTCCAGAAGACGGATCGCTTCGTCCCACTGACCCGCCTGGCTGCGCTGGTCGAGGGTCGCCAGGGTCGCCCAGGACAGATGCGGCGCCTTTTCGGCAGCCCGTTCGGCATATTGGCGGGCGGCCTCGTTGGCGCCGAGCCGCTTGGCCTCGAGATAGAGGCCACGCAGGCCCAGCTCGCGCGTCTCCGCGTCTTCCGCCATCAGCTCGAATTTCTTGCGCGCGTCGTCATACTTGCCTTCGATCAGCGCCGTCTGCGCCTCCAGCAGATGGATGAGCGGTTCCTGGTCGATGCGGATCAGACCGCGCGCGCGGCCTACCATCTTGCGGGCCAGTGTCGCGTCGCCCGCTCCTGCAGCAATCAGTCCGGTCGACAGCGCCTGGTAGCCGCGATCGCGCTTGCGGGCGCGGAAGTAGCGCGTCACGGTGTGCGGCGACAGCCAGATCGTACGGATCAGCCAGGCGACGATGAGGATCGCGGCGAAGAGCGAAATCAGGATGGTGGCGGCGCGCATCAGGCTCATCTCGATGCGTTGGCCCTGCCAGATCAGCGATAATTCCCCCGGCCGATCCGCGAGCCAGGCAAAGCCGAGCGCGAGCGCGAGGACGAGCAGGATGAAGAACAGTATCCGGACCATGTAGTCTTCTTCCTTTTCTTAGCCTTGCGTGCCGGTTCGCGTCATGGTTGCCGCCACGGCCGCGCCGATGGCGGTCTCGACGCGCAATCGCTGGTCGAGCTTCGTCTTGAAATCCTGACCGGCGGTTTTCGCTGACTCGGGGAGGCTTTCCCATTCCAGCGAAGCCCCCTTGAGATCGCCATTGTTGAGCTTGTCCTCGATGCGGGCGATCACCGCCTCCGGCGTGTCGCCCTCGACGCTGCCGACCGGCCGGACGCGAATGCCGGACATGGCGCTCGAAAAGAGACGGGTAAGAATGCCCTCGTTCGGATCGGGCTGATGGAGGGCGTCGAGCATCGCCGTGGCCGCTGCCGGAAATGCGCTGCGCAGTTCCGTCCGCGTGGCGACGCCGGTCGCGGCGTCGTCGGCAAGCTCTTTTACCGCCGCATCCTCGGGCGCGATGCTGCGCAGCGCGTCGAGCTCGGCGAGGAACGGTCCGCCGCGATCGATCGCCGTCTTCAGTGCGGTCACGGCGACGGCCTTCGCCATCTCGATGTCGTTGACCGGTTCGTTGAGTTTCTGCTCCGCCTGATCGATGCGGCCGGCAAGTTCGGCCTTGGCGGCGTCCGCCGACTGCCGGGCATCGGCAAGCTCGGTTTTCAGTGCGGCGATTTCCTTGGTCAGGTTGGCGACCTCGGCCTGGAGCGCCGTGACATCGGGAGCGTTCGCACCGGAGGGGGCTGCCTGTTCAAGTGCGGCAAGGCGGCTTTCCAGGGGAGCGATATCGACGGCGGCTGCCGGAGCATCCGGGCGCGATTGAAGCTCGGCCTTGATCGCTTCGATTTCGCTCGCCAGGTTCTGCTCGACCGATCCGTTGCTGCGATCCGGCCCAGGCGCCGGAACATAGCCGGCATATTGCAACACGCCGGCGCCGAGAAGCGCGACGAGACCGCCGAAAATGCCGGCGGCAAGCGCCCCGGCGCTCGTCGCCTGTTTTCTCCCGGGCTCGGGAGTCGTGCGGTTGCTCAGATGCGGAGGCTCCTCGTCGAACGCGGCGGCGGCTGCGTCGGCGCGGTCTTCTCCTGCCTCCGCCTTCAGCTCGGCGTCTTCTTTCCCCGCCTCATCCGCCTTGACCTCATTCTTCTGGGCCTCATCCGCGTCGGCGTCGCCCGCGACCGTCTCCGTCGTGTCCGGTGTCGCTGAGATCTCCGTCGGCTCGTCGGTCACCGGCTCCTGGCTGGCGATCGACTCGGTCTCTTCGGTGACGGTTCTCTCCGCCTCGAGGTCGATCGTCAGCGGTTCCTTTTCCGGTTGCGAGCGGCGCGGCGGCTTTTCCGATACCATAGTGACCTCATTACCGTTCTGTCGGGCTCTTCAGCCAAACCTAGTCAGGGAAGCGCACCAGGGAAAGTCCCTGTGTCCCGTTTTTGCGGCATTTGCCACACATGACCCCACCAACCCCCGCGAAGTGAGCGGAAAATCGGCGCCGTCTTTGCTGATCCCGTCTCAGAGGAGGCTCAGCAGGCTTTTCTCGTCCGGTGCTGCTGCAACATCCGCTGCAACGCCGGCCGGTAGCACCTCTTTGACAGACGCGCTGAGGCAAAGGTAACGGGCGGAAACGTCGGCGCAATCAAGGCCGCTCTCGCGCAGGAGCGCGACAAGGCGCCGAGCCGTTTCGCGCGAGTAGAGCAGCACCGCGTCAAATGGGCCGGACTGGACGAGAGCCGGCAGTGTTCCCGGCGCGTGGCCGACGGGGCTCATCCGGTAGCATTCGACGGTCACATGGTCGATCGACCGCTCACGCAGCGCATGCTCGAAACCATCGGCGCGCGGCAAGCCGGCGAAATAAAGAAGCGATCCCATCTCCGGGCCGAGTAAGCCGGCAACAGTCTCGGCGAGCGCTTCTCCCGTTCCTGCCCCGACCCGGATGTCGGCGAAGCCGAGCTCGGCGGCGGCGCGCGCCGTCGCCGCGCCGACGGCGAAAAACGGTGTCGCCAGATGCGCGTCAAGTGCGGGACCTAGCCCGGCCAGAGCGTGGACGGCTTCCGCACTGGTCACGGCAATCGCGTCATGGCGGCGCTCGAACCCGGCGCGCACCGCACCGGCAAAATGTTGCGCCTGCATCAGTGGCAGGACGACCGGCTGGTGTCCCATCGCTGCAAGCTTCAGCGCTGTTCTTTCGGCTGCCGGACGCGGACGGGTGACGAGCACGCGCATCGGTCAGGCCCAGCTCGAAAAGAACCCCGGTCCGGCCTTGGCGCGGATCTCCTCGCCGGCCCTGCGTCCAAGCTCCGTCGCGTCTGCAGCCTTGCCGTCGATTTCGATGCGGTGGCAGGTCGTGCCGTCGGGCGTCAGGATCATGCCGGAGAAGCGGATATGCGTACCGTCCGATTGGGCGTAGCCGGCAATCGGCGTACGGCAGGAGCCGTCGAGCGTTGCCAGGAAGCCGCGCTCGCAGGCGACAGCCTCATGGGTGCGCGGGTCGTCGATCGCGGCGAGCAGCGCGTTGACGCGATTGTCACCGACGCGGCTTTCGATGCAGATCGCGCCCTGGGCCGGTGCCGGCGGAAACTCCTTCGGATCAAGCAGTTCGGTCGGCACGTCGGTCATGCCGAGCCGCCTCAGGCCGGCATAGGCGAGCAGCGTGCCGTCGACCTGACCCTCGGCGAGCTTGCGCAGCCGGGTTTCGACCTGGCCGCGATAGGTGATTACATTGATGTCGGGTCTCAGCCGGCGGATCAGCGCCTGGCGGCGCAGCGACGACGAACCGACGGTGGCGCCCTCAGGCAGTTGCACGAGCCGCGGTGCGGTGCCGCCGATGAAGGCGTCGCGGATATCCTCGCGCGGCAGGAAGGCGGAGAGGAACAGCCCGTCGGGCAGCTTCGTCGGCATGTCCTTCGACGAATGGACGGCGAAGTCGAGATCGCCCGACAGAAGCTGCTGTTCGAGCTCCTCAGTGAACAGGCCCTTGCCGCCGATTTCTGCGAGCGGCCGGTCGGTGATGCGATCGCCCTTCGTCGAGAGCACGACAACCTCGAACATTTCCGGCGGCAGACCATGCGCGGCGGCCAGGCGGTCGCGCGTCTCATGGGTCTGGGCGAGCGCCAGCGGGCTGCCGCGCGTGCCGATGCGGAAAGGTTTTGTTTGCATCCCTGGCCATCCGTTGTTACTGCATCGTTCCTTAAATCGGAATCGATTTAAGGATAAAACCATGCAGCACTTCAAAGCGTTACAGCGTCCTTTGTGCGTCTGAAAGACGCACGGCGCTGTATGAGTTCCGTGTACCCACCTTTCACGGTGACCGCAATCTTTGAGTATACCACGTAATGTCCCCGCCTGTGCGCATCCTCGGCATTGAGACAAGCTGCGACGAAACCGCGGCTTCCGTCGTGCTGCGCGATGAAGATGGCAGCGGCCGGATTCTCGGCGACGTGGTGCTGAGCCAGCTCGAAGAGCACAGCGCCTATGGCGGCGTCGTGCCCGAGATCGCTGCGCGCGCCCATGTCGAGGCGCTGGACACGCTGATCGAGGAAGCGCTCCTGCGTGCCGGCGTGACGCTCAAGGACATCGATGCGATCGCCGCGACGAGCGGTCCCGGTCTGATCGGCGGTCTGATCGTCGGGCTGATGACCGGCAAGGCGATCGCTCGGGCGACCGGCAAGCCGCTTTATGCGGTCAACCACCTCGAAGGCCATGCGCTGACGGCGCGGCTGACGGACGGGCTCTCCTTTCCCTATCTGATGCTGCTCGTTTCGGGCGGCCACACGCAGCTGATCCTCGTCAAGGGCGTCGGCGACTACGAGCGCTGGGGTACGACCATCGACGACGCGCTCGGCGAGGCCTTCGACAAGACGGCAAAGCTGCTCGGCCTACCCTATCCCGGCGGGCCTGCCGTGGAGCGGTCGGCCAGGACGGGCGATCCCGAGCGCTTCGACTTTCCCCGGCCGCTCGTCGGCGATGCCGGGCTCGATTTCTCCTTCTCCGGGTTGAAGACGGCGGTGCGGCAGGCGGCGCAATCCCTCGAACCGGTCACGGAACAGGATATCGCCGACATCTGCGCCTCGTTCCAGCGCGCCATCGCGCGCACGCTGAAGGATAGGGTCGGTCGCGGGCTGAAGCGCTGCAAGGCGGAATATGCCTCGGTCGATCTGCCGGCGCTTGTCGTTGCCGGGGGTGTGGCCGCGAACCAGACGCTCCGGGCGACGCTGCAGGCGCTTTGCGACGCCCACGGCTTCCGCTTTGTCGCGCCGCCGCTTGAGCTTTGCACGGACAATGCGGCGATGATCGCCTGGGCAGGGGCAGAACGGCTGGCGGCGGGGCTGCCGGCCGACGGCCTCGACGTCGCGCCGCGTTCGCGTTGGCCGCTCGACACCCGGGCGCAGGCTTTGATCGGCTCCGGCAAGCGCGGGGCCAAGGCATAATGGACAGAAGATGAGCGATAATCCAACGATCGTGACCAAGATCGTCGTCGTCGGTGCGGGTGCCTTCGGAACGGCACTTGCCGCCGTCGCGGCGGCAAAGAACAAGGCGGACGTGACGCTGCTTTCGCGACGCGACGACGTCGCCGCGGAATGCCGCCGGACCGGCCGCAACGAAAAGGCTCTGCCCGGCATTGCGCTTCCGGCAGGTCTTGCCTTTTCCTCCGATGCCGCCGTGCTTGCCGGAGCCCATATCGTGCTCTTCGCCATGCCGTCGCAGGAGCATCGCGCTGCGGCGCAGGCCTATGGCGCGGCGATCAGCGCCGATGCGACGATCGTCACCTGTGCCAAGGGGATGGAGCAATCGACGGGCCAGCTCCTGACGGACGTGCTTGGCGAGGAGTTGCCCGGCCACAGTGTCGGAGTTCTCTCCGGTCCCGGCTTTGCCGCCGACATCGCCAAGGGCCTGCCGACCGCGATGGTGGTCGCCGCGCCTGATATGGCAATTGCGACGGAACTGGCCGAGGCCCTTTCCGGACCGACCTTCCGGCTCTACCCGTCAACGGACCGCATCGGCGTCCAGCTCGGTGGCGCCCTCAAAAACGTCCTGGCGATCGCCTGCGGCATCGTCGAAGGGGCGGGCCTCGGCGATTCGGCTCGCGCGGCGCTGATCTCCCGCGGCCTTGCGGAAATGTCGCGCTTCATCGCCGCAAGGGGCGGCGAAGGCGACACGGTGCGCGGCCTGTCGGGGCTCGGCGATCTGGTGCTGACGGCGACGAGCCACCAGTCGCGCAACCTGCGCTTCGGCATCGCGCTCGGCAAGAACGGCCGCGCCAACGGGGGCGGCGGCGAGCTCGTCGAGGGCGCTTTTGCCGCGTCGGTGGCGGCGCGCGTGGCAAAGGGCCTCGGCGTCGAGATGCCGATTACCGAGGCGGTTGCCGCTATCATCGACGGCAGGCTCGATGTCCGCACCGCGCTCGAACAATTAATGTCGCGGCCGATCACCCAGGAATGATCCGGACCCGGGAATAATCCGGCGGCGGGATAAGGGAAAGTGTAAAGCGGTTTTCCGCCCCATTCCGCGCCAATCAATATAGTCAGGAGGAACCATGCTCTTCGCACTTCTATGCACGGACAAGCCGGGCGCCCTGCAGCTCAGGCTCGACACGAGGCCCGACCACGTTGCCTATCTCAACGAGCTCAATGCCAAGGGCATCCTGAGGATTGCCGGCCCCTTTCTCGGCGAGGACGGCAAGCCGACGGGAAGCCTGGTGATCGTCAAGGCCGATACGATCGAAGAGGCGAAGGCGATCGCCGAAGCCGACCCCTATGCGAAGGCGGGTCTCTTTTCGAAGGTCGAGATCAAGGCCTACAACTGGGTCTTCAACAATCCGGAGGCTTGAGGGGCAATGGCTTACTGGCTCTACAAATCCGAACCGAACAAATGGTCCTGGCAGATGCAGAAGGACGCCGGTGCCGAGGGAACCGAATGGACCGGCGTGCGCAACTATCTGGCACGCAACAACATGCGGGCGATGAAGATCGGCGACAAGGGCTTCTTCTACCACTCCAACGAGGGGCTGGAGATCGTCGGCATTACCGAGGTCTGCGCCCTGTCGCATCCGGATTCGACCGCCGAAGGCGATGCCCGCTGGGACTGCGTCGACATCCGCGCCGTCATGGACGTGCCGCGTCCGGTCTCCTTGAAGGAGATCAAGGAAAATCCGAAGCTCGCCAAGATGTCGCTGGTGACCTCGATGCGCCTCTCCGTGCAGCCGGTCACCGAGGACGAGTGGATCGAGATCTGCCGCATGGGCGGGTTCGACAATCTGCCGCGGTGAGCCGGAACCGTTCCCGCCTCGGTCATACTCTGAGTCTCCAGTCTTGAAAACCGTTCCGGAAAGCTTCATCCGTGCCAATACCGGCATTCTGTCACCGCCGCATGTGCCGGAGGTCAGCCTGCACCTCGCGAGCGAAGCGCATGATCTGTGGCTGAAGACCGAGGAGGAGCTGGAGGAGGTCGGCCTGCCGCCGCCCTTCTGGGCTTTTGCCTGGGCCGGCGGGCAAGGGCTCGCCCGCTATGTCCTCGATCATCCGGAAATTGTGCGCGGCCGCCGCGTCGTCGACTTCGCCTCCGGCTCGGGCCTCGTCGGCATCGCCGCCATGCTGGCCGGCGCTGCCGAAGTGCTCGCCGTGGATATCGATCCCTGGGCGGAGACGGCCGTGCGGCTCAATGCGGAACTGAATGGCGTTTCGGTGCGCTTCCTCGGCGAGGACATCATCGGCCGCGAGCGCGCCGCCGACGTCTATCTCGCCGGTGACGTCTTCTACGACAAGGGCTTTGCCGATCTGCTTCAGCCGTGGTTCGACGCGCTCAAACGCGCCGGCGCCTTGGTCATCGTCGGCGATCCGGGGCGCGCCTATTGCCCGCGCCAGCGGATGACCGCGCTTGCGACCTATGAGGTGCCGGTCACAAGGGCGCTCGAGGATAGCGACGTGAAGCGGACGACGGTCTGGCGGTTTGATTCCTCCGTCGTCGACCGCTGACGGCCGGAACTGCTATGGCCGAATGACGCAGATCCCGTGTTCCCATGAGCAGGCGCTGGCATTGGTTTGCGGCGAGACGACGATGATCTTCGGACGCTCCGCCGGCGGGGCCGGCTCGACGTCGTCCTCGGCGAAATAGGAATAGCTGCCGGCCTGACTTAAATAGATGCCATTGCCCGGCTGCTGGTAGGCCGAAAGGTTGCCGGCATAGGTGCCGAGGCCGGGAATCCCGGACGGAAAATCATAGCCGCCATCGATGCCGCCGCTGTAGCTGCCGGCGTCGTAGCCCCTTCCTACTATGACTACCACGGGACCGCGATTGCGGTCACGGCGCGCGGCGTGGAAGGGCCAGTGCTTCCGCCGGATATGGCGGGTGCGGGTTTGAACGTCGCCCAGGCCGCCTGTCTCGAAGGAGGAAAAGTCATCGATGCTGGCGTTGACGGAGCGGTGGCGTCGATGGCCGGCGAAATGACGATGATGTCGCGCCTTGCGCCAGGAATGGTGTGGGGGGCGATGCTTGAGCCGGACATGCCGTACGCGCGTCTCTACTTCCGGCAGACCCTCACCACTCCCGGCTGTCGCAGGCAGGCCGACCGGGATAGCCAGCGTGAAGGCCAGGAGTAGAACTTTGGCCGTATGGACTGCACGCAACAGATTCATACTGTCCTGCCCTCCGGATTGCGGTTAACGAATTCTTAACCGCATCCTGATGCAAGAGCCGGGAAATGTCACGGATTCGATTGGCTTTTCCGCCCACATCGTTAACGCCAGGATGTCTCCGGCGGGCAGGAAAATGCCGCTTTTCGTCTAATCGATTTTATTTATTTTGCACCGCAAACATACTTGTCGTTAAGCAATATGGTGATTAAAGGTCCGGATGACTGAATTGCGCACAATCGGGTGCGATACCGGATGAATATAGTCTACTTTAAGGGCGTGAATTCCGGTCATTACGTGAGGTTCCGATGACGAATGTCACAAGAAGCCGGCCGCTTTCGCCGCATCTTCAAATCTACAAGCCAATCCCCACCATGGTCATGTCGATCATGCACCGCATTACCGGCGGCGCACTCTATTTCGGCACGATCCTGGTCGCCTGGTGGCTGATCGCCGCGGCTTCGGGCGCGGCCTATTACGACTGGGTGAACTGGCTGTTCGGAACATTGATCGGCAAGCTCGTGCTCTTCGGCTACACCTGGGTGCTGATGCACCACATGCTGGGCGGGCTCCGCCATCTCGTCTGGGACCTCGGCTACGGCTATGAAAAGCACTTCGCGACCAAGGTGGCCAAGGCGATGCTCGTCGGATCGGTGACGCTGACGCTCGTCATCTGGATCATCGGCTCTCTGCTTCGCTAACGAGGGGACTTACCATGGATATGCGCACACCCCTCGGCAAAGTTCGCGGTCTCGGCTCGGCCAAGGAAGGCACGGACCATTTCTGGCGCCAGCGCCTGACGGCCGTCTCCAATATTCCGCTCCTGATCTTCTTCGTCTTCTTCGTGGCCCGCTATGCCGGGGCGCCGCACGCGGATGTCGTCGCGGCCCTGTCGAATCCGTTCGTCGCGGTGATCATGGGTCTCGTCGTGACCTCCGCGCTCGTCCACATGCGGCTCGGCATGCAGGTCATCATCGAGGATTACGTTCATGCGGAGGGCGCCAAGATCGCGCTTCTCATCCTCAATACATTTTTTGCGATCGCGATCGGCGGGCTCTGTCTTTTCGCCGTCCTGAAGATCGCTTTCGCAGGGTAATTTCGTCATGGCATTGATCAATTCCCCCGCTGCAAACGGCAAGGCCTATCAATATGTCGATCACGCCTTCGACGTCGTCGTCGTCGGCGCCGGCGGCGCAGGCCTGCGTGCGACCCTCGGCATGGCCGAACAGGGCCTCAAGACCGCCTGCATCACCAAGGTCTTCCCGACGCGCTCGCACACGGTCGCGGCCCAGGGCGGCATCGCCGCCTCGCTGCAGAACATGACGCCCGATAGCTGGCAGTGGCATCTCTACGACACCGTCAAGGGCTCCGACTGGCTCGGCGACGTCGACGCCATGCAATACCTTGCCATGGAGGCGCCGAAGGCGGTCTACGAACTCGAGCATTACGGCGTGCCGTTCTCGCGCAATGAGGAAGGCAAGATCTACCAGCGGCCCTTTGGCGGCCACATGCAGAACTACGGCGAAGGCCCGCCGGTGCAGCGCACCTGTGCGGCCGCCGACCGCACCGGCCATGCCATCCTGCACACGCTCTACGGCCAGTCGCTCAGGAACAACGCCGAATTCTTCATCGAGTATTTCGCCCTCGACCTGATCATGTCGGATGACGGGCGCTGCACCGGCGTCGTCGCCTGGAACCTCGATGACGGCACGATCCACCGCTTCGCAGCGAAGATGGTGGTGCTGGCGACCGGCGGTTATGGCCGCGCCTATTTCTCGGCGACCTCGGCGCATACCTGCACCGGCGACGGCGGCGGCATGATCGCGCGCGCCGGCCTACCGCTGCAGGACATGGAATTCGTGCAGTTCCACCCGACCGGCATCTACGGCGCCGGCTGTCTGATCACCGAAGGAGCGCGCGGCGAGGGCGGCTATCTCGTCAATTCGGAAGGCGAGCGCTTCATGGAGCGCTACGCCCCGTCGGCCAAGGATCTGGCCTCGCGCGACGTCGTCTCGCGCTGCATGACGATGGAAATCCGCGAAGGCCGCGGCGTCGGCAAGAACAAGGACCATATCTTCCTGCACCTCGACCATCTCGACCCGGCGGTGCTGCACGAGCGGCTGCCCGGCATCTCGGAATCGGCGAAGATCTTTGCAGGCGTCGACGTGACCCGCGAACCGATCCCGGTGCTGCCGACCGTCCACTACAATATGGGCGGCATCCCCACCAATTACTGGGGCGAGGTGCTGAACGCCGACGCTCAGAACCCCGAGCGCCTCGCGCCCGGCCTGATGGCCGTCGGCGAAGCCGGCTGCGCCTCGGTGCATGGCGCCAACCGCCTCGGTTCGAACTCGCTGATCGACCTCGTCGTCTTCGGTCGCGCCGCGGCGATCCGCGCCGGCCAGATCATCGACCGCAATGAGGCGGTGCCGGAGATCAACACGGCTGCCTCGGACCGGATCATGGAGCGCTTCGACCGGCTGCGCCATGCCAGGGGCGGCACCTCAACGGCGGTGCTGCGCGACAAGATGCAGCGCGCCATGCAGGAAGACGCGGCCGTATTCCGCACCCAAGAGTCGCTCGAATCCGGCTGCCAGCGCCTCTCCGCCATCTGGAAGGAAATGCCGGACGTCAAGGTAACCGACCGGTCGATGATCTGGAACTCCGACCTGGTCGAGACGCTGGAACTCGAGAACCTGATGGCCAACGCCATCACCACGGTCTACGGCGCCGAGGCGCGCAAGGAAAGCCGCGGCGCGCATGCCCGCGAGGACTACAAGGACGGCCCGCTCGGCGGCCGCGACGACGTCAACTGGCGCAAGCACACGCTCGCCTGGGTCAACGACACCGGCGAGGTTCGGCTCGACTATCGTCCGGTCCATGCCGAGCTTATCGCCGACGGCATCGATCCCAAAAAGATCGAGCCGAAGGCGCGCGTCTACTGATGTCGAGGACTAAGGCACATGGTTGAACTCGCTCTTCCCAAGAACTCGCAGATCACCGAAGGCAAGGTCTGGCCGAAGCCGGTCGGCGCGACGAAGCTGCGCGAATACCGCGTCTACCGCTGGAATCCGGACGACGGAAAGAACCCGCGGGTCGATACCTACTATATCGATGTCGACGATTGCGGCCCGATGGTCCTCGACGGCCTGCTCTACATCAAGAACAAGATCGATCCGACGCTGACGCTGCGCCGCTCCTGCCGCGAGGGCATCTGCGGCTCCTGCGCGATGAACATCGACGGGACCAACACGCTCGCCTGCACGAAGGGCATGGACGAGATCAACGGGTCGGTGAAGATCTACCCGCTGCCGCATATGCCGGTCGTCAAGGACCTGGTGCCGGATCTGACCAATTTCTACGCCCAGCACCGCTCGATCGAGCCGTGGCTGAAGACAGTGTCGCCGACGCCGGCCAAGGAATGGCGGCAGAGCCACGAAGACCGCCAGAAACTCGACGGGCTCTACGAGTGCATTCTCTGTGCCTGCTGCTCGACCTCCTGTCCGAGCTACTGGTGGAACGGCGACCGCTATCTGGGTCCTGCCGTTCTGCTGCAAGCCTATCGCTGGCTGATCGACTCCAGAGACGAGGCGACCGGCGAGCGCCTCGACAACCTCGAGGATCCGTTCCGGCTTTACCGCTGCCACACGATCATGAACTGCGCCCAGGCCTGTCCGAAGGGGTTGAACCCGGCCAAGGCGATCGGCGAGATCAAGAAGATGCTGGTCGAGCGCCGGTTCTGAGCGCGCAGCTCCAACAATCGATGCCAATCCGGCGGCGGGCTCTGAGCCCGCCGTTTGCGTATCACGGCACTCACGTCGACGTGTCGCTAAGTGATTTGAAAGCCGTCGCGAGGCGCATAGGTAATAGAAGGTGGAGGGTCGCCCATGCTTCGCCTGGCCTTCGGAATCGCCGTGAGCTGCCTTTTCCTGTCGCCGGCGCGGGCGGCCGAGCCGCAATATGCGATCTTCGCCGGCGGCTGTTTCTGGTGCGTCGAGAGCGACTTCGACGACGTGGCCGGCGTTCTCGAGACGATTTCCGGTTATGCCGGCGGCAAGAGCGAGAATCCGACCTACGAAAACTATGCGAAGGGCGGACACCGGGAGGTGGTGCGGATCAAGTTCGATCCCGACAAGATCTCCTATGCGGATCTCGTCGGGGTGCTGTTCCACACGACGGACCCGACCGATGGCGGCGGCCAGTTCTGCGATCGCGGCTTCTCCTACACGACGGCGATCCACGCGCTCACCGAGCAGCAGGCGATGCAGGCCAAGGCCGAGAAGATCAAGGCCGAGGCCGAACTCGGCAGGCCGATCGTCACGCCCGTCGAAGGAACCTCGAAGTTCTGGCCTGCCGAGGACTATCATCAGGATTTCGCGGGGCGGAATCCGATCCGCTACTGGTACTATCGCAACGGCTGCGGCCGAAACCGGGCAGTCGAAGCGCTTTGGGGCGAACGCGCCTATGCCGGTGTCAGCCACTGAGCCCAATATTCCGTCTCCGGACGAATGGTCAGAACCGCTTTTCCGCGCCCGATCTCAATCGTTTCCATCGTGCAACAGCCAAGACCGAAATGCGACGCCTTGATCTCACAGGTGGATTTGCTGTAATTCGGCCTTTATTATCGCATTGCATCATGGTTCGCGGACAATATCGGGGGTAAACACATGCGGGTTTTTCATGCGGCGGCGGGGCTTGTTATTGTGCTTGCGCTGACCGGATGCCAGCGGACATCCTTTGGTGGCTTCGGTTCTCAGGATGTTTCTGCCGCGCCTGCCCCGTTGCAAGCGCAGCCGGTGCCGTCGGTCTCGTCGGGCCAGCTCCCGGATCCGACGACCAACACCTCGCAATTCCCGAGCGCTCCGACGGGCGGCACGCCGGCACCCGGCGCGCCGGGGGGCACGCAAGTGGCCGCCGCCACCGGCGGCCTCGACGTGACGAAGGAATCGATGGTCGGCAATTGGCGGGTTTCGAGCGCCGGCAGTTCCTGCGACATGTTCCTGACGCTGACCAATCTCGGAAGCGGCTCGCGCGGCGGTACCCGCGGCTGCGCCGGCGAACTGACGACCATGGGATCCTGGGAGGTGGCCGGCAAGCAGGTCGTGCTCAAGGATCGCAACGGCACCCCGATCGCCCGCCTTTACAAGACCGCCGATTCACGCTTCGACGGCTCTACCAATGGCGGCCAGCCGGTTAGCCTCAGCCGTTGACCTACTCTCCGGTCCGGCTTTCCTGCCGGACCTCTTTACGGCCTGTTGTCGGGGTGGGGCTTCCGCCTGCAGCCTTAAGTCTCACCTTTCAAAACAGCCCCTGGTCCATCCAGGTGCATCGTGCTCAATCCTGACGACAGCATTCTCCACAAGCTCGAGGCGCTCGTTGCGGCCGGGGAGCGGCAGCGTGATCCGGCTCAATTTGCGATAGCAAGGCGGCTCGACCATCTGACGGCGGAGCTGCTTGCCAGCCGGCCGTCGCGCAAAGCCAATGCGCTCGGCTGGCTGTTCGCCGCCCGCAAGAAGGACCACCCGCCGGTCAAGGGCCTCTACATCCATGGCGGCGTCGGCCGTGGCAAGACCATGCTGATGGACATGTTCTTCGGCGCGGTGCCGATACAGCGCAAGCGGCGCGCCCATTTCCACGAGTTCATGGCGGATGTGCACGAGCGCATCTACAAGCACCGGCAGAAGCTCAAGAACGGCGAGACCAAGCAGGCCGATCCGATACCGCCGGTCGCTTCGGAGCTCTTCGCCGAGGCACGGCTCCTGTGTTTCGACGAGTTCTCGGTCACCGATATTGCCGATGCGATGATCCTCGGGCGCCTCTTTGGCGAGCTCTTCGCCAAGGGCTGCGTTCTCGTGGCGACCTCGAACGTGGAGCCGTCCGAGCTTTATCGCGACGGCCTCAACCGCGGTCTCTTTCTGCCTTTCATCGACCTCCTGAAGGCCAGCACGGAAATCATCTCGCTCGACACGGATACCGACTATCGCCTGCGCAAGACGGACGGGCATCCCGTCTGGCTGTCGCCGCTCGGATCGGATGCGGAAGCCGCAATGGATCGCGCCTGGTATGTCGAGACCGGCGGCGCGCCCGTCACCTCGACGGAGATCGGACGAAAGGGGCGGAAGATCCGTGTGCCGGCCGCCGTCGGTCATTGCGCCCGCTTTTCCTTCGCCGATCTCTGCGCGCAGCCGCTCGGCGCGGCCGACTATCTCGCCATCCTGTCGCAGTACAGGACGGTCTTCGTCGACCGCGTTCCGCATCTCGGTCCGCATATGCGCAATGAAACGAAGCGCTTCATCATCCTGGTCGACGCGCTCTACGACCAGGGTGCCCGCCTCTTCGCCTCGGCCGCCGCCGAACCGGAACGGCTACTGATCGCCAAGAAGGGTACCGAGGGGTTCGAATTCGACCGCACGGTTTCACGCCTCATCGAGATGCAGAGCGAAGAATATGCCGCCCAACATACTGAAAATACGGCGTTTCAGTGACGCAACAGTGACGGCAAATCTTACCTTTACGTAAGAATTTTATGTTCTAACCGATTGAATTTGCTTCGCCAAAAAGTATCGATTGATATTTTACCATTTGCCGTTTAAGGGCTTTCCGCGAAGGTTTGGCGTTTGCCGCGTTTCAGGCCTCGATCATGGATCACAAAGGAAGCACATTCATGGCGCGCAACAAGATCGCACTTATTGGTTCAGGGATGATTGGTGGCACGCTGGCGCACCTCGCCGGCCTGAAGGAACTGGGCGATATCGTCCTATTCGACATTGCCGACGGCGTCCCCCAGGGTAAGGGCCTCGACATCGCCCAGTCCTCGCCGGTCGAAGGTTTCGACGCATCGCTGACGGGCGCCAGCGACTATGCGGCGATCGAAGGCGCCGACGTCTGCATCGTCACCGCCGGCGTCCCGCGCAAGCCCGGCATGAGCCGCGACGACCTGCTCGGCATCAATCTGAAGGTCATGGAACAGGTCGGCGCCGGCATCAAGAAATATGCTCCGAACGCCTTCGTCATCTGCATCACCAACCCGCTCGACGCCATGGTCTGGGCGCTGCAGAAGTTCTCCGGCCTGCCGAAGAACAAGGTTGTGGGCATGGCAGGCGTGCTCGACTCCTCGCGCTTCCGTCTCTTCCTCGCCCAGGAATTCAACGTTTCGGTCCAGGACGTCACCGCCTTCGTTCTCGGCGGCCATGGCGACACGATGGTGCCGCTCGCCCGCTATTCGACCGTCGCCGGCATTCCGCTGACCGATCTTGTCCAGATGGGTTGGGTCACCAAGGAACGCCTCGAAGAAATCATCCAGCGCACCCGTGACGGCGGCGCGGAGATCGTCGGCCTTCTGAAGACCGGCTCGGCCTATTACGCTCCGGCGGCTTCCGCGATCGAGATGGCTGAAGCCTACCTCAAGGACAAGAAGCGCGTGCTTCCCTGCGCGGCGCATCTCTCCGGCCAGTACGGCGTCAAGGACATGTATGTCGGCGTGCCGACGGTCATCGGCGCCGGCGGCGTCGAGCGCATCATCGAGATCGACCTCAACAAGGGCGAGAAGGAAGCCTTCGACAAGTCGGTCGGTGCCGTGGCCGGCCTTTGCGAAGCCTGCATCGGCATTGCGCCCAGCCTGAAGTAACCGCCGCCGGGCCAATCAGACAGGCCAATCAGACAGGAAAGAACTCATGAACATCCATGAATATCAGGCCAAGGCTCTGCTGAAGAGCTACGGCGCGCCGGTCGCGGAAGGTGTCGCGATCTTCTCCGCCGACGAAGCCGAAGCGGCCGCGAAAAAGCTGCCGGGACCGCTTTACGTCGTGAAGAGCCAGATCCATGCCGGCGGCCGCGGCAAGGGCAAGTTCAAGGAACTCGGGCCCGATGCCAAGGGCGGCGTGCGGCTGGCGAAATCGGTCGACGAGGTCGTTGCCAATGCCAAGGATATGCTCGGCAATACGCTGGTGACCAAGCAGACCGGCCCGGCCGGCAAGCAGGTCAACCGCCTCTATATCGAGGACGGCGCCGACATCGACCGCGAACTCTATCTCTCGATCCTCGTCGATCGCTCCGTCGGCCAGGTTGCCTTCGTGGTTTCGACCGAGGGCGGCATGGATATCGAGGCAGTTGCCGAGCATACGCCGGAAAAGATCGTCACCGTTGCGATCGATCCCAATAAGGGCGTCACCGCTGACGACCTGAAGGCGCTGGCCGATGCGCTGAAGCTCGAAGGCGAAGCGCGCGCCGACGCCGAAAAACTCTTCCCGATCCTCTACAAGGCCTTCGTCGAGAAGGACATGAGCCTGCTCGAGGTCAACCCGCTGATCGTCATGAAGAACGGCCGCATGCGCGTCCTCGATGCCAAGGTGTCCTTCGACGGCAATGCGCTCTTCCGCCACGAGGACGTCGTCGCGCTGCGCGACACGACCGAAGAAGACGAGAAGGAAATCGAAGCGTCGAAGCACGACCTCGCCTATGTCGCCCTCGACGGCAATATCGGCTGCATGGTCAACGGCGCCGGCCTTGCCATGGCGACGATGGACATCATCAAGCTCTACGGCGCCGAGCCGGCGAACTTCCTCGATGTCGGCGGCGGCGCTTCCAAGGAGAAGGTCACCCACGCCTTCAAGATCATCACCGCCGATCCGGCCGTGAAGGGCATCCTGGTCAACATCTTCGGCGGCATCATGAAGTGCGACGTCATCGCCGAAGGCGTGCTTGCTGCGGTCAAGGAAGTCGGCCTCAAGGTGCCGCTCGTCGTCCGCCTCGAAGGCACCAATGTCGAACTCGGCAAGAAGATCATCAATGAATCGGGCCTCAACGTCATCTCCGCCGATGATCTGGACGATGCCGCCCAGAAGATCGTTGCAGCCGTCAAGGGAGCCTGAGGTTTCATGTCCATCCTGATCAACAAAGACACCAAGGTTCTCGTCCAGGGCCTGACCGGCAAGACCGGCACCTTCCATACCGAACAGGCGCTTGCCTATAACGGCACGAAGATGATCGGCGGCATCCACCCGAAGAAGGGCGGCGAGACCTGGACCGGTTCCAAGGGCGAGCAACTGCCGATCTTCGCGACGGTTGCCGAGGGCCGTGAGGCGACCGGCGCCAATGCTTCGGTCATCTATGTTCCGCCGGCCGGTGCCGCGGCGGCGATCATCGAGGCGATCGACGCGGAAATTCCGCTGATCGTCTGCATCACCGAGGGCATTCCGGTCGCCGACATGGTCAAGGTCAAGGCGCGGCTCGAGAAGTCGACTTCGCGCCTCATCGGCCCGAACTGCCCGGGTGTGCTGACCCCGAACGAATGCAAGATCGGCATCATGCCGGGCAACATCTTCCGCAAGGGCTCGGTCGGCGTGCTGTCGCGCTCCGGCACGCTCACCTACGAGGCGGTGTTCCAGACCACCAATGAGGGTCTCGGCCAGACGACCGCTGTCGGCATCGGCGGCGACCCGGTGAAGGGCACCGAATTCATCGACGTCCTGGAAATGTTCCTCGCCGACGACGAGACCAAGTCGATCATCATGATCGGCGAGATCGGCGGCTCGGCGGAAGAGGATGCGGCGCAGTTCCTCAAGGACGAAGCCAAGCGCGGCCGCAAGAAGCCGATGGTCGGCTTCATCGCCGGCCGCACGGCGCCTCCCGGCCGCACCATGGGCCATGCCGGTGCCGTCATCTCCGGCGGCAAGGGCGGCGCGGAAGACAAGATCGCGGCGATGGAATCGGCCGGCATCCGCGTCTCGCCGTCGCCGGCCCGCCTCGGCAAGACCCTCGTCGAAGTCCTGAAGGGCTGACGAACTTTCCCGGGGCGGCTCCGGTGCCGCCCCGATAGAGCCACGAACGACACGATGATGAAGGACGGATGTCCGACCTTTCGAAGGCCATCCTGATCCGGACTTCAGGCAAACATGACCGGACAATCCGGCGACCCAACTTAGAGTCAGGAGGCGGACCCAAGTCCGCGAGAGACCATGACAAGGCAAGAGGCCAACGAGCAATTCCAGCTCACTTCGTTTCTGGACGGCGCCAACGCCGCCTATATCGAGCAGCTCTATGCGCGCTATGAAGCGGACCCGTCGTCCGTTTCGGCCGAATGGCAGTCCTTCTTCAAGGCACTTGCCGACAGGCCCGAAGATGTGGTGAAGGCAGCCAAGGGAGCCTCCTGGAAGAAGAAGAACTGGCCGATCGCCGCCAATGGCGAACTCGTCTCCGCGCTCGACGGCGATTGGGGCACCGTCGAAAAGGTCGTCGAGAAGAAGGTCAAGGCGAAGGCGGAGGAAGCCGCTGCCGCGACCGGCGTGCCGGTCAGCGAGGCCGAGGTTCATCAATCGACGCGCGATTCCGTCCGCGCCATCATGATGATCCGCGCCTATCGCATGCGCGGCCACCTGCATGCCAAGCTCGACCCGTTGGGCCTCGCCGATCCGGTCGAGGATTACGACGAGCTCGCACCGAAAACCTATGGTTTCGAAGAGAAGGACTACGACCGCAAGATCTTCATCGACAACGTGCTTGGGCTCGAATACGCGACCGTGCGCGAAATGGTCGAAATCCTCGAGCGAACCTATTGCTCGACGATGGGCGTCGAATTCATGCATATGTCCAACCCTGAGGAGAAGGCCTGGATCCAGGAGCGGATCGAGGGACCGGACAAGGGCGTCGAATTCACGCCTGAGGGCAAGCGGGCAATCCTGCAGAAGCTGATCGAGGCGGAAGGCTTCGAGCAGTTCATCGACGTCAAGTACAAGGGCACCAAGCGCTTCGGCCTCGACGGCGGCGAGTCGCTCATTCCGGCGCTCGAACAGCTCATCAAGCGCGGCGGCCAGCTCGGTCTCAAGGAGATCGTTCTCGGCATGGCCCATCGCGGCCGCCTCAACGTCCTCTCCCAAGTCATGGCCAAGCCGCACCGCGCCATCTTCCACGAGTTCAAGGGCGGCTCCTATGCGCCGGACGACGTCGAAGGCTCGGGCGACGTCAAGTACCACCTCGGCGCTTCCTCCGACCGCGAATTCGACGGCAACAAGGTGCACCTGTCGCTGACGGCGAACCCGTCGCATCTGGAGATCGTCAACCCGGTCGTCATGGGCAAGGCGCGCGCCAAGCAGGACCAGATGGCGACCGTGTTCGAGGGCGACATCATTCCGCTGCGCGAACGCGTCAAGGTCATGCCGCTGCTGCTGCATGGCGACGCGGCCTTCGCCGGCCAGGGCGTCATCGCAGAAATCCTCGGTCTCTCCGGTTTGCGCGGCCACCGCGTTGCCGGTACCGTGCACTTCATCATCAATAACCAGATCGGCTTCACCACGAACCCGGCCTTCTCTCGGTCCTCGCCCTATCCTTCGGACGTGGCGAAGATGATCGAAGCGCCGATCTTCCACGTGAATGGCGATGACCCGGAAGCCGTGGTCTACGCGGCCAAGGTTGCGACTGAGTTCCGGATGAAGTTCCACAAGCCGGTCGTCGTCGACATGTTCTGCTATCGCCGCTTCGGCCACAACGAGGGCGACGAGCCGGCGTTCACCCAGCCGAAGATGTACAAGGCCATTCGCGCCCACAAGACGGTCGTCCAGGTCTATTCGGAAAGGCTGGTCGCCGAAGGACTCATGAACGACGGCGAGGTCGAGAAGATGAAGGCCGACTGGCGCGCTCGTCTCGAGCAGGAGTTCGAGGCCGGCCAGTCCTACAAGCCGAACAAGGCCGATTGGCTCGACGGTGCCTGGTCGGGCCTGCGCACCGCCGACAACCAGGATGAGCAGCGCCGCGGCCGGACCTCGGTGCCGATGAAGCAGCTGAAGGAAGTCGGCCGCAAGATCTCCGAGATCCCGGCTGGCTTCAGCGCGCATCGCACCATCCAGCGCTTCATGGAGAACCGCGCCAACATGGTCCAGACCGGCGAGGGTATCGACTGGGCGATGGCGGAAGCGCTCGCCTTCGGAACGCTCGTCACCGAGGGCACGAAGATCCGCCTATCGGGCCAGGACTGCGAGCGCGGCACGTTCTCGCAGCGCCACTCGGTCCTCTACGATCAGGAGACCGAGGAACGCTACATTCCGCTCGCCAACCTGTCGCCTACCCAGGCGCGCTACGAGGTCATCAACTCGATGCTCTCGGAAGAGGCGGTGCTCGGCTTCGAATACGGCTATTCGCTTGCCCGTCCAAACGCGCTGACGCTGTGGGAAGCCCAGTTCGGCGACTTCGCCAACGGCGCTCAGGTGGTTTTCGACCAGTTCATCTCGTCCGGCGAGCGCAAGTGGCTGCGCATGTCCGGCCTCGTCTGCCTGCTGCCGCACGGCTATGAAGGCCAGGGACCGGAGCACTCCTCCGCGCGTCTCGAACGGTTTCTGCAGCTCTGCGCGGAAGACAACATGCAGGTCGCCAACGTCACGACGCCGGCAAACTACTTCCACATCCTGCGCCGCCAGGTGAAGCGCGACTTCCGCAAGCCGCTGATCCTGATGACGCCGAAATCGCTGCTGCGCCACAAGCGGGCGGTCTCCAGCCTGTCGGAAATGGCCGGCGAGAGCTCCTTCCACCGGCTGCTGTGGGACGACGCCGAGGTCATCAAGGACGGTCCGATCAAGCTGCAGAAGGATTCGAAGATCCGTCGCGTCGTGATGTGCTCGGGCAAGGTCTATTACGATCTTCTCGAAGAGCGCGAGAAGCGCGGCATCGACGACATCTATCTGCTCCGCGTCGAGCAGCTCTACCCGTTCCCGGCGAAAGCGCTCATCAATGAGCTCAGCCGCTTCCGCCACGCGGAGATGGTCTGGTGCCAGGAAGAGCCGAAGAACATGGGCGCCTGGTCGTTCATCGACCCCTACCTCGAATGGGTTCTTGCCCATATCGACGCCAAGTATCAGCGGGTGCGCTACACCGGCCGTCCGGCCGCCGCTTCCCCGGCGACGGGCCTGATGTCCAAGCACATGGCGCAGCTCAACGCCTTCCTCGAGGATGCGCTGGGGGGCTGATCAAGTCCCTCGCCGCCTGCCAATCGACAGAAACAGATATCTGATCAACGGAACAAAAATCATGGCAACAGAAATCCGCGTTCCTACCCTCGGCGAATCCGTCAGCGAAGCGACCGTCGGGACCTGGTTCAAGAAGGTCGGCGATGCGATCAAGGCCGACGAGCCGATCCTCGAGCTCGAGACCGACAAGGTGACGATCGAAGTGCCTGCGCCGTCCGCCGGCACGCTCAGCGAAATCGTCGCGCAGGCGGGTGAGACCGTCGGTCTCGGCGCGTTGCTCGGCCAGATCGCCGAAGGCGCGGGTGCCGCCGCAGCCGCTCCGGCGCCGGCCGAGAAGAAGGCCGAGCCCGCTGCCGCTGCTCCCGCCGCGAAGCCGGCAGCCGCCGCACCGCAGACTCAGTCCTCCATGCCGCCGGCTCCGGCGGCCGCTAAGCTCATCGCCGAAAACAATCTTTCCGCCGACCAGCTCGACGGTTCCGGCAAGCGCGGTCAGGTGCTGAAGGGCGATGTGCTCGCCGCTGTCGTCAAGGGAATTTCGGCGCCCGCAGCCGCCGAACCGGCCAAGATCCAGGCCCGTGCGCCGGCGCCGGCAGAAGACGCCGTCCGCGAAGAGCGCGTCAAGATGACCCGCCTGCGTCAGACGATCGCCCGGCGTCTCAAGGACGCGCAGAACACCGCCGCGATGCTCACCACCTACAACGAGGTGGACATGAGCGCCGTCATGAGCCTGCGAAACAGGTACAAGGACATCTTCGAGAAAAAGCACGGCGTGAAGCTCGGCTTCATGGGCTTCTTCACCAAGGCCGTCACGCATGCTCTGAAGGAGTTGCCGGCTGTCAACGCCGAGATCGACGGCACCGACATCATCTACAAGAACTTCTGCCATGTCGGCGTGGCCGTCGGCACCGACAAGGGCCTTGTCGTGCCAGTCGTACGGGATGCCGATCAGATGTCGATTGCCGAAATCGAGAAGGAAATCGGCCGTCTCGGCAAGGCGGCACGCGACGGAACGCTGTCGATGGCCGACATGCAGGGCGGCACCTTCACCATCTCCAACGGTGGCGTCTACGGTTCGCTGATGTCCTCGCCGATCCTCAATGCGCCGCAGTCGGGCATCCTCGGCATGCACAAGATCCAGGACCGCCCGGTCGCGATCGGCGGCCAGGTTGTCATCCGTCCGATGATGTATCTGGCGCTCTCCTACGATCACCGCATCGTCGATGGCAAGGAAGCCGTGACCTTCCTGGTGCGCGTCAAGGACAGCCTCGAGGATCCGGAACGTCTGGTGCTCGACCTCTAAGCCAAGGCGGGGGCGTGAGCCCCCGTTTCGTTCCCGCCGCGCGCAACCGTCGATGCGGCCCGCTCGACAGCGATGAAGCAGGAGGCTAGTGTCTGCAAAGCACGCTATGCGCGCATTCAGGCTCTTGCGGCTTCATCTTGATCTTCAACGCACCGGTGGCAACCATGAGCGCTTACCTGATCGAACTCGCATCGCTGATGGCGATCTTTTCCTTCGCCATCGTCTCGCCTGGAGCGGATCTCGCCATGGTGATGCGCCAGTCGCTTGTGAACGGCCGGCGGGCGGCGATCATCACCTCTTTCGGCATCGGCGCGTCGCTGATGTTCCATGTCAGCTATACCGTCCTCGGCCTTGGGCTGATCATTTCGCAATCGATCTACCTCTTCAACATCGTCAAATGGTGCGGTGTCGCTTACCTGATCTATATCGGTGTCAAGGCGCTTAGGGCCGGACAGACTGAGATTACCGTAGAGCAGGCCGAGGACGCCGGGGCGCGTGGGAGCCAGTCGGCGTTGAAGGCCTTCGCGCTTGGCTTCGCCGCCAATGCGCTCAATCCGAAAGCGGTTTTCTTCTTCCTGTCGATCTTCTCTACGGTTGTCGGGGCGCACACGCCGTTGCTCGTGAAGTTTGGCTACGGCCTTGTCATGGCGAGCGCTCTCATCCTCTGGTTCGTCGGCGTCAGCCTGTTCATGACGACGCCACGGATGCGGGCCACCTTCACGCGGGCGAGCAAGTGGATCGACCGGACCAGCGGCCTCGTCTTCATTGCGCTCGGCCTGAAGCTCGCGACCGAAAAGGCTGCCTGAAGATGTCCGGCCGGACAGCCATCCTTGCTTCCTTGGCGCTGGCACTGGCCGCTCTCCCGGCGCTTGCCGAGGATTGCAAGCAGGTCCAGGCGATCTATGCCGATCCGGCCGGTGGCTATGAGCTGCGCTTCGAGCCGGTCGGATCGGAAGCGGCGGTCACCAGCAATCATTTCAAGATCAGCGTCGCGGGCACCGGAGTGTCGCTCGACGGCGTCGTATTGCCCTCCGGGGAACCGGAACGGCCGAACGGGATCGTCATGCACGATTGTCCGACGGGGGACGTGACGGGCGCCGAACTGACGGCCTGCACCGTATGGCAGGGCCCGATCTATGCCGTCGATAGCGCTGGCACGATCGGCTTGCTTCAGGCCGAGGATGCACCAGCTGCCCGGCAGATCCTGCTCCCGGATTTCGGCCCGTCGCTGCGCCAGTCGAGCGCCTGGGGCAACGGCAAGGCCTCGTCCGACAGTTCCGACGTCTTCGCGTTCAAAGGATGTGCCGGATGAGTGGCGGGCGTGTCCTTCTCGTCACGGGCGGCAGCCGCGGCATCGGCGCCGCCGTCTGCCTAGCCGCGGCATCGGAAGGCTGGCAAGTGGCGGTCAACTATGCCTCCAACCGACAGGCGGCCGACGATGTCGTTCGTCAAATCGCCGGGGCAGGCGGCTCGGCGATCGCCATCCAGGGCGATGTCGGCTCCGAGGATGGGGTGAAGGCGATCTTTTCGGCGGTCGATGCCGCCTTCGGCCGGCTCGACGGTTTGGTCAACAATGCCGGCATTATCGGGTCGCCGCAGCGGATCGATGACATCGCGACGGAGCGGCTGGAACGGATGTTCCGCGTCAATGTGACCGGCGCGATCCGTTGCGCGGCCGAAGCCGTGCTGCGGATGTCGACGCGGCACGGCGGATCGGGCGGCTCGATTGTCAATCTCTCCTCCGTCGCGGCCGTGCTGGGCGCGCCGGGTCAATATGTCGACTATGCCGCCACGAAAGGCGCGATCGACAGCTTCACCGTCGGTCTCGCACGCGAAGTGGCGTCCGAGGGTATCCGTGTGAATGCCGCTCGCCCCGGCATCATCGACACGGATATTCATGCGTCCGGCGGCTTGCCGGATCGGGCCCGCGACATGGCGCCGTCGATCCCGATGCAGCGCCCCGGCACGGCCGGCGAAGTGGCCGACGCAATTCTCTATCTCCTGTCGGATAAGGCGGCTTATGTGACGGGAGCCATCCTCAATGTCAGCGGCGGGCGATGACCGCCCTTTCAACAAGCCTCCCAGAAGGATTATCACATGGCTTATGATCTCATCGTTATCGGTAGCGGCCCCGGCGGCTATGTCTGCGCCATCAAGGCGGCGCAGCTGGGCATGAAGGTTGCGGTTGTCGAGAAGCGCAGCACCTATGGCGGCACCTGCCTCAATGTCGGCTGCATTCCTTCCAAGGCGCTGCTGCATGCCTCCGAGATGTTCCATCACGCCGCGCATGGCCTCGATGCGCTGGGCGTCGAGGTCGCAAGCCCGAAACTCAATCTCCAGAAAATGCTGGCCCACAAGGACGCCACCGTTAAGGCCAATGTCGACGGCGTGTCGTTCCTCTTCAAGAAGAACAAGATCGATGGCTTCCAGGGTACCGGCAAGGTGCTTGGCCAAGGCAAGGTCTCCGTCACCAACGACAAGGGCGAGGAACAGGTTCTCGAAGCCAGGAACGTCGTCATCGCCACCGGCTCGGATGTCGCCGGCATTCCGGGCGTCGAGCTCGAGTTCGACGAGAAGGTGATCATCTCCTCGACCGGCGCTCTCGAGCTGGAGAAGGTCCCGGCCAGCATGATCGTCGTCGGCGGCGGCGTCATCGGCCTCGAGCTCGGCTCGGTCTGGGCGCGTCTCGGCGCCAAGGTAACTGTTGTCGAGTTCCTCGACACGATCCTTGGCGGCATGGACGGCGAGGTCGCCAAGCAGCTCCAGCGGATGCTGGCGAAGCAGGGCATCGACATCAAGCTCGGTGCCAAGGTGACCGGCGTCGTGAAGTCGGAAAACGCTGTGAGGGTGACCTTCGAGCCGGTCAAGGGCGGCGAAGCAACGACCCTCGATGCGGAGGTCGTGCTGGTCGCGACTGGCCGCAAGCCCTGCACCGAAGGCATGGGTCTCGCCAAGGCCGGTGTCGTGCTCGACGCGCGCGGCCGGGTCGAGATCGACCGCCACTTCCAGACGAGCATCGCCGGCGTCTACGCGATCGGTGATGTGGTGCGCGGGCCGATGCTCGCTCACAAGGCCGAGGACGAGGGCGTGGCCGTGGCGGAAATAATCGCCGGACAGGCCGGCCATGTGAACTACGATGTCATTCCGGGTGTCGTCTACACCCAGCCGGAGGTCGCTTCCGTTGGCAAGACCGAAGAGGAACTGAAGGCGGCCGGCGTCGCCTACAAGGTCGGCAAATTCCCGTTCACCGCCAATGGCCGTGCCCGCGCCATGCTCCAGGCCGACGGGTTCGTGAAGATCCTCGCCGACAAGGAGACCGACCGGGTGCTCGGCGGCCATATCATCGGCTTCGGCGCCGGCGAGATGATCCACGAGATCGCCGTGCTGATGGAGTTCGGTGGATCGTCCGAGGATCTCGGCCGCACCTGCCACGCGCATCCGACCATGTCGGAGGCGGTCAAGGAAGCAGCGCTTGCGACCTTCTTCAAGCCGATCCACATGTGATCGGTCCGTGTGACAATTGGCGCGGGGGCTGCGACAAGCCGCCCCCTGCCTTCAGTCGTCATCCGGCGCAATCATGAACGCTCCACCCTCAGACCGCCGCCGGAGCCAACCGGCGATAGCGAAAGGACGCGTTCATGAAACCTCGCAGCGTTGCCGCCCGCTTGCCCAACGCCTGCCTGCCCGGGGCCGACTGGGCGGACTGCTATGAGCTTCTCTTTCTCGGCGAACGCATGACGGCGCATGAAGCGGCACGGCGGGCGCTTGGAAGCGCACCGCGCTGGATTCGCAGCCTCCTGGCCTTGCGCAATCGCGTCGTTGCGCCGCTCAGCCTCAAGGCCGGCGCCCCGTCCGGAGATGCCAGCCTCGTCGGTGCCTTCCCGATCCTCAGCGGCAGCGATCGAGAGATGGTCCTCGGCCTCGACGACCGGCATCTGGATTTCCGGATCGTCGTGGAGGTGCGCGATGGGCCGGCCGACAGCCAGGTGATCGGCGTCACGACGCTGGTGCGCCGCAGGAACCTGTTCGGCTATTTCTATCTCGCCGCGATCACGCCCTTTCACAAGGCGATCGTTCCGGCCTTGCTCGCTCAAGTCAACGAACCGGCGCGCCGGCCGGTCAGTTGACCGGCGTGAGGGTGAAGCCCTGCTGGCGCAGGAGTTCGACAAGTCCTTCCTTGCCCGGCAAGTGCAGCGCGCCGACAGCCATGAAGACGTTGCCCTGTTTCAGGATGGGTTCAGCCCTCACCGACATGATCCGGTTGCGATCGATGATGATTCGCTGCTCGAAATCGGCGTAGCCGAGATCGCCGGGCGAGATCTTTTCGGCCACCGACCGCATCATCGGCATGATCATGCCGGTGTCGCCGGCGAGATAGAGGTCGGTCATCGTCGCCAGCACGTCGTCGATCGTCTTGCCGAGCGCGAGCGTGTCGATCAGCGCCCTTAGATGCCACTCGACGGGAAGCGAATCCATCGCGGAAAGCTGCTCGACCAGGCTTTCCAGTCCCTTCAGCGTCTTGCCCTGGCTCACTGCATCCTCGGCGAGCTTCTTGTCGAGGAACGATGCGCCCGCAGCCTTGCGGCTGAATTCGCAGGCCGGCAGGGCGACGAAGCTGGCGATCATCCAGGGCTTCATCTTGGCGACCAGCGGCAGGGGAATGCCGCGCGCCTTGAGGCCGTTTTCGAGAAGTGCTCGGTCCTTCGGCTCCAGGAAATCGTTAATCGTCCGGTTGTCGGCGAACATGGTGAGATCGGGGCGCATCATGATGGCGGCGCTCGCCTTTCTCTCGTCGATGATCTCGTCGGATTCGACGACGACGGTCCGCGATCCGGCATAGGCTTCCGCGCCGCCGGCGGGCATGGCCAGCACGCGCGGATCGGTCACATGCATGGTGCCGAGCAGGAAGGACGGCGCCAATCCTTGCCCTTCGATCCTCCAGAGCAGGCCCTTGCCGTTCGGTACGGCATCCGCCTCGCGGCGTATCGCCGCCAGACGGGCCGGATCGGACCGCTCGAGACCTGCGAGGATATTGCTGCCACCGCAGTCGTCGCCTTCCGCGGCCTCGGCCTCCGAGACGGAGAGCAAGGCTGCGAGGAGGCTTGCGGCCAACAGCACGTGCATGAGTGCGATCAGCCACGACAGGCCGTCGGCCGCCTTGGCCGCGAAATCGCGAACGGGTCTGGTCATCGTCGTCATGAGTGTGACACTAAGCCCCCTCCGTCACAGCTTCCTTAACGCGCTTGGTTAACGCGCGAGCCTGGCGATTGTAGAGCCGGATGAAAAAAAGCGTGAGCGTTTTTGGATCTTGCCCCTTTTAGGCGCGCGGATGGGCTCGATCGTAGATTTCCAGCAGCCGTGCCGAATCGACGCCGGTATAGACCTGCGTCGTCGAGAGACTGGCATGGCCGAGCAGTTCCTGGATGGTGCGGAGATCTCCGCCGCCGGCGAGCAGATGAGTCGCGAAGGAATGGCGCAGCGCATGCGGCGTCGCCGAATCGGGAAGGCCAAGGGCAGAGCGCAGCTTCTGCATCTCGCGCTGGATGATCGCCGGCTGCAGCTTGGCGCCGCGAGCGCCGCGGAAGAGCGGCTCTCCAGAGCCAACATGATAGGGGCAGAGTTTCCGGTAAGTCGCCACCGCCTCCATCGCCGCGGCGATCAGCGGGACGATCCGGGTCTTGCCGCCCTTGCCGGTGACGCGCAGCGACGCCGCCCCTGAAAAATCGTCGGGCGTCAGGTCGAGCGCTTCCGATATGCGCAATCCGCAGCCGTAAAGGAGGGTGAGCACGGCCGCGTTGCGGGCGACGATCCACGGCTCCTCGGCAAGCTGCGCATCCGCCGTCACGACCTTCAGGGCATCCCGATCGGTCAAGGGCTTCGGAAGCGACTTCGGCTGTTTCGGCGAGCGCACGGCTCCGGCGCCGGCGGCGTTGGCAAGGCCGTTTTTCTCGAGGTAGCGCAGGAACGAGCGCAGCCCCGCAAGCCCGCGCCCAAGCGTGCGCGCGCCGGCGCCGGCCTTGCGGCGCTGGGCGAGAAAGCCGCGCAGATCGGCCGGCCTGAGCGTGCGGATATCTGCGAGCCTGGGCGGCCCGGCGAGATGCCCGGTAAGAAAGGTCAGGAATTGCCGCGTGTCCCGCTCATAGGCCTCGATCGTCTTGTCGGCCAGGCGGCGTTCTTCCGCAAGGTTTGCAAGCCACCGCTGACGCTCCGCTATCACCTCGGGATGGCCTATCACTAGAAGTTCGTTCATTGTCGGTCCGACGATCGCTCTTTGACTGTTTTCCATTGCCGAGCATGCCGCCGGGCCCTTATGTTTTCGCTAACATCCTCTTGGAATTTGTCATTCTTCGATCATATTGAATTGCGATCTTCGGTCAGCAACGGCGGATGGGACCATGGCGAGACGTGATTCGGCGAGCGCGCTGGCGCATTTTGCAGAGGCAGTTGCGCTGGTCTCGCAGGGGCGGCCCGGTCATATCGTCGACACGCTGATCGCCGAGCGCGGCCAGAAGATCGTTCGCCATCCTCTGTGGCCGGTGATGCGGCCCTTTCTCCACACCTTGCTCAACTACCGCAAGGCGATCGAGTTCGCCAATTCCGTCGCCAATATGCCGGGCTTCCAGGCTTTCGAACACTTGAGCTCGCTGCTCGATCTCGACATCCGCGTCGACAAGGCGGAGCGGATTCCGGCACGAGGTGGATTTCTCCTCGTCAGCAACCACCCGACCGGCATCGCCGACGGCATTGCGGTTTTCGATCTCTTGAAGAGCCGCCGCCCCGACATGATGTTCTTCGCCAATCGCGACGCCATCCGCATCAATCCACGTTTCGTCGAGATGGTCATCCCGGTCGAATGGCGCGAGGAATACAAGAGCAAGCTCAAGGCGCGCGAGACTTTGCAGGTCACCAACCGGGCGATTGAGGAAGGTAAGGCAACCGTGCTCTTTCCGTCCGGTCGCATCGCCTACTGGGCCGATGGGCGCCTCAATGAACGCCCCTGGAAAAGCTCTGCCGTCGGCTTTGCCCGCAAGTACAACCTGCCGATCCTGCCGGTGCATATGAGCGCGCGCAATTCCGGACTGTTCTATTGGTTCGCCAAATGGTCGACGGAACTGCGCGACATGACGGTGTTCCATGAGCTCCTGAACAAGAAGGGCGACCTTTTCGATTTTCGCGTCGGCAATCTCATCCCTCCGGAGGCGCTTGATGGCGACCCGATGGAAGTGACCCGCTCCCTCGAGCGCCATACGGTCCTCGAGCTTGCGCGCGATAGCGACGCCGTTTTCGCCATTTTGGCTAAGCCGACTATGCAGTTTTCTGCCCGCGCTTCTGCCGAAGAAACGAAAATCGGGACCTGATGGTTCTGTGGCGCCGCCGATCGGCTAAGACTTGTCCATGCTTGCTGCGCTCGATGCTTGCCGAGAACTACCGTTCGCTGCGATCGATCCGCATGGATCTGACCGGGGTCAACCTCTTCATCGGCGAGAACGGCGTCGGCAAATTACCGCGCACTGCAACTCGTCCAATCGGCCGTGCGCGGCAAGCTTGCCTATGAGATCGCCGAGGAGGGCGGCATGTCCTCGGCGGCTGACGAGGAAGAATAGCTCGCCGGCTGCCCTGCTTCGCTATTTGGAAGAAATCCAAAAGTCCGGTGAAATGACAAAAGGGCCCCGCATCTTTGCGAGGCCCTGCAATACAGTGCGCGAGCTCGGTGTCGATCAGCCGATCTTCTGGCCGGTCTTGGCCCAATCGGCGAGGAACATTTCCAGGCCCTTGTCGGTCAGTGGGTGCTTGACCAGCGCCTTCAGCGTGGCCGGCGGGGCAGTGACCACGTCGGCGCCGATCAGGGCGGCTTCCTTGACGTGGTTAACGGTGCGGATCGAGGCGGCAAGGATTTCCGTCTCGTAGCCGTAGTTGTCGAAGATGTGGCGGATTTCGCGGATCAGGTCCATGCCGTCGACGGCAATGTCGTCGAGGCGGCCGATGAAGGGCGAAACGAAGGTCGCGCCGGCCTTGGCGGCGAGCAGCGCCTGGTTGGCGGAGAAGCAAAGGGTGACGTTGGTGTGGTGGCCGTCCGAGGTCAGCGCCTTGCAGGCCTTCAAGCCGTCAAGCGTCAGCGGCAGCTTGATGCAGATATTGTCGGCGATCTTCGCAAGAGCAGCCGCTTCCTTCATCATCTCGCTGTATTCGGTTGCCGTGACTTCGGCCGAAACCGGGCCTTCGACGATCGAGCAGATTTCCTTGGTGACTTCGACGATGTCGCGGCCCGACTTCAGGATCAGCGACGGGTTGGTGGTGACGCCGTCGAGCAGGCCGAGATCGTTCAGTTCCCGGATTTCCTTCACATCGGCGGTATCAACGAAAAATTTCATGGGAGTCTTCCTCTGGCACTAAGCCGTTCAGGCGCCTCTCCGCTCACGGGAAAATCCACGGCGGAAATCGCGCGCGTTGAAACTCGGGTGGAACCGTGACAAACCCTTGCTCCTGCAAAGGCGGCGGTTCGCTGTGCAGTTTTCTTTAACCGAAAGCGGTGGCAAGGTCACGGCAAAATGACGCTTGATTCAACCGATTTATTCGGCGCTCTCTTCGACCGCCGCGTGGTGCCCGTCCTGGTGCCGATGCCGGCACCGAGGCCCTACTCCTATGCGGTGCCAGAGGGCATGGCGGTCGAGCCGGGCTCGATCGTTCAGGTGCCGCTCGGGCCGCGGCTTGTCGTCGGCGTCGTCTGGGACGGCCTCGACGACGGCACAGTCGATCCGAAGAAGTTGAAGGAGATCGAGAAGGTCTTCGACTGCCCGCCGCTCACCTGCGACATGCGCGCCTTTCTCGATTGGGTGGCGTCCTATACGATCACGCCACCTGGCCTCGTCGCCCGCATGGCGCTGCGCGCGCCGACCGCCTTCGATCCCGAGCCGATGGTCGAAGCCTTGCGTCTGACCGAGCGGCGCCCTGAACGGATGACCGCCGCGCGCGAGCGCGTCCTTGCAACGGCCAGCGATGGCTTCTCCTGGACCCGCTCCGGCCTTGCCCACGCAGCCGGTGTTTCTACGGGAGTGATCGACGGACTTGCCGCACAGGGCGTGTTCGAAACGGTGTTCATGCCGCCGCCGCCGGTGGTCGCCGCACCCGATCCGGATTTCGCGGCGCCGCGCCTCGAGGGGCCGCAGAAGGAGGCCGCCGCCGACCTGCTCACGACCGTCGAAGAAAGAAAGTTTTCGGTCTCGCTGATCGATGGAGTCACCGGTTCCGGCAAGACCGAGGTCTATTTCGAGGCGGTCGCCGCGACGCTTAGGGCCGGCAAGCAGGTGCTGATCCTGCTTCCGGAGATCGCGCTCACCGCCAGTTTCCTCGAGCGTTTCCAGTATCGCTTCGGCGCCAAGCCGGCGGAGTGGCACTCCGACCTCGCGCCGCGCATGCGCGAAAAAGTGTGGCGGCAGGTGACGACCGGCCAGGTGCGCGTCGTCGCCGGCGCCCGCTCGGCGCTGTTTCTGCCCTTCGAGGAGCTCGGCCTGATCATCGTCGACGAGGAGCACGACCCTGCCTACAAGCAGGAGGACCGGGTCTTCTACAATGCCCGCGACATGGCAGTGGTGCGCGGGCGGCTCAGCGGCTTTCCGGTCGTACTCGTTTCCGCAACGCCTTCCGTCGAGAGCCGGGTGAACGGCGAGGTCGGCCGCTACAGGCCGATCCACCTGCCGACCCGTTTCGGCGATGCGGCGCTGCCGCATCTCGGCATCGTCGACATGCGCCGCCATCCACCGGAGCGCGGCGGCTTTCTCTCGCCGGTGCTCTTGAACCAGGTCGGCAAGGCGATCGGCCGCGGCGAGCAGTCACTCCTGTTCCTCAACCGCCGCGGCTACGCGCCGCTGACGCTCTGCCGCGTCTGCGGTCATCGCTTCCAGTGCCCGGACTGCTCGAGCTGGTTGGTCGAGCACCGCTTTCGCGGCCAGATCCAGTGCCATCATTGCGGTTATTCGGAACGCACCCCCGAGGCCTGCCCGGAATGCGGCACGCTCGATCACCTGGTCGCCTGCGGCCCGGGGGTCGAACGCATCGCCGAGGAGGTCGAGCGACATTTTCCCGAAGCCCGCACCATCGTCCTCTCCTCCGACCTGATGGGCGTCAAGCGGCTAAGGCTGGAACTGGAAGCAATCGCCCGCGGCGAGGCGGATATCGTCATCGGCACGCAGCTCGTCGCCAAGGGGCACAATTTCCCGATGATGACGCTGGTCGGCATCGTCGATGCCGATCTCGGCCTTGCCAATGGCGATCCTCGTGCGGCCGAGCGGACCTTTCAATTGCTGTCGCAGGTGACCGGGCGCGCGGGACGAACGGGCCTGAAGAGCCTCGGTCTGTTGCAGACCTATCAGCCGCAGCATCCGGTAATGCAGGCCATCGTGTCTGGTGATTCGGACGCCTTCTACGACCGCGAGATCCACGAGCGGGAACGGGCGGCGCTGCCGCCCTTCGGCAGGCTTGCCTCGATCATCGTCTCTGCCGACACGCGCAGCGATGCCGAGGGGCATGCACGCGCCTTGCGCAACGCCGCTCCGCGCGTCGACGGCATTTCGGTCCTCGGGCCGGCGGAAGCGCCGCTCGCACTGATCCGCGGCCGCCACCGATTCCGGCTGCTTGTCCACGGACGGCGCAACAGCGACATGCAGTCCTTCGTGAAGGCGATGATTGCGGGGGGGCCGAAAGAGCGCGGATCGATCAGCGTGCAGCTCGATGTCGATCCGCAGAGTTTTCTGTGACGGCACTTCGTTCTTTGCCATTCAGCCGATTCACATCGGACAGAACATGCGCTAGACCTCTTTGCGCGACCTGTCCGACGTCATGCGGAGGAGGGCGCAGGGGGTAACGGGCGAGGACGGCAATGGAGTTCTACATCCCGACGGAAACCGGGGAGTTCCTGGCTTTTTGCGCGGCGGGGGCGGCGATGCTGATCGGTCTCGTCATGCTCTTCGCGCCGCGTCTCGCCTTTCGCGCCGCCGGTATCGGCATTGCCGAGGGACGGCGCGGTGGGCTGGCGGAGGCGCGCTCCACCATGGGCGGCATGCATGTGGGTCTCGGCCTCGGCGCCATCCTGCTTGCCCAGCCGATGGTCTATCTCGCCGTCGGGGCCGCCTTTGCGCTCGCGGCGTTCGGCCGCATATTGTCGATGATGAGCGACAACGGCGCGACGCTTTTCAACTGGTCAGCACTCGTCGTCCAGACGGCGCTTGCGATCCTGCCGCTTGCTTATGTTTTCGGGTTCATCTGACAGGCCCACGTCAAGCCTAAATCCGGGCAACGTGAATTTACGGCAAAATTCCGTCGAAGGGGGCGGTGTTATGCCGCATTCCTGCCGTTGGCGTGTTGCGAGTCCAAACATCCTATGCTAGACGAACCGCGAATTGCGGGGGAAGTGGGTCGAAAGGCCTCGATAGCCTGCGAGTTATTGCAGCAAATTCAAGATGTTACGTAATCGGTTCGCCGCTGCTGACGCTCTTGGATGATTTTGAGAGAAGCTTGTGCCCGTGGCCGACACATCCCAGCTTATTTCCGGTGTTGCAGAAAGATATGCGTCCTCGCTCTTCGAACTCGCCCTGGAGGCTGGTTCGGTCGAGGCGGTCGGTGCCGATCTCGATCGCGTCCAGGCGCTGATTGACGGCAGCGACGACCTGAAGCGCCTGGTCGTGAGCCCGGTCTTTTCTGCCGAGGATCAGTTCAAGGCCATTTCGGCACTCGTCGAGAAGTTTGGCTTCTCCGGGCTCGTCGGCAATTTCCTCAAGGTGGTGGCGCGCAATCGCCGCCTCTTCGCGCTGCCAGGCAGCATCAGGGCGTTCCGCCTGATTGCCGCACGCCACCGTGGCGAAATCACCGCCGACGTCACGTCGGCGCATGCGCTGACAGCGGCGCAGGAAACCGAATTGAAGGCGACGCTCAAGGGCGTTACCGGCAAAGACGTGGCGGTCAACGTCACCGTCGACCCGTCTATTCTTGGAGGTCTGATCGTCAAGGTCGGGTCCCGCCAGATTGACACCTCCCTTCGCACCAAACTCTCTACCCTTAAGCTTGCACTGAAAGAGGTCGGCTGATGGATATCCGCGCCGCGGAAATTTCCGCAATTCTTAAAGATCAGATCAAAAATTTCGGCCAGGAAGCAGAAGTCTCCGAGGTCGGCCAGGTGCTCTCCGTCGGTGACGGCATCGCCCGCGTCTATGGCCTCGACAATGTTCAGGCAGGCGAGATGGTCGAATTCCCCGGTGGAATTCGCGGCATGGCGCTGAACCTCGAAGCCGACAATGTCGGTGTCGTTATCTTCGGCTCCGACCGCGATATCAAGGAAGGCGACACGGTCAAGCGGACCGGTGCCATCGTGGACGTTCCGGTCGGTCCGGAACTGCTCGGCCGCGTCGTCGACGCGCTCGGCAACCCGATCGATGGCAAGGGCCCGATCAACGCCAAGCAGCGCGCCCGCGTCGACGTCAAGGCGCCCGGCATCATTCCGCGCAAGTCGGTGCATGAGCCGATGTCGACCGGCCTCAAGGCCATCGATGCACTCATTCCGGTCGGCCGCGGCCAGCGCGAGCTCGTCATCGGCGACCGCCAGACCGGCAAGACCGCGATCATTCTCGACACGATCCTCAACCAGAAGGCCATTCACGACAACGGTCCGGAAGGTGACAAGCTCTATTGCGTCTACGTCGCCATCGGCCAGAAGCGCTCGACGGTCGCGCAGTTCGTCAAGGTGCTCGAAGAGCGCGGTGCGCTGCAGTATTCGATCATCGTCGCCGCGACCGCTTCCGATCCGGCGCCGATGCAGTACCTGGCGCCGTTCGCCGGCTGCACGATGGGCGAATATTTCCGCGACAACGGCAAGCACGCCCTGATCGGTTATGACGACCTTTCGAAGCAGGCCGTCGCCTACCGCCAGATGTCGCTGCTGCTCCGCCGTCCGCCGGGCCGCGAAGCCTATCCGGGCGACGTCTTCTACCTGCATTCGCGCCTGCTGGAGCGCGCTGCAAAGCTCAACGACGACAATGGCGCCGGCTCGCTGACGGCTCTGCCGGTCATCGAAACCCAGGGCAACGACGTGTCCGCGTTCATTCCGACCAACGTGATCTCGATCACCGACGGTCAGATCTTCCTTGAAACCGACCTGTTCTACCAGGGTATCCGTCCGGCCGTTAACGTCGGTCTGTCGGTTTCGCGCGTCGGTTCCGCCGCACAGATCAAGGCGATGAAGCAGGTCGCAGGCTCGATCAAGGGCGAACTGGCGCAGTACCGCGAAATGGCGGCCTTCGCGCAGTTCGGCTCGGACCTCGACGCCGCGACGCAGCGCCTCCTGAACCGCGGTGCCCGCCTGACCGAACTCCTGAAGCAGCCGCAGTTCTCGCCGCTGAAGACGGAAGAGCAGGTTGCGGTGATCTTCGCCGGCGTCAACGGCTACCTCGACAAGCTGCCCGTCAACCAGGTCAGCAAGTTCGAGCAGGGCCTGCTTTCCTATCTGCGTTCGGAAGGCAAGGACCTGCTGGAAGCCATCCGCAAGGAAAAGGCGATCTCGGACGACGTCAAGGGCAAGCTCAAGGCCGCAATCGACAGCTTCGCCAAGTCTTTCGCCTGAGCGGATTTCAGTTAGGACGGACAACGGATGCCTTCACTTAAGGATCTGAAGAACCGGATCGCCTCCGTCAAGGCGACGCAGAAGATCACCAAGGCGATGAAGATGGTCGCCGCGGCCAAGCTTCGGCGTGCGCAGGAGGCGGCCGAGGCCGCCCGGCCCTATTCGCAGCGCATGGCTGCCGTTCTCGCCAATATCGCCCAGGCGGTCGGCGCGGACGACAGCGTGCCACAGCTGATGACGGGCACCGGCAAGGACAACACGCACCTGTTGGTCGTCTGCACGGCTGAACGCGGCCTCTGCGGCGGCTTCAACTCGCAGATCGCCCGGTTTGCCCGCGATCACGTGCGCAAGCTGCTCGCCCAGGGCAAGACGGTCAAGATCATCTGCGTCGGCAAGAAGGGGTTCGATATCCTGCGGCGGGAATTCGCGTCGCTGATCATCGACCGCGTCGACCTGCGCGAGGTCAAGAAGATCGGCTTTGAGAACGCCGACCGGATCGGTCACAAGGTCATCGAACTTTTCGAAAAGGGCGAGTTCGACGTCTGCACCTTGTTCTATTCCGAGTTCAAGTCCGTCATTTCGCAGATTCCGACCGCCCAGCAGCTGATCCCCGCCTCGACCGACACGGTTGCTGCCGAGGCAGACGGCGCATCAGCGATCTACGAATACGAACCGGACGCTGCGGCCATCCTCACCGATCTCATTCCGCGCAACATTTCCGTCCAGATCTTCAGGGCGTTGCTCGAGAACGTCGCCGGCGAAATGGGCGCCAAGATGAGTGCCATGGACAATGCGACGCGCAATGCCGGTGAAATGATCAACAAGCTGACGCTCAACTACAACCGTCAGCGGCAGGCGCAGATCACCAAGGAACTCATTGAAATCATCTCTGGCGCGGAAGCGCTCTAAGATTACGAGAAGAGGGTAAGAATTATGGCTAAGGCAGCTACCCCGAAAGAAACCGCGGCGGTGAAGAAGCCCGCTGCACCGCGTAAGGCAGCTACCGCCAAGACAGCCGCTGTTGTGGCTACGGGTGCTGTCGGCCGCGTCACGCAGGTCATCGGCGCCGTCGTCGACGTCGCCTTCGAAGAAGGCCAGCTCCCGCAGATCCTGAACGCGCTGGAGACCGACAACAAGGGCAACCGCCTAGTTCTCGAAGTCGCGCAGCATCTCGGCGAAAACTCTGTCCGCACGATCGCCATGGACTCGACCGAAGGTCTGGTTCGCGGCCAGTCGGTCACCGACACGGGCGGCCCGATCTCGGTTCCGGTCGGCAAGGAAACGCTCGGCCGCATCATGAACGTCATCGGCGAGCCGGTTGACGAAGCCGGCCCGCTGGAAACCTCGGCCCGCCGTGCGATCCACCAGGACGCTCCCTCCTATGTCGAACAGTCGACGGAAGCGCAGATCCTCGTCACCGGCATCAAGGTCGTCGACCTGCTCGCGCCTTACGCGAAGGGCGGCAAGATCGGCCTGTTCGGCGGCGCAGGCGTCGGCAAGACCGTTCTGATCATGGAACTGATCAACAACGTCGCCAAGGCGCATGGTGGTTATTCGGTCTTCGCCGGTGTGGGTGAACGTACCCGCGAAGGCAACGACCTTTACCACGAAATGATCGAATCGGGCGTGAACAAGCACGGCGGCGGCGAAGGCTCCAAGGCCGCACTCGTCTACGGCCAGATGAACGAACCGCCGGGCGCGCGTGCTCGCGTCGCTCTGACCGGTCTGACGGTTGCCGAACAGTTCCGCGACGAAGGTCAGGACGTTCTCTTCTTCGTCGACAACATCTTCCGCTTCACCCAGGCGGGTTCGGAAGTGTCGGCTCTGCTCGGCCGCATTCCGTCGGCCGTGGGCTACCAGCCGACGCTCGCCACCGACATGGGCCAGATGCAGGAACGTATCACCACCACCACCAAGGGCTCGATCACCTCGGTTCAGGCGATCTACGTTCCGGCCGACGACTTGACCGACCCGGCGCCGGCGACCTCGTTCGCCCACCTCGACGCGACGACCGTTCTGTCGCGCTCGATCGCCGAAAAGGGCATCTACCCGGCCGTGGATCCGCTCGACTCGACGTCGCGCATGCTCGACCCGATGATCGTCGGCGAAGAGCACTACGAAGTGTCGCGCAAGGTGCAGTCGACCCTGCAGCGCTACAAGGCGCTCCAGGACATCATCGCCATCCTCGGCATGGACGAGCTTTCCGAAGAGGACAAGCTCGCCGTTGCCCGCGCCCGCAAGATCGAGCGCTTCCTGTCGCAGCCGTTCTTCGTCGCCGAAGTCTTCACCGGTTCGCCGGGCAAGCTGGTTGCTCTCGAAGACACGATCAAGGGCTTCAAGGGCCTCGTCAACGGCGAGTACGACCACCTGCCGGAAGCTGCCTTCTACATGGTCGGCTCCATCGAGGAAGCGATCGAGAAGGCCAAGAAGCTGGCTGCCGAAGCGGCCTGATAGGCATCGTGAACCGTGGCGCGGACCGATCGCGCCACGGCTTTCATTCCGCCGCGGCGCAAGCGGCTGAGAACATGCACAGCCGCCGATCCGCGGCGCGCTTACCAGAAGTGAATGGTCATGGCCGACAGTTTCAATTTCGAGCTTGTTTCCCCGGAGCGCCTGCTGCTTTCCGCCCAGGTGACCGAAGTCGTCATTCCGGCAACCGAGGGTGAGATGACCGTTATGGCCAACCACGCCCCGACCATGACGACGATCAAGCCGGGTGTGGTCACGGTCAAAACCGCCGACGGCAAGACCGAGCGTTTCGCCGTCTTCGGCGGCTTCGCCGATATCCTGCCCACCGGCTGCACGCTGCTCGCCGAATCGGCGGTCCACGTCGACGAGCTCGATCGCACCGTGCTCGAAAACCGCATCGATGAGGCGCGTGCCGAGCTTGAAGGCGCGATCGACGAAAAGAAGACCCGCATCGAACAGTTCATCGCCGAATTGACGACGCTCGGGGAGATCGTCATCCCCGCCTGAAAGGGACATCCCGATAAGGGAAACGACGGATAGACAAAAAGCCCGCCTCGCGCGGGCTTTTTTGTGCTTCAGCGCGTCCGAGCTGATTGCAACGAGCCCCTTGACGACCTTTGTGCCTATCCCGCTTTGCCGGGTCTCATCGCTCCCGGCTTGGAGTGGTTGATTCCCATGCCGCAACGAAAAAATGCCCGGGATCGACCCGGGCATTTCCATCTCGCCGGCATGCAGCCCGCTTCAGCCGGCAGCGCGTTCCGTTTCGTGCTTCTGGGCGTAGTAGTGCCCGAACCGGTTGGCGAGGAAGGTGTCGAGGGAAATGTCTTCCTGGCGGACGAAGCCCGTGGTCGGGATCTTGCCTTCGGCGAGCAGGTCGAGGACGGCACAGATGCTGCCGGCCGTGGTGAGTTGGATGCCGCTATGCATGCGTCCCGCAACAACGCCGCTATAGACCTTGTTCGCATAGGTCTCTTGGATCAGGCGGCCTTGGCGGAAGCCGGAGACGGTGACGAAAATGACGACGACGTCCTGGGTCGTGGTCGGCAGCGCGTTCTCTAGGATGTCTTTCAGGACCTCGCGGCGATGGCGCAGGCCGAGGTCGTTCAGCAGTGCCTTGAAGATCGCTGCATGGCCCGGGTAGCGGATCGTCTTGTAGTTGAGGGTGCGGACCTTGCCCTTCAGCGTCTCGCAAAGCGTGCCGAGGCCGCCGGAGGTGTTGAAGGCTTCGTAGGTGACGCCGTCGAGCGAGAATTCCTCGCGCTCCTCCATGGCGGGAACCTCGATCAGCGCACTCTCGACGATCGCCTCGCACGGCTCGATATATTCGTTGATGACGCCGTCGGTGCTCCAGGTGAGATTGTAGTTCAGAGCATTCGACGGATATTGCGGCAGGGCGCCGACGCGCATGCGCACGCTTTCAAGCGTGTCGAAATGACTGGTGAGATCGTTGGCGACGATCGAGATGAAGCCCGGTGCGAGACCGCATTGCGGGATGAAGGCGGTCTTCGCGTCGGCCGCGATCGCCCTGACCTGGCGGGTCGATTCGACGTCTTCAGTCAAGTCGAGATAGTGGACCTCCGCTTCGGCGGCAGCCTCGGCGATCGCCACCGTCAGGTGGAACGGTGCGGCGCTGAGGACGGCGAACTTGCCGGTCAGCAGGCCGACGAGGGCTTGTCTGTCGGCGATGTCGATGACGGCAGTGGAAATCGCCTCGTGGCTCTCGACCTGCTGCAATTGCTCGGCGCTGTGGTCGGCGACGCAGACGCGGTAGTCGCCGGTATGGGCCAGCATTCTGGCAATCGTCGAGCCGATCTTGCCAGCGCCGATGACAACGATGTCTCTCATAATTTTTATCCCCGGGGTATGAGCCTCTTCGTTTGCTATTGTCCGCTAAGTGGATGTTGATTCGAAGCGGCAAAATAGCTACATCGTCGGTGCTTAATCGGCGTATTGCCGAAGTGGATCGGCGATATGCAAGTTACCGACAAAGACCGCGAACTTCTTGCCGTCCTCAGTGAGAACGCCCGCATGCCGACCGCGACGATCGCGCGGCGGCTCGGCCTGTCGCGTACGACGGTGCAGGCTCGCATCGAGCGGCTGGAGCGCGAGGGGGTGATCGCCGGCTATGGCGTGCGGCTTGCCGAAAGCTATGAAAAGGGGCTGGTGAAGGCGCATGTGCTGATCACCATCGCGGCGCGGGCGCTGAGCCGTGTCACGCCGGAACTCGGCGCGATCCGCGAGATCCGCACACTGCATTCGGTTAGCGGCAGCTTCGACCTGATTGCCATCGTCGCGGCAGCCTCGATCAGCGAGCTGGATCTGCTGATCGATCGCATCGGTGAAATCGAGGGTGTCGAGAAGACGCTGTCATCGATCATTCTCTCGACGCGCATCGACCGCTGACCGGCTCCGCCATTCAGCGCGCGCTGCTACCGGATCCGGTGTTCCAGGCGCCTGGGCCGCGAATGACGGAAACGATCGAGCCATCGCCGGGCGCAAGCCATTTCTCGCGGTCGAAGTAGAGCTCGGCGGCGCTCTTCGGCCGTGCACGCGCCGCCTGATTGGCGAGGAAATTGTAGCGTGGCGTGTCGCCCGATTCCCGCCTGAACTGGATACGGCTGCCGAAACGCTTGAGATCGAATTCGCCGAGCGCCTGAATCTTCAAGGCGATGCTCTCGCTGTCGGCCCAGTGAACCTCACTCAGGAAAACCGAAGCGGCCGTCGCCGCGGCACTGGTAACCGCCTGGGTATCGTCGGGATGCTCTATGTTGAGCTTTACGCGGAAGGAGGTTATTTCATTCTCGTCGGTGCCTTTGACGAGGATGAAGATCGACGAGCTTTTCTCCACGCCCGGGCGGGCAAAAGGAACGAGCGAGGAACATTCCCATCGGCCGCTCTCGGCGGATTTCCATGCGAGTTCGCGGAAGCCCGCGTCCCGCAGGCCCTCGCACAGAGCGCGCGGGTCGCTGCGAATCTGGCGGATGAATTGCTGCTCGGGCGTATGCAGGTCCTCGAATGTTCGAACCGGCAGCAGCACTCTCGACGGCTCCGCTTTCTTGAGTCGTTGACGGATTGGCTTCGACGCCGGCACTTGCGGGGCTGCAGGGAGCACCTCCTGCAGCCCCATCGCCGTCAGCAGATGTTTCAGATTGCGTTGCTCGTTGGCAAGCAGCGCGGTCGCCAGGATCGCCGTGAAGATCAGCGCCACGGCTGATAGGAAGAAAGCGACGCCGGACCGGCCTTTCTGCTTCTTCTCCATGCCACCGTTGCTCCGCCAAAGAGCAGGTCGGCGGTTTCGTCCGCGACCGCTCAAACTTTTTAGACGGCGCACCATACGGGATCATGGCGCCGGCGTCCAAGAGACTTCATGCTCGAAAAGGCGCGGTTGGCGTTGGGCGAAGAACCCCTCCCCATCCCCGCAAGGGGGAGGGGATGGGGCGTCTGATTTTCTACTCCACGCGTGTCCGCTGCGCTTCCATGCGCGCCGTCCGCCAGGTGGAATAGGCGAAGGCCAAGAGGAAGATCGCCGTCATCAGGAGGACGATGGTCGGGGCCGGGGCGCTGTCGATGAAGAAGGAGAGATAGACGCCCGAGAAGGAGGCGGCGACAGCGACGACGACGGCGACGATCAGCATGGAGCGAAACGTCCGCGTTAGAAGGAAGGCGATCGCCCCGGGGGCGATCAGCATGGCGATGGCGAGGATCAGACCGACGGCCTTCAAGGCGCCGACGATCGTTAGCGACAGGATTGCCAACAGCCCGTAATGCAGCCACCCGACCGGCAGGCCGACCGCACGTGCCTGGCCCGGATCGAAGGCGTGCAACAGCAGGTCGCGCCATTTCAAGGAGAGGATGCCGGCGGCGAGAAGCGCGATCAGGCCCGTCTCCAGGATGTCGCCCCAGCCGATGCCGAGCATGTCGCCGAAGAGGATGTGGTCGAGATGCACGTCGCTCTGGATGCTGGTGTAGAGCACCAGGCCAAGGCCGAACATGCCGGAAAAGACGACGCCCATCACCGTGTCCTGCTTGATGCGGCTGTTTTCCTTGAGATAGCCGGTGAGTAGCGCGCAGCACATGCCGGCGGCGAAGGCGCCGACGGCAAGCGGCAGGCCGACGATGTAGGAGAGGACGACGCCCGGGAAAACCGCATGCGAGATCGCGTCGCCCATCAGCGACCAACCCTTCAGCACCAGGAAGCAGGAGAGCATCGCCGTCGGGATCGCGACCAGAACCGAGATCAGCAGGGCGTTGCGCATGAACTCGAATTCGAAGACGGCAAGGAGCATATCGAGCGATGGCATCATGCGGTCTCCAGCGCCTCGGATGCGCGGCGGCGCGCGGCGAGCAGCCCATGTTTCGGAGCAAGCACGAAGGCGAGCAGGAAGATCGCAGTCTGCAGCACGATGATGATGCCGCCGGTTGCACCATCGAGGAAATAGCTCGCATAGGCGCCGACGAAGCTCGTCAGGGCGCCAATCACGATGCTGATCAGGATGAGGCGGGGGAAGCGGTCGGTGAGCAGATAGGCGGTGGCGCCGGGCGTCACGACCATGGCGATTACGAGAAAGGCGCCGACCGTCTGAAGTGCCGCCACGGTGCAAGCCGAGAGCAGCGTGAAAAACAGCACCTTGATGAGCGTCGTGTTGATGCCGATCGAACGGGCGTGGCTTTCGTCGAAGAAGGTCACCATCAGGTCTTTCCATTTCGCCGACAGGATCAGGAGCGAAACGATGCCGATGATGGCGAGCTGCAGCGTGTCGGCCGGGGTGATGGCGAGGATGTTGCCGAGCACGATCGTCTGGATGTTCACCGAGGTCGGCGACAGCGACACCATGAAGAGGCCGAGGCCGAAGAAGGAGGTGAAGATCAGGCCGATGATCGTATCCTCCTTCAACCGCGTGCGCTGGTTCAGGAACAGCATGGCGGCGGCGGCAAGTGCACCGGAGAAGAAGGCGCCGAGCGAGAAGGGGAGCCCCAGCATATAGGCGCCGGCAACGCCGGGGACGATCGAATGGGAGAGCGCGTCGCCGATCAGCGACCAGCCCTTCAACATCAGATAGGCCGAGAGGAAGGCGCAGACGGCGCCGACAAGCGCGCTGACCCACATGGCATTCAGCATATAGCCATAGGTGAAGGGTTCGGCGAGCAGGGCGATCATTCGCTGTCCGCCTCAGCCTCGGGCTTCGCCGGTTGGGTCACCATCCGACCCTTCGCGCCATACATGACCAGGGGGCGTTCGTCGTCGGTGATGACGGAAAGCTGGCGCGGATCGGCGTCATCGTGGAGGCTCTCCCCGCCGAGCACGAAATGACGCAGCACGCCGCCGAAGGCGAGTTCGAGATTGTCGCGGGTAAAGGTCGTCTCGGTCGGGCCGTAAGCGAGAACGGTGTTCTTCAGCAGCACGGTCCGGTCGCAGAATTCCGGCACGCTGCCGAGATTGTGGGTGGAGACGAGCATCACGCGTCCCTCGTCGCGAAGTGCGAGAAGCAGGCGGATGATCGCGTCTTCGGTCCTCACATCGACGCCGGTGAAGGGTTCGTCAAGCAGGATGACTTGGCCCTCCTGGGCCAGCGCCCGGGCAAGGAAGACGCGCTTCTTCTGGCCGCCGGAAAGCTCGCCGATCTGACGCTTGCGGAACTCGCTCATGCCGACCCGCGCCAGCGCTGCCTCCACCGCCTCGTGATCGGCCCGCTTCGGTATGCGTAGCATGTTCATGTGGCCGTAGCGGCCCATCATCACCACGTCCTCGACGAGGACAGGAAAATTCCAGTCGACCTCCTCGGCCTGCGGCACATAGGCGACGAGGTTCTTCTTCAGCGCCTGCGGCACGGTGAGGCCGAGGACTGAGATATCGCCCCTGGCCAGCCGGACGAAGCCCATGATCGCCTTGAACAGCGTGGACTTGCCGCTGCCGTTGACTCCGACCAGCGCGGCAATCGTGCCGGTCGGGATTTCGAACGAGGCGTCATGCAGCGCGCGGTGGCCGTTGCGATAGGTCACGGTGGCGTTGCTGACGCGAATGCCGCTGCCCTCGTCCAGAGGGCCGGGCCGCGGCGTAGGCCGGGCCTTTACCTGAAGGTTCATTGCGAAAGACCTTTCGCGATCGTTTCGGACGTGACACGCAGGAGATCGATATAGGTCGGGACCGGTCCGTCGACCTCGCTCAAGGAATCGACATAGAGCACACCGCCGTATTTGGCACCCGTCTCGCGCGCCACCTGCTTGGCTGGATCGGGCGAGATGGTGCTTTCGGAGAAGACGACCGGAATGTGGTTGACCCTGACCGCGTCGATCACCTTGCGCACCTGCTGCGGCGTGCCCTGCTGGTCGGCGTTGATCGGCCAGAGATAGAGCTCCTTCAGGCCGAAATCGCGCGTGAGATAGCTGAAGGCGCCCTCGCTGGAGACCAGCCAGCGCTTTTCCGCCGGGATCTTCTCGAGCTCGGCCCTGATCGGCGCGATGGTCGCCTCGATCTTCTTCTTGTAGGCCTCGGCATTCGCCTTGTAGGCCTCGGCATTGTCGGGGTCGAACTTCACGAAGGCATCGCGGATATTGTCGACATAGATCATTGCCGCCGACGGCGACATCCAGGCATGCGGGTTCGGCTTGCCCGTATAAGGGCCTTCGGCGATACCCATCGGCTCGACTCCTTCGGAGACCACCACGCCCGGAATGTCGTCGAAGTTTTGGAAGAATTTTTCGAACCAGAGCTCCAAGTTGAGGCCGTTCCAGAGGACAAGCTGGGCATCGTGCGCTTTGAGAATGTCGCGCGGGGTCGGCTGGTAGTTGTGGATCTCGGCGCCGGGCTTGGTGATGGATTCGACGATCGCCGCGTCGCCGGCAACGTTCCGCGCCATATCGGCAATGACCGTGAAGGTGGTGACGGCCTTGAACTTTTCCGCTGCGGCGGCCGTGCCGGGCAGGAAGGAAAAGGCAGCCATTGCCGCTGCTGCCGCCAGTATCATGCGCCTCGTCGAATCGATCATTCAGCTCTCCTCTTTGCAGACCTACATTATGGGTAAGCGAATGGCCTGCATAAGTCAATGCAAATGAGAACCATTTGCAACTAGCTATTTTCAAACAGACGGCCCTTGGCTAGTGTCGCCGGATGAGACAGACGAAGAATCGGATCGAGGAACTGGAGGGAATCCTGCGCGAGGGCGGCGTGCGCGTCACGCGCCAACGGGCGGCGATCCTCAAGATTCTGGCCGAGGCCGAGGACCATCCCGATGCAAGCGAACTGCACCGGCGCGCCAAGGAAATCGACGCGACGGTGTCGCTCTCGACCGTCTATCGCACGCTGTCGGCGCTGGAGCAGCAGGGCGTCGTGCAGCGTCATGCCTTCGAGAGCGCGACTGCCCGGTTCGAGACGGCGGACGTGCCGCATCATGACCATCTGATCGACATCGAAACGGGTGCCGTGATCGAGTTCCGCTCCGACAAGATCGAGCAGTTGCAGGCGGAAATCGCCGCCGAGCTCGGCTACGACCTGGTGCGCCACCGGCTGGAGCTCTATTGCCGGAAGCGCAAGGACTGAGCGCTCAGCCTTTCGGGACGACCGCCGGCACCGCGCGTCCGGCGGGCATGGTCATGGCGGCGACGCCGAGGATGACGCAGCCGAGCCCCAGCCACGCGGTCGCTGACAGCGTCTCGCCGAGAAACAGCACTCCGATCGCAACGCCGATGGGAACGCGAACGTAAGCCTGAGCCGTCGCACCGACGGAGCCGAGCGTTTGGATCAGCCGGAAATAGATGGCGAAGGCGAGTGCCGTGGAGAAGACCGAGAGGCCGAGGAGCGCCGCCAGAGACTGGGCCGAAGGCGCGAGCGTCCACGGCTGGTCGATGATCAGGCTCGCCGGGACGAGCAGAGCGGCGCCCGAGATCAGCGATCCGGCGGCGGGGATGATTGGATCCAGGCCCTTGAACCCCTTGCCGAAGATCGCGGCGCCCGCATAGCAGACCGTCGCAATGACCACCGCGATCTGTGCCGCGAGTTGATCACCGATCCCGCGAAAGGCCTCCAAACCGATGACCAAGCTCGTGCCTGTCAGCCCGGCAACGACGCCGACGAACTTGCGCGTGGTAACCGCCTCGTGGCGGGTGATTAGCGCCGTCAGCAGGAAGGCGAAGATGGGCGTGGTGGAATTGAGGATCGCTGCGACGCCGGCGTCGATCGTGCGCTCGGCCCATGCGATTAGCGTGAACGGAAGGACGCTGTTGAGGCAGGCCTGGAACAGAAGGCGCCGCCAAGTGGCCGCGTCACGCGGCAGCGAGAGACCGCGCCAGCCGATGACGGCGAGAAGGATCGCCCCGGCGATCAAGGTCCGGGCGGCGATCAGCGTTATCGGCGGAATGGTTTCGACGCCGATCTTGATGAACGTGTAAGAAGCGCCCCAGAGCGTCGCGAGCGCGAGAAGAAGCAATAGTTCGAAAGCGATGTTTGTCTTGGCGGCAGCGATCATCGATCAAATCCTTAAAGCGAGTCCATGCCGCTCTTCTAACCTCGCCGGAGAGATGGATGCTTCGGTACCGATCGAAGTGTGGTGAGATCTCCCTGGGCGGGAGATCTCTACTGCATGTTTTTGCCCTTAAATCGGGTACGGTTTGACCAAACATGCAGTAACGAAAACCGGGGCTGTTTCCAGCCCCGGTGCCGCATCTCCGGTATCGCGGCACCGCCCGAAACTCCGGGCGGCGCCTTTGTCAATGGCTTAGTTCGTCTGCCAGCTCTTGACCAGTTCGTCGTAATTGACGGTGACCGGTTTGTCCTTTTCGTTCTCGACCTTCAGCTGCGGAGCGAGGTTGCCGGCCTTGACGGCTTCCGCGTTCCAGTATTCGAGATCGTGCTCCTCGGCGAGCTTCGGACCGATGTCGCCCTGGATACCGGCGCGTTCGAGGCGCTGCAGCACCTTTTCCTGTTCGGCGCAAAGCGAATCCATGGCTTCCTGCGCCGTCTTGGCACCGGAAGAAGCGTCACCGATTGCCTGCCACCACAGCTGTGCCAGCTTCGGATAGTCAGGCACGTTGGTGCCGGTCGGCGACCATTGCAGGCGGGCCGGCGAACGGTAGAACTCGATCAGGCCGCCGAGTTTCGGTGCGCGCTCGGTGAAGCTCTGGTGGTCGAGGGTCGACTGGCGGATGAAGGTGAGACCGACATGGCTCTTCTTCACGTCGATGGTTTTGGAGGTGACGAACTGCGCATAGAGCCAGGCGGCCTTGGCGCGATCGTCCGGGGTGGATTTCATCAGCGTCCAGGATCCTGCGTCCTGGTACCCAAGCTTCATTCCGTCCTTCCAATAGACGCCGTGCGGGCTCGGAGCGAAACGCCACTTCGGCGTGCCGTCCTCGTTGACGACCGGCAGACCTTCCTTCACGAAGGCGGCCGTGAAGGCCGTGTAGGTGAACATCTGCTGGGCGACCTCGCCCTGCGAGGGAACCGGGCCGGACTCAGAGAAGGTCATGCCCTGGGCAGCGGCCGGGGCATAGGCCTTCATCCAGTCGAGATATTTCTGGATCGCATAGACCGAAGCCGGGCCATTGGTGTCGCCGCCGCGAGCAACGCATGAGCCGACGGGTCGCGAGTTTTCGTCGACCTTGATACCCCATTCATCGACCGGCTTGCCGTTCGGGATGCCCTTGTCGCCATTGCCGGCCATCGACAGCCAGGCGTCGGTGAAGCGCCAGCCGAGCGACGGGTCCTTCTTGCCGTAGTCCATGTGACCATAGACCTTCTTGCCGTCGATCTCGCGGCCGGTGAAGAACTCGGCGATGTCCTCATAGGCCGACCAGTTGACCGGAACGCCGAGATCGTAGCCGTACTTGGCCTTGAAGTCCGCCTTGTTTTTCTCGTCGTTGAACCAGTCGTAGCGGAACCAATAGAGGTTGGCGAACTGCTGGTCGGGAAGCTGGTAGAGCTTGCCGTCCGGGGCCGTGGTGAAGGACTTGCCGATGAAGTCGTCGATGTCGAGCTTCGGGTTGGTAACGTCCTTGCCCTCGTTTGCCATCCAGTCGGTCAGGCTGCGCGCCTGCTGGTAGCGCCAATGGGTGCCGATCAGGTCGCTGTCGTTGATATAGGCGTCATAGATGTTTTCGCCCGATTGCATCTGCGTCTGCAGCTTCTCGACGACGTCGCCTTCGCCGATCAGATCGTGGGTGATCTTGATGCCGGTGATGGCGGTGAAGGCCGGGGCCAGCACCTTCGATTCGTATTCATGCGTGGCGATGGTCTCGGAAACGACCTTGATGTCCATCCCGGCGAAGGGCTTCGCCGCATCGACGAACCATTGCATTTCGGCTTCCTGCCCAGCTCGGTCGAGCGTGGACAGATCGCCGACTTCCTTGTCCAGGAATTGTTTTGCCTCATCCATGCCGGCGAAGGCGGTGCCGGTAAGTGCCAGCAGCATGGCCGCCGTCGTTGTGAAAAGGTGCCGTCGCATCAAGTCCTCCCTTGGGTTTTGCGATTGCGTTTCCTTGCAGTTTCGAAAGGCGCCCGGGTAAGCGCGCCCTTCATTTTCGTCCTCAGACGTAGCGGAAGACACCGACGGCGTAGATCGCCGAGAGGGCGACCGCCCACCAGAGATTTGCGCCGACGAGCCCCAGCCAGCCGAGGTGAATGAATGCGCTTCCGAGCAGCGATACGAAAAGCCGGTCGCCGCGCGTCGTCTCGAAGCGCAGGATGCCGAGGCGTGGGTTGCCGCCGGGTCGGGCATATTCCCACACAGCCATCAGCGACAGCAGTGCGAAGATCGTCAGAAAGAACATGGCGGTCGGAAATGACCAGGCCATCCAGCCGCCCGGGATCAGCGAGGCAAACCAGTCGCGCTTGCCGTCCTTGATCGGCAGAGCTGAAAAGAGCAGGCCGGCAGCTACGACATAGACGACGAGCACGGCGCCCAGTGCGACTGGCCAGCGGTTCTTGCGCGTGGCGATGATTGCCATCAGACCCTCCCCAGGGCAAAGCCCTTGGCGATGTAGTTGCGGACGAAATAGATGACGAGCGCGCCCGGGATGATCGTCAGCACGCCGGCGGCGGCAAGCACGCCCCAATCGAGGCCGGAGGCCGAAATCGTGCGCGTCATCGTCGCGGCAATCGGCTTGGCGGCAGTCGTCGTCAGCGTACGGGCGATCAGCAGTTCGACCCAGGAGAACATGAAGCAGAAGAAGGCGGCGACACCGATGCCGGAGGCGATCAGCGGCACGAAGATCTTCACGAAGAAGCGGGGGAAGGAATAGCCGTCGATATAGGCCGTCTCGTCGATTTCCTTCGGCACACCGGACATGAAGCCTTCGAGAATCCAGACGGCGAGCGGCACATTGAACAGGCAGTGGGCGATCGCTACGGCGATATGCGTGTCGATGAGGCCGAAGGCGGAATAGAGCTGGAAGAACGGCAGCGCAAAAACCGCCGGCGGCGCCATCCGGTTGGTCAAGAGCCAGAAGAACAGGTGCTTGTCGCCGAGGAAGCGATAACGCGAGAAGGCGTAGGCCGCCGGCAGCGCCACGGTCACCGAGATCAGCGTGTTCAAGACGACGTAGGTGATCGAGTTGATGTAGCCGTTGTACCACGAGGGATCGGTGAAGATCACCGTGTAGTTGCGGAGTGTGGGGTTCTGCGGCCAGAGCGAGAACGTACTGAGGATCTCGCTCGTTTCCTTAAAGCTCATGTTGACGAGCCAGTAGATCGGCAGGAGCAGGAAGACGATGTAGATCGTCGGCACCAGCCAGGAGAGGCGTTGCGAAAGCGGTTGCTTGTTGGTCATCATGTGTTCCTCCTCCTTTTTCAGCCCTGCGCGTCGCTCGTGGTCATCACCGTGTAGAAGATCCACGAGAGCAGCAGGATGATGAGGAAGTAGATGATCGAGAGGGCTGCGGCGGGGCCGAGGTTGAACTCGCCGATGGCCATCTTGACGAGGTCGACGGACAGGAAGGTCGTCGAGTTGCCCGGGCCGCCGCCGGTGACGACGAAAGGCTCCGTATAGATCATGAAACTGTCCATGAAGCGCAGCAGGAAGGCGATCAGCAGGACCCGTTTCATCTTCGGAAGCTGGATGTAGCGGAACACGGACCAGCGCGAAGCGCCGTCGATCTTGGCGGCCTGGTAGTAAGCGTCCGGGATCGATACGAGACCGGCATAGCAGAGCAGCACGACGAGGCTGGTCCAGTGCCAGACATCCATGATGATCAGCGTCACCCAGGCATCGAGCGGGTTCTGCACGTAGTTGTAGTTGATGCCGAGCGCTGCGAGCGTGCGTCCGAGCAGGCCGATGTCGACGCGGCCGAAGACCTGCCAGATGGTGCCGACGACGTTCCACGGAATGAGCAGCGGCAGCGCCATCAGGACGAGGCAGATCGGCACGCCGATGCCTTTCTTCGGCATGTTGAGGGCGATCACGATGCCGAGCGGGATCTCTATCGCCAGGATGATCGACGAAAAGATCAGGTTGCGGGTGAGCGCGTCCCAGAAGCGGTCGGATTCGAGCACATCAAGGAACCAGTCGGTGCCGGCCCAGAAGAACTCGTTGTTACCGAAGGTATCCTGCACCGAATAGTTGACGACGGTCATCAGGGGGACCACCGCCGAGAAGGCGACAAGCACCAGGACCGGCAGGACCATGAACCAGGCCTTGTTGTTCCAGGTCTTTTCCATGGTCAGGCCTCCTCGCCGACGCGCCAGGAATCGGCGTAGATGTTGATTGCCTTCGGGTCGAAGCTGACACGCGGCTCGGCCGGGATCTCGCCGTCCTCGTCGACGATGATCGAGATCGGCCGATCGGCGAAGCGGGCGCGCACGATCTTGTGGCGGCCGATGTCCTCGACCTTGGTGATCGCCACCGGCATGCCGTCGCGCCCGAGCGAGATGAATTCGGGACGAATGCCGAGTTCGGTCTTGGCACCGGGCGCGACCCTTGGCTGGAAATTGAGGGCGATGCTTTCGCCGCCCACTGCCGCTCTATTGCCGGCGATCTCGGCCGGCAGGACGTTCATGCCCGGCGAACCGATGAAGTAACCGACGAAGGTGTGGCGCGGACGCTCGAAGAGCTCGGCCGGCGTGCCGATCTGGACGATCTGGCCGTCATACATGACGACGACCTTGTCGGCGAAGGTGAGCGCCTCCGTTTGGTCGTGCGTGACATAGACCATGGTGAAGCCGAACTGCTTGTGCAGCCGTTTGATCTGCGAGCGCAGCACCCATTTCATCTCGGGATCGATGACGGTGAGCGGCTCGTCGAACAGGATGGCGCTCACATCGGAGCGCACCAGGCCGCGGCCGAGCGAAATCTTCTGCTTCTGGTCGGCCGTCAGCCCCCGTGCGGTCTTCTTGGCCCAGCCGCCAAGGCCGGTCATCTCGATGATCTCCTTGACGCGGCGGTCGACCTCGGCCTCCGGCACATGGCGGTTGCGCAGCGGGAAGGCGAGGTTGTCGTAGACGGTCATCGTGTCGTAGATGACCGGGAACTGGAACACCTGGGCGATGTTGCGGTGCTGCGTCGTCAGATGCGTGACATCGGTGCCGTCGAAGAGGATGCGACCCTCAGACGGGTTGATCAGCCCCGAAATGATGTTGAGCAGCGTGGTCTTGCCGCAGCCCGAAGGGCCGAGCAGGGCATAGGCGCCGCCGTCGTTCCATTCGTGATGGACTTCCTTCAGCGCGTAATCGGCTTCCGACTTCGGCTTGGCGCCATAGGCGTGGCGGACATGTTCGAGATTGATGCGTGCCATGGTCTCCTCCCAGCGCCTCCTTATGCGGTCCCGTCGATTGCCCGGCCATCCGGCCCGAAGGCCATCAGGTGGCGGGTGTCGACGAAGACGTCGAGGGTCGCGTCCGGTTCGATGTCGTGAATGCCGGGCGCCAGCATGACCCAGCGCGCATCGGCGAAGCCGACGTGAATGAAGCTTTCCGACCCGGCGATCTCGGAAATCGCCGTCTTGACGATGAGCGGATCGCCGCTTCCCTCGGGCCGGTCGAAAGAGAGGTGGTGCGGCTGGAAGGCGACCGTGCAGGGGCCGTCCGAAACCGCCGCAAGATGCGCGGGGACGGAAAGGACCGGCTTACCTTCGAGTGTGAAATCCGATCCCGCCTTCACCAGCTCGATCGTGTTGAGCGGCGGATCGGCGAAGGTGCGGGCGGTGATGATGTCGGCCGGACGGCGGTAGACGTCGATGGTGCGTCCGAACTGGGTGATGCGGCCTTCGCTCAACGAGGCGGTGTTGCCGCCGAGCAGCAGCGCCTCCGAAGGTTCGGTCGTCGCATAGACGAAGATGGCGCCGGAGGCGGCGAAGATCTTCGGCAGTTCCTCGCGCAGTTCCTCTCGCAGCTTGTAGTCGAGGTTGGCGAGCGGCTCGTCGAGCAGCACCAGATCGGCATTTTTGACGATGGCGCGGGCGAGCGCGGTGCGCTGCTGCTGGCCGCCGGAGAGATTGAGGGGCGTGCGGTCGAGATAGGCGGTGAGCTTCAAGAGTTCGGCGGCCTTGCGGACCTCCCGGTCGATTACTGCGTTGTCGGAACCCTTGATGCGCATCGGCGAGGCGATGTTGTCGTAGACCGTCATCGCCGGATAGTTGATGAACTGCTGATAGACCATCGCAACGGAACGCCGCTGCACGGGTACGCCGGTGACGTCGGCACCGTCGAAATGGATCGAACCGGAGGCTGGCTTGTCGAGACCGGCCATCAGCCGCATCAGCGACGTCTTGCCGGAGAGCGTCGGGCCGAGCAGCACGTTCAGCGATCCCCTCTCCAGCACAAGGTCGGTCGGGTGGATATGCGTCTCCCCGCCCACGACCTTGGTTATGTTCTTCATTTCAAGCATTGAATTCTCCGGTGTTCCACCCAGCCATCGGCAGTTTCAATCGCGGGATCAGGCGGCGGCATTGACGGCGCCGTGCATGTAGTCCTCCAACTCCGCGATCTCGGCCGGCGTCAGCTTCAATCCCAGTTTCGTGCGGCGCCAGAGCACGTCCTCGGCACGCCGCGCCCATTCCTGTCCGATCAGCCAGTCGACCTCGACCTCGTAAAGATCCGCGCCGAAGTGTTTGCCGAGATCCGTCTGGCTCGCGGCACGGCCGAGCAGCTTTGCAGCATGCGTACCGTAGAGCCGGACCAGCCGGCGGGCATGCGAAGCAGCGAGAAAAGGGTAGCGCGCCTTCAGCCTTTCGACTTCCGCGTCGTAGCCGGTTGCCGGAAAGTCGCCGCCAGGCAGGTGCGACGTGGCCGTCCATTTGTTGCCCTTTGCGCCGATCGCCTCGCCGATCTTATCGAGCGCCGATTCGGCCAGCCGCCGATAGGTCGTGAGCTTGCCGCCGAAGACGTTGAGCAGCGGCGCCTGGTCATTCTGGCCTTCGAGGCGCAGCACATAGTCGCGGGTCGCCTCCTGCGCCTTGCTTGCGCCGTCGTCAAAGAGCGGGCGCACCGCCGAATAGGTCCAGACAATATCCTGCCGGGTTACCGGTTCGCTGAAATATTCGCTGGCCGAGGTGCAGAGATAGTCGATCTCGGCATCGCTGATGCGCACCTCGGCGGGATTGCCGGTAAAATCCCGGTCGGTGGTGCCGATCAGGGTGAAATCGCCTTGGTAAGGAATGGCGAACATGATCCGCCCGTCCGGATTCTGGAAGAAATAGGCGCGCGGGTCGTCGAATTGCTTCTTCACGACGATATGGCTGCCCTGGACGAGGCGGACATTATGGACGTCCTTCTTGCCGATCGCGTCGCCGAGCACCCGGTCCACCCAGGGACCGGTGGCGTTGACGAGCATGCGGGCGCGGACTGTTTCGCGCCCTCCCGTCTGGGCGTCCTCGGTTTCGATCGCCCAGCGACCGTTTTCGCGCCGGGCCGAAACGACGCGGGTGCGCGCCAAGATGCGGGCGCCGCGGTCGGCGGCATCGCGGGCATTGAGCACTACGAGACGGGCGTCGTCGACCCAGCCGTCGGAATATTCGAAGGCCTTGGTGAAGAGGCGCTTCAGCGGCGCGCCGGCGGGATCGCGGGTCATATCCAGCGTGCCCGTGGCCGGCAACAGCTTGCGCCCGCCGATATGATCATAAAGGAATAGGCCGAGTCGGATCAGCCAGGCAGGGCGCGGGCCGCCCTTGTGATAGGGCAGGACGAAGCGCATCGGCCAGATGACGTGCGGCGCCATGGCCCAAAGCACCTCGCGCTCCATCAGCGCTTCGCGCACCAACCGGAATTCGTAGTGCTCGAGATAGCGAAGGCCGCCATGGATGAGCTTGGTGGAGCCGGACGAGGTGCCGGAGGCGAAATCGTCCATTTCGGCGAGCGCAACGGAATATCCCCGGCCGACCGCATCACGCGCAATGCCGCATCCGTTGATGCCGCCGCCTATGACAAAGACGTCGAAGATTGCCTGCTCTGACACCGCGATTTCCCCTCCCACTTTTCGCAACGCACAAATTGACGCAATCGCGAAAGTGAAGGCAGTTAAAACGAAAATATTTCGAATGTCAAACGAATGCTTCTCGAATCTTGTCAGTCCCTGGATGGGTGCGGTCAGTCCTCGGTCTCGACCAGCTTGACGCCTTGCTCGGAACAGATTTTCCGAACGTTTTCAACGATGCACCGGTCGGTGATGAAGGTCTGGACCTGGGAAATGTGGCCGATCCTGACCGGCGCGGTACGTTCGAACTTTGTCGAATCGGAAACCAGGATCACGTGGCGCGCATTGGCGATGATCGCTTGCGCGACTTTCACTTCGCGGAAATCGAAATCGAGAAGCGCGCCATCAGGGTCGATCGCGGAGGCGCCGATGACGGCGAAATCGACCTTGAACTGGTTGATGAAGTCGACCGCCGCCTCGCCGACGATGCCGCCGTCCGAGCCGCGTACGACGCCACCGGCGATCACCACCTCGATCGAGGGAAAGACGCGCAAGCGATTGGCAACATTGATATTATTCGTAATAACCATCAATTCCTTGTGGTCGAGCAACGCCTCGCCGACCGCTTCGGTAGTGGTGCCTATGTTGATGAAGAGCGAGGCGTTGTCGGGGATGAGTGCGGCGGCGGCGCGGCCGATCGCCTGCTTTTCCGCCGCGGCGATCTGGCGGCGGGCGTCGTATTTGACATTCTCCTTGCCGCTCGGAAAGATCGCGCCGCCGTGAATGCGGTTGAGCACCCTGGCATCGCAGAGGTCGTTCAGATCCTTGCGGATCGTCTGCGGCGTCACCGAAAAACGCTGGGCGAGTTCCTCGACGAGCACGCGGCCCTCCGCCTTTGCTAGGTCCAGAATCTCCGCTTGCCGTCCAGTGAGGTACATGCTTCGCTCCCTCTGCTTTCGTTTTCTTTCATAATATGCAAAAACGAAAGCCACGCAATTTCAGAATCAGCGATTAATTGCGGTTTTATCTTCGGTGCCGCTAGTGCCGATGCCAGTGTTGCAATCCATCCTTGGATGCGCCAGCGTGGTTTTTCGCGAGGAGGAAGGAAAGCCCATGTATCATCCGGCCTTGTTCAAGGGCATGAATGTGGTGGTGACCGGCGGCGGTCGGGGCATCGGCCTCGAGGTCGCCCGGCAGTTCCTCGATTGCGGTGCGCGGGTGCTGGTCCATGTCGGCCGGTCGATTTCCGGTCCGCGCCCAGATTTTCTCGACCTGGCGGCGGCTGAGGGCAGGGCATTCCTCTCGGCGGCGGATTTTCTTGCCGCCGGAGGCGTCGAGACGCTCGCCGACGAGGTGAAAAGCCGTTTCGAAAGCCTCGACGTGCTCGTCAACAATGCCGGCACGATGGTCGGTCGCTTTCCGGCGGCAGACCTGACCGACGACGAGTACCGAACGATCGTCCAGCTCAATCAGACCTCGGTCGTCGAGATGACCCGGTCGATGCTGCCGCTGTTGCTGAAGGGCACGCATCCGGCGATCGTCAACACCGTGTCGATCTCGGCGCGCTCCGGCGGCAGCGCCGGCTCGTCGATCTATTCCGCCACCAAGGCCTTCGTCGCCACCTATTCCAAGGCGCTGGCGCGCGAACTGGCGCCGGACGGGATTCGCGTCAATTGCGTTTCGCCCGGCACCATCACCACCGATTTCCACGAGCGCTATTCAACGCCCGAGAAGCTCGAGGCGACCCGCAAATCGATCCCGCTCGGGCGACTCGGGACCGCCGAGGACTGTGCGCCCGCCTATCTCTTCCTCGCCTCGCATGCGCTTTCCGGCTATATCACCGGCCAGGTGCTGGAGGTGAACGGGGGCCAGCTGATCGCCTAAGCGGGACTACGAAGGGCGTGCGCCTTCCGCCCCCTCATCCGCCTGCCGGCACCTTCCCGCGAACGGGGCGAAGGGATATGCCGCACAGTCTCAGTCCCCTTTCGCCGCATGCGGGGAGAGGCCTAGGGTGAGCGGCGACTTACTCTTTAACTTATGGGGCAGGCATGATCGACAAGCTGGAGTTCTTTCTCGCCCTCGCCCGCGAACGGCATTTTGGTCGTGCGGCGGAGGAATGCGGCGTCACGCAGCCGACGCTGTCGGCGGCGATCCGCCAGCTGGAGGACCAGCTCGGCGTCATTCTTGTCAATCGAGGATCCCGCTTTCAGGGGCTGACCCCCGAAGGCCAGCGGGTGCTCGAATGGGCGCGGCGGATCGTCGGCGATGCGCGCACAATGCGCGAGGAGATGCGCGCGGCGCGCAAGGGGCTCTCCGGCCACATTCGCCTTGCCGCCATCCCGACAACACTCTCCATGGTGCCGCTCATCACGGCACCGTTTCAGGAGAAGCATCCCGACGTCACCTTCTCGGTACTTTCGACCACCTCGCTGCAGATCCTGGCGCTGCTCGAAAATCTCGAAATCGACGCGGGGCTTACCTATCTGGAGAACGAACCGCTCGGCCGAGTCACCAGCGTGCCGCTGCAGATCGAGCAATATCATCTGGTTGCCGCCGCCGGCACAGCCCTGTCGGATCGCGACAGCGTGACCTGGAAAGACGTTAGCAATATTCGGCTTTGTCTATTGACGGCCGACATGCAGAACCGGCGTATCATTAATCAGCATTTCGCCGAAGCCGGCGCGGTGGCAAGCCCGACGCTCGAATCGAATTCGATGATCGTCCTTTTCTCCCACGTCCGGACCGGGCGGTGGGCAAGCATCATGCCCTATAACGTTGCGAAATCATTTGGCTTTCACGACGATATCCGGATGATCCCGATCATCGATCCGGATGTGCACCATACGGTAGGTCTGGTCGCGACCTACCGCGAGCCGTTTACTCCGCTGGTCTCCGCCCTGCTGCACGAGGCGCGCATCCTCAGCGAGCGCAACGGCGTTCAATAGATTTTTTCTATCGATCAACGGAACAGCATTATTGACCCTTCTGGCCTTAAGCGCGAAGCTTGTAGCCTGTGCAGAGGCCGACGAGGCTCCGGGCTCTGCGAGAATCGAGTTTGGGCGTGCTGGCGATCGAGCAGGGCTCTGATCGCGGCGCACCACGAGCCGGGAGGGCTCTTCGCGTGAATATTCATCTGCCAGGCGCAGACGTGACCGAGCGTACGCTGGCGATTGTCGGCGAACTCAAAGCGCTCGAAGGTCCGCTTCTGCCAATCCTGCACGAGATCCAGGACGAGTTCGGCTATGTGCCGCAGGAATGCCTGCCGGTGATCGCCCGCGAACTCAACCTGTCGCGCGCCGAAGTCTATGGCGTCGTCACCTTTTATCATGATTTCCGCGAACATCCGGCCGGGCGGCATGTCCTAAAACTCTGTCGCGCCGAATCCTGCCAGGCGGTGGGCGGTGACCGGCTCGCGGAGCGTGCCAAGGCGCTGCTCGGCATCGATTTCCACGAGACCACTCCGGACGGGGCGGTAACGCTCGAACCGGTCTACTGTCTTGGACTGTGTTCCTGCTCGCCGTCGGCGATGCTCGACGGCGAGGTGCATGGCCGGGTTGACGACGCGGAGCTCGAGGCGCTGGTCGCGGAGGCACGCCGATGACCGTCAAGATCTACATTCCGCGCGATGCCGCAGCACTTGCGCTTGGCGCCGAAAAGGTGGCGACGGCGATGGCCGAGGCGATCGCGGCGCGCGGTCTCGACGCGATGATCGTTCGTAACGGCTCGCGCGGCATGCACTGGCTGGAGCCGCTGGTCGAGGTCGCAACCGCGGCGGGCCGCGTCGCCTACGGTCCGGTTAAGGCGCGCGACGTCGCCTCACTTCTCGATGCGGGGCTGCTTTCAGGCGCTGCGCACCCGCTCTGTCTTGGCAAGACGGAAGAAATTCCCTTCCTCAAGCAGCAGACGCGGCTGACCTTCGCCCGCTGCGGCCTCATCGATCCGCTGTCGCTCGACGACTACCGCGCCCATGGCGGCTTGCGCGGCCTCGAGAAAGCGGTTGCCATGCAGCCGCAGGCGATCGTTGCCGAGGTGACCGAAAGCGGCCTGCGCGGCCGCGGCGGTGCCGGCTTCCCGACCGGCATCAAGTGGAAGACCGTCCTCGAAACCGCAGGCGCCCAGAAATACATCGTGTGCAACGCCGACGAGGGCGACAGCGGTACGTTCGCCGACCGAATGATCATGGAAGGCGATCCCTTCGTGCTGATCGAGGGCATGGCGATTGCCGGCGTCGCCACCGGTGCGACAAAGGGCTACGTCTACACCCGCTCCGAATATCCGCATGCCATTGCCGCCATGACGCAAGCGATCGAGATCGCCCGCGCCGCCGGCGTGCTCGGTCAATCGGTGCTCGGATCGGCGCATGCCTTCGACATGGAAGTTCGGACCGGCGCCGGCGCCTATGTCTGCGGCGAGGAGACCTCGCTGTTGAACAGCCTCGAGGGCAAGCGGGGTCTGGTGCGCGCCAAGCCGCCGCTGCCGGCGCACAAAGGTCTGTTCGACTGCCCGACCGTCATCAACAACGTCATCTCGCTCGCCTCGGTGCCGGTCATCCTGGACAAGGGCGCCGCCTTCTACCGCGATTTCGGCATGGGCCGGTCGCGCGGCACGATCCCGCTCCAGATTGCCGGCAACATCAAGCACGGTGGCCTTTATGAGACCGCCTTCGGCCTGACCCTCGGCGAAATCGTCGACGAGATCGGCGGCGGCACGGCGAGCGGCCGTCCTGTCAAGGCGGTGCAGGTGGGGGGGCCGCTCGGCGCCTATTTCCCGCGGGCGCTGTTCGACACGCCCTTCGACTACGAGGCCTTCGCGGCGAAGGACGGGCTTATCGGCCATGCCGGCATCGTCGTCTTCGACGACACGGCCGACATGCTGAAGCAGGCCCGCTTCGCCATGGAATTCTGCGCGGTCGAAAGCTGCGGCAAGTGCACGCCCTGCCGCATCGGCTCGATGCGCGGCGTCGAAGTGGCGGACAATATCGCGGCCGGCATCGAGCCGGAAAAGAACCGCGAACTGCTCGCCGATCTCTGCAACACGATGAAGTTCGGCTCGCTCTGCGCGCTCGGCGGCTTCACGCCCTATCCGGTGATGAGCGCCATGACGCATTTCCCGGAGGACTTTTCGCCGGCGCCGGCGGTGGACGCTGCGGAATGATACAGCGCGATGGGATGTATATTGAAGTCAACGAGCAAATTGGTGGCGGAACGCACGCAGTGCTCGAAGTGTTTTATTGGCACGAAGACGGCCGCATGACCTTCTCGGCCTTCTCTGAAGACTTGCCGCCGCTGGAGCTTGTCGAGTTTTCGGCGCAAACAGCGCGAGAACGATTGACCCCTAGTGTAGTCGGCATGGGAGCAGTGCAATGAATATGGTGCGTGAAATCGACTATGGCACTCCTGCTTCCAAATCCGAAAAGCTGGTGACGCTGATGATCGACGGGCGGGAGATCAGCGTGCCGGAAGGCACGTCGATCATGCGGGCGGCGATGGAAGCGGGCGTCGAGGTGCCGAAGCTCTGCGCCTCGGACATGATGGAGGCCTTCGGCTCCTGCCGGCTCTGTCTGGTGGAGATCGAGGGGCGGGCCGGCATGCCGGCCTCCTGCACGACGCCGGTCGCGCCCGGCATCAGCGTTTCGACGCAGACGCAGCGGCTGAAGGATGTGCGCCGCGGCGTCATGGAGCTCTATATCTCCGACCATCCGCTCGACTGCCTGACCTGTGCCGCCAACGGCGACTGCGAGCTGCAGGACATGGCCGGCGCCGTCGGCTTGCGTGACGTGCGCTATGGCTATGATGGCGCGAACCATGTGAAGGCGCGCAACAATGGCGAGATCAATCGCCAATGGGCGCCGAAGGACGAATCCAATCCCTATTTCACCTTTGATCCGGCGAAGTGCATCGTCTGCTCGCGCTGCGTGCGTGCTTGCGAAGAGGTGCAGGGCACCTTTGCGCTGACGATCAGCGGCCGCGGCTTCGATTCGCGTGTTTCCGCCGGCATGAGCGAGGATTTCGTCTCCTCCGAATGCGTCTCCTGCGGCGCCTGCGTGCAGGCCTGCCCGACGGCGACGCTGACCGAAAAATCGGTGATCGAGATCGGCCAGCCGGAGCATTCGGTCGTCACCACCTGTGCCTATTGCGGCGTCGGCTGCTCCTTCAAGGCGGAGATGCGCGGCGAGGAGCTTGTCCGCATGGTGCCGTGGAAGGATGGCCAGGCGAACCGCGGCCATTCCTGCGTCAAGGGCCGTTTCGCCTATGGCTATTCGAACCACAAGGACCGCGTTCTCAACCCGATGGTCCGCGACAAGGTCACCGATCCCTGGCGCGAGGTCACTTGGGAAGAGGCCTTTGCGCACGTCGCTTCCGAGTTCCGCCGAATCCAGTATCAGTATGGCCGAGATTCCGTCGGCGGCATCACCTCGTCGCGTTGTACCAACGAGGAGACCTATCTGGTGCAGAAGCTGGTGCGCGCCGGCTTCGGCAACAACAATGTCGATACCTGCGCCCGCGTCTGCCATTCGCCGACCGGCTACGGCCTCAACCAGACCTTCGGCACCTCGGCCGGCACGCAGAATTTCGACAGCGTCGAGCACACGGATGTCGCCATCATCATCGGCGCCAACCCGACCGACGGCCATCCGGTCTTCGCCTCGCGGCTCAAGAAGCGGCTGCGCGAGGGCGCCAAGCTGATCGTCATCGATCCGCGCCGGATCGATCTCGTCCGTTCGGCCCATGTCGAAGCCTCCTACCACCTGCCGATCAAACCCGGCACCAATGTCGCCATCCTGACGGCGCTTGCGCATGTCATCGTCACCGAGGGCCTCGCCAACGAAGCCTTCATCCGCGAGCGCTGCGACTGGTCGGAATTCGAGGATTGGGCGGCGTTCGTTGCCGAGCCCTACCACAGCCCGGAAGCGACCGAGGCTTACACCGGCGTTCCGGCCGAACTGGTGCGCGGGGCTGCTCGCCTTTACGCCACCGGCGGCAACGGCGCGATCTATTACGGCCTCGGGGTCACCGAGCACAGCCAGGGTTCGACCACGGTCATGGCGATCGCCAACCTCGCCATGGTCACCGGCAACATCGGTCGGCCCGGCGTCGGCGTCAATCCGCTGCGCGGCCAGAACAACGTGCAGGGCTCCTGCGACATGGGCTCCTTCCCGCACGAGCTGCCGGGCTACCGGCATATTTCGGACGACGCGACGCGCGAGACCTTCGAGAAGCTGTGGGGCGTGACGCTCAACAACGAGCCGGGCCTTCGTATCCCCAACATGCTCGACGCAGCGGTCGAAGGCACCTTCAAGGCGCTCTATATCCAGGGCGAGGACATCCTGCAGTCCGACCCGGACACCAAGCACGTGGCCGCCGGTCTCGCGGCGATGGAATGTGTCGTGGTGCACGACCTGTTCCTCAACGAGACGGCCAACTATGCGCATGTCTTCCTGCCCGGCTCGACCTTCCTGGAAAAGGACGGCACCTTCACCAATGCCGAGCGCCGCATCAATCGCGTTCGCCGGGTGATGCGGCCGAAGAACGGCTATGCCGACTGGGAGGTGACGCAGAAACTCGCCCAGGCCATGCGTCTCGACTGGAACTATGGCCATCCGTCCGAGATCATGGATGAAATCGCCGCGACGACGCCGACCTTCGCCATGGTCTCCTATGACTATCTCGACAAGATGGGCTCGGTGCAGTGGCCCTGCAACGAAAAGGCGCCGCTCGGTTCGCCGATCATGCATGTCGACGGCTTCGTGCGCGGCAAGGGCAAGTTCATCCGCACCGAATATGTGCCGACCGACGAGAGGACCGGGCCGCGCTTCCCGCTGCTGCTCACCACCGGCCGCATCCTCAGCCACTACAATGTCGGCGCCCAGACGCGTCGCACGGAGAATGTCGTCTGGCACCCGGAAGACCGGCTGGAGATCCATCCGCATGACGCCGAACAGCGCGGCATCCGCGACGGCGACTGGATCCGGCTCGCCAGCCGCTCGGGCGAGACGACGCTCCGGGCGCTCATCACGGACCGCGTCGCGCCTGGTGTCGTCTACACCACCTTCCACCATCCGACGACGCAGGCGAACGTCATCACCACGGACTTTTCCGACTGGGCGACCAACTGCCCGGAATACAAGGTGACGGCCGTGCAGGTGTCGCCGTCGAACGGCCCCTCGGACTGGCAGGTCGACTATGACGAGCAGGCCCGCCAATCGCGGCGGATCGCCGGCAAGCTGGAGGCGGCGGAGTAGGAGAAGGAATGGTAGGCAAACGACTTCCGTCCTCTCCCACTGCCGTCACGGTCGGCGCGGCCGACAGGACCCGCTTCAGGACGACGGCGAAGGTTCCGGAAGACGCGCGGCGTGCGGGCGTGCTCGTACGGCAATCGCGCGTCGTGCCGGAGGAGACAGCGATTGCGCTGAGCTATGGTGGGTCGACGCACGCCGTGATGATGGCGACGCCCGCCGATCTCGAGGACTTCGCCATCGGCTTCAGCCTGACGGAAGGCATCATCACCGACCCGGATCAAATCGAAACGGTCGAGGTGGTCGCCGAGGACAACGGAATCGACCTGCAAATCAGCCTCAGGGACGAGCAGAACGAGGCGTTGCGTTTGCGCCGCCGCCACATGGCCGGGCCCGTCGGCTGCGGGCTCTGCGGCATCGAATCGATCGAGCAAGCCGTGCGAGCGACGTCGGACGTTTCCGGCTCGTCGCTGAGGCTCTCCGATGAGGATGTCGTACAGGCCGTTGGCCTGCTCAACGGCCAGCAGCCGCTGCACATCGAGACGCGTGCGGTGCATGGCGCGGCGTTCTACGTGCCGGGCCAGGGGCTGATCGCGGTGCGCGAGGATGTCGGTCGCCACAATGCGCTGGACAAGCTGACGGGTGCCGCCGCACGCGCCGGTTTCAAGGGCACACAAGGCGCCGTCGTCGTCACGTCGCGCGTCTCTGTCGAGATGGTTCAGAAGGCGGCGATTGCCGGAAGCCCGGTGATCATCGCCATTTCGGCGCCGACGGCGCTTGCGATCCGCACGGCGGAGGAGGCCGGCATGACACTGATCGCGCTTGTGCGCGGCGACGAATTCGAAATCTTTACCCACCCAGAGCGCATTGAGCGGGACGAGGAAGAACGGGCGCCGTTTTCCACGCGCGCCTCCCGCACTGATTCATTTTGAGAGAAGCGGAGCTGTCGCGATGTCTGCAGATACCAATGCCAAGCTGATCCACATGGCGAACCAGATCGCGACCTTCTTCCAGAGCCAGCCAGCGAGAGAGGCGGCGCAAGGCGTGGCGACGCACATCAACAAATATTGGGAGCCGCGCATGCGCCGCAAACTGTTCGAGCATATCGAGCACGGCGGCGAGGGACTGAACCCGTTGGTCCTTGAAGCAGCGCCGAAGATCCGCCGTCCGGAAGCGGCGTAGCCCAGGGACAGTAGCCGGAAGAGGCGCTTACCGACGCAGCACGCAAAAAGACCCCTCCCCAACCCCTCCCCACAAGGGGGCTTTCGATGCCGTGCCACCCCGTTCCCGACTCGACCGGTCCTGAAGGCTTGGAAGTTGGAACTGGCACTGTGGGCGGCCGCACGCGCCGAGCCCCTCCCTTGTGGGGAGGGGCCTGCAAAGTTCTTGGCTTAACCTCAAAATGGTCTTGCGGGGAGGGCGGCCACTGATGCCACCTCCCCTTCTTCGAGCGTGGGGTTCGGGGATTGAACTCAGAAGTTCTGCCAGGCTTCGGCGGCGGGCACGACCGCCAGGTTTCGCTTTTGGGCGCCTCTTGTCGGTCTTGCTGCGGGAAGCCGTGCCGGCGCATCGGCGCGAATGTCGGTCGGGCCACCGTTGATGTCCTCACCGATCCGGAATTGCCGGAGGAGGCCGTAGAGAGCCTCCGCCTCGCGCGAGGTTGTATTTGCTACTCGAATTTTGTCTGTCCGATGCCCAACGACGCCAACAACAAAAAAGCCGTCTCGCGAGGACGAGACGGCCTTGGTCGGCGGGGACTAAACTAACGTCAGGCGGCGAGGTCTTCCACCTCGCGCTCCTTGAACATGCGCGCGAGGTTGAGGAAGCAGATCATTCCGTTCTCGTTGGCGATGATGCCTTCGGCGAAGCTCTTGTCGAAGGAGGCGGTGACTTCGGGCACCGGCTGCACCTGGCTGCCCTGCACCGTCAGAATGTCGGAGACGCGGTCGACGACGAGGCCGATCACCATATTGTGGACTTCCGCGACGACGATGGCGCTGCGCTCGTTGGCGACGGTCGATTTCATGCCGAGCTTGTGGGCGAGGTCGATGATCGGGATCACCGTGCCGCGCAGGTTCATGACGCCGATCACTTCCGGCGGCGAATGCGGGATTGGCGTCGAGGGCGCCCAGCCGCGGATTTCGCGGATCGTCGTCGTCTTGACGCAGAATTCCTGATCGTGGAGGCGGAACGCGATGATCTCCAGCGTCTCGCCGTCAAATCCAGCCGTCTTCAACGTGCCTGTCATTTAAAGCTCCTTCCGGCTTCCCGTCGGCGCCCGCGAGGCGCGACCTGGTGATGTGGTCCGCCGACGACATCCGGCGAGGCGCAAGCCGCATCATGCGCGGGGAGCCCGCCTTGCGCTTTGGCGGCATCCTAGGCCGGGAATCGTTAAGACTTGCTTGTTGCGAAGCCTTGAAGGACTGGCATTCCGGTCCGTGGCCATGGCACGGCTCAGATAGAAGCGAGTACCGCCGCAAAATGCTCGAGGGCCCAGTCGACCTCCGCAGCGGTGATGACGAGCGGCGGGGCGATGCGGATCGTGTCGCCGTGGGTGTCCTTGGCGAGGATGCCGCGCTCCTTCAGCGCCTCGCAATATTTGCGGGCGCCGCCGGCCTCCGGCACGAGTTCCACGGCGAGCATCAGGCCGCGGCCGCGGACTTCCTTGATGATGTTGGAGCGAATGTCGGTCAAACTTTTCATGAAGCGCTCGCCCATCAGCGCCGAATTTTCGATCATGTCCTCTTCGCTCAGCACCTTGAGTGCCGCCCTGGCGATCGCGCAGGCGAGCGGATTGCCGCCGAAGGTGGATCCGTGCTGGCCCGGTTTCAGGACGCCGAGGACCTCCGAATTCGAAAGCACGGCAGAAACCGGGTAGAAGCCGCCGGAGAGCGCCTTGCCGATCAGCGTCACGTCCGCTTCGATACCCTCGTGCTCTTCCGCCAGCAGCTTGCCGGTGCGGCCGAGGCCCGTCTGAATCTCGTCGAGAACAAGCGTGATGCCATGCTTCGTGCAAAGCTCGCGCACCGCCTTGAAATAGCCGGCGGGCGGCACGATGACGCCGGCCTCGCCCTGGATCGGCTCGACCAGGAAGGCGACGGTGTTTTCGCTGATCGCTGCCCGGAAGGCATCGATGTCGCCGAAGGGGACGATCTTGAAGCCAGGCGCGAAGGGTCCGAAGCCGTCATGCGCCTCGGGATCGGTTGAGAAGCCGACAATGCCGATCGTGCGGCCATGGAAATTGTTGGAGCAGACGATGATCTCGGCCTGGTCGTCGGCGACGCCCTTGACTTCGTATCCCCATTTGCGAACGGCCTTGATCGCCGTCTCCACCGCCTCGGCGCCGGAATTCATCGGCAGCACCTTGTGCGAGCCGGTGAGTGCGGCGACCTCCTCGTAAAAGAGAGCGAGCTGGTCGTTACGGAAGGCGCGGGAGGTGAGCGTCAGCTTCTGCGCCTGCTCCACCATTGCCTTGAAGATCTTCGGGTGACAGTGGCCCTGGTTGACGGCTGAATAGGCTGAGAGGCAATCGAGATAGCGATTGCCTTCGATATCCCAGACAAAGACGCCTTCGCCGCGCGTCAGCACGACGTCGAGCGGCTTGTAATTGTGAGCGCCGAGCAGATGTTCGGTCTCGATCAGGCCTGCCGTGGTCTTCATCAATGCCTCTCCCCTGTCTGCTTCCGGCCGCCGCTTCGGATAGGCGGCGGTACGGATCGAACCATTCTCAGGCGCTCCGGGTCGGACGGTCAAGGATGCGACGGCCGAAGAGGCTCGCCGTCAGCTCCACCAGGATGCGGGCGCTCTTGCCGCGGTCGTCGAGGAACGGGTTGAGTTCGACGACATCGAGCGAGGAGACGAGGCCGCTGTCGCAGAGCATCTCCATGATGAGATGGGCCTCGCGGAAGGTGGCACCACCCGGAACGGTGGTGCCGACGCCGGGGGCAAACTCCGGATCCATGAAATCGACGTCGAGGCTCACGTGCAAGAGGCCGTTGGCGGCGCGCACCTCGTCGAGGATCTGATGCATGATATGGGCCATGCCGATCTCGTCGACGGCGCGCATGTCATAGACATTGACGCCGTGTTCGGCGATCTCCTCGCGCTCGCGTGCATCGACGGAACGAATGCCGACCTGGTAGACCTTTTTCGGATCGACGAGCGGCCGGTTGGGGGCAAGGATCGGGGTGAATTCCGCCTCGCCGCAGAAAAAGGCGACCGGCATGCCGTGCATGTTGCCGGATGGCGAGGTCGATGGCGAGTTAAAATCCGCATGGGCGTCGAGCCACAGCACGAAGAGCGGCCGGCCGACTTCGTCCGCGTAGCGCGCCATGCCGGAGACGCTGCCCATCGAGAGGGCGTGGTCGCCGCCGAGAATGATCGGAAAATGCCCCTTGCGGGCGGTGTCGTGCACCGCGTCGTTGAGGCCCCGGGCAAAGGCGGCGACCATCTGCAGATTATTGGCGCCCGGATGGTTCGGGAGGTCGCGCGCTGGTAACGGTCGCAGGTCGCCTTCGTCGTGAACCGTATGGCCCAGTTCTGCGAGGACCGTATCGATGCCGGCAATCCTGAGCGCCGTCGGGCCCATGGCCGCGCCGCGGCGTCCGGAACCTTCCTCGATCGGTGCACCGATCAACGTGATGGTCTTCATGTCCGCCTCTTCTCTTCCTTCGAATCTGTGGGTTCAGGCGAGGATTATCGCCAAAAGCTGTGACAGCAAAAAGATGGAAAACTGCCGATAAGAAGGCTACTCTTCGCATACTGATAAGCAATCCTTGACAAAGTGACAGAGAATGGACGATCTCGACCAGGCCCTCATCAGCGCCCTTCGGCAAAATGCGCGAACCCCGGTCTCAACGCTTTCGGCCATGACCGGCGTATCGCGCGCGACCATCGCGGCGCGCATCGACCGCATGGTGGCGAATGGAACGATCGCCGCCTTCACCATCCGGACGGGGTCCGAAATCCCCGCCTCAGGGGTGCGCGCCGTCGTGATGATCGAGGTTCACGGCAAGATGGCCGATCGCGTCGCCGAGCAATTGCGCGGCCTGCCGCAGGTGAGGGCACTGCATAGCACCAATGGCCGCTGGGATTTCATCGCCGAGCTCGAGGACCGCGATTTGGCAAGTTTCGACGAAACCCTGCGCCGCATTCGCCTTATCGACGGCATCACCGTCACGGAAACGAACATCCTGCTCAAGACCAGCAAGATGATCGGTGCCTTCTGATCGCCTGTTGCGGTTTGTTCTTGATTTGTTCTCATATTCGTTTAAGATGTTGTGTCTCAGCGAACAAGGGGAGGATGTCATGGCCATTTCCGGCGGCGGTCCAATGGCGCGGCAGATCTGCATCAAACTGTTCGTCAGGCATGGGGACGAGGAGCGCGCAATCGCCTTTTATCGTGACGTCTTCGGTGCCGAACTGCTCCAGCGCCATGAATGGAGCGGCATTCTGACGAGCGCCGATCTCGGCATCGGTGACTCGATCTTCCGGGTGGCCGGAGCCAATCCGCGCCGGGATGCAGAGCCGCACCTCGGCGGGCCGCGCTCGCCGCACGCGCTCGGCACGACCGCGGCGATCCTCGAACTCCATGTCGGCGATGTGGATCGCGTGCTCGCGCGCGCGATGGGCGCCGGCGCCAGCCTGCGCAACGCCGTCGAGACCCTGCCGACGGGCGACCGCGTCGCCGCGCTCATCGATCCGTTCGGCCATATCTGGGCACTGTTCACGGCCATCGACGAAAGCGAACTTCTGGACGCGTTCGGGGTGGAGCGGAATGCGGCTTGAGTGGGGGTCGTGCACTTGGCTCAGGTTCCCCCCATCCCACAAGGGAGAGGGGCTTACTGGCCGCCCCGTTTCCGTCTCAATGTCGACCTTTGTGCTCACGTTGACCACAAGGACCCACCGTTTCGGTTCACGTGCGGTGGGTGCCACCGGGAAGCCCTACCCCCTTGTGGGGAGGGGTGGTGAGGGGTCTTTTTGGGGCGAGAAGGCCTAGTACTCTCGCTCGAAGAAGATGCCGCCGGCGGCCGCGCCGTCGCCGGCCGCCTCGCCCTTCAGCTTCACGCCGCGGCCGATGTCGAGATTGATGATCGCCTTGCTGGAGGCCGAATCCGAGCCTTGCTGCAATTCGAGATAGGTCCGGTCGTTGAGGTACTTGCCGGCCCGCACCTGGGCGCCGCCGCTCTCGTCGGTGGTGATATCGAGGTCGTCGACGCCGAGCTTGTTGCGCAGGCCGTCAAGCAGCGACGTCGAGCCGCCGCCGGCGAGCTGGCTGACGGCGGAGGCGAGTTGGGCGATCTGGAAGGCCGACAGGTTGTTCAGCGATCGGTTGAAGATCAGCTGCGCAAGGATCTCGTCCTGCGGCAGCGCCGGAGAGGAGGAGAAGGTCACCGTCGGGTTGTTGGCGGGCCCGGCGATGTTGACCGTAATGGTGGTCGAACCGGCGCTCGAGGTGGCGTCGAGATCGAGCGTCGGAATAAGGTCGCCGCCGAAGCCGATATGGCCGTCCGTGAAAGTCAGCCGCTTGCCGAGAATTTCGAGCCGGCCGCGCCGCATGTCGAAATCGCCGGAGACGCTCGGCCGGACGGCGGTGCCGCGGATCGTCAGGTCGCCGCCGAGTTCGGCATCGATGCCGCGCCCGCGCACGAAGAACTGCCCCGGCGAGCGGACGGCGAGATCGAAGGCGATGACGCCGCCGGCGTTGACGCCCGCACCGCCGGATGCAGACGTTTCCCTGCGCACGTCGCGTGCCATCTGCCGCACCCCGGCAGGCGCGTTCCTGTGCTTTATGTCGATCGCCGAGAGTGAGGTCGGCAGCCTTTCCGGCACGGTGATCGCGGCCCTGCGGATCGTCAGTTGCCCGCCCAGCACGGGCGTCGCGACGAGCGGGCCCTTGAGCGTCAGGTCGCCGGCGAGGTTGGCGGTGAAGACGGTGCCGTCGACATAGGTGGCGTTGTTGAGGCGAATTCTGAGGTCGGCCGGGAAATTGGAGCCGGCCGCGATGCCCACCGTGCCGCTTGCCTCGATGGATCCGCCGCTGGCAAGATTGCCGGAAAGCCTAGTGATCGTCGCCTGCCTGCCGTCGAGCGTGACATTGGCCGCAAGATCATTGAGGGCGAGATTGCGCCTGACGTCGACGAGCCGGCCGCCGGCGGTCGAGACCGTACCGGTGATCTGCGGCGCTCTGGCCGAACCGGAGAGGGAAAGATCGACCTTCGCCGCGCCGGTGAGGGTGAAGCCCTGTTCGGCAAGCGTGCCGGCAAGCAGGGCGAAGGGAACGTCGCCGGCGAATTTCATCGACATCGGCATGTTGCCGCCGACGTCGACCTGGCCGCCGCCCCGGAAGGAGAGGCCACCCGGTCCCGAGACGGTCGCATCAAGTGTGACGCGGTTGCCGGCAAACCGCCCCTTCGCGGAGATTTGGAGCCCCGTCACCCCAGCGCCCCGCGCAGCCGCAACCGAAGCACCGCTCCATCGCAGATCGTAGTTGACGATCGGCGCAGCGGCGGTGCCGCTGAGTTCGACCGTTCCGTCGATCGTCCCTTCGGCGCCGAGCGTCGCCGCGAAGGTGTTGATCAGGCCGGCGGGCACGGCATTGAGCTTCGCCGAGATATCGAGCGTCGCGCCGGCGGTCCCGGCGACGGCAATCGTGCCTCTCGATGCCTGAATGGTCAGGTCGCCCAAGCGAACGACACCATTCTCAATGGCGACGACCGTCGGTCTGGCAAGCTTCAGCGGCAGTCTCCGCGGCGCTGCCGCGAAGGAAGCGAGGCGGATTTCGGTGAGGTCCCCGGCACTCGCCAGATCGCCCTTGGCCGAGAGCGGAGCGCCGTCATATTGACCGGCGACATCGAAGCCTGTCCTGCCGCCCTGCTGTTCGAAGGTCAGGTTGACGGCGGAGATGCGATTCTGCCCCTGTGCGACGCTTTCGGCCCTGACGGTTCCGCGGATTGCCAGAGCGGCGATATCGGCGATGCGGATATCAGCCGCCGGCTTGGCGATCGTCAGCGCGTCGTGCTTGATGTTGCTGCCGCTGGCCTTGACCGAGACGGAGGTCACGCCGTTCGCAGTCGCAATCGAAGCCGAACCCGAAAGGTCCCCGGACGCCTTCTGGCCGGCCATGGCAGCGACCAGCCCGAGATCGGGCAGGTTGAAGTCGATGGTGCCGTTCGGCTTGAAATCCGCCGTCAAGTCGATCGCGCCCGTCACGCGATTGTCGCCGATCTTCGCCTCGAGCGTTGGGATGGATGTGCGGCCTTCCGTTGAAACCACTTCGGCCCTGACGTCGATCGCCTGGCCGTCGAGCCCGCCGGTTGCGGTGAGTTTCGCCTGCGGGCTCCCCGGTTTGACCGTTGCGTCGGCGGTGACTATCAGGTCCGACAGCGAGCGGCCGGCCAGCCTTGCGCCGCTCGAAGTCAGCTCTCCCTTGATGGCGAGCGCATCGAGCGGTCCGGAAATCGCGGCGTTGAAGCCAGCCTTGCCTTCCGCATCGGGGAGCAGCTTGCCGAGATCGGGCAGCGTGCCCTCCACTTCGGCCGTCAGCTGGCCTCCGGCGATGGCCGCCGAACCGCTGGCGTCGACCGTGCCGGACTGGACCTCGAGGGCGCTCAGCTTGACGCTGCCATCGCCGCCGGTCTCGACCTTCCCCGAGACGGTCACCGGCGTGTCGAACCTCGTTGCCAGACCGCCCGGCAGAAAGCTCGGCTCGGCCTGGACTTCGAAATTCGCCGTTGCCGTTTTCTCGGCACGGGCGAGGCTGCCGGTGAGATTGCCGCGGAAACCGGGGCTTTCGATCGTCGTCGGATCGAAGCTGATGGTTGTTTCCGTGACGGTGACCGTGCCCTTGGCGGTCAGATCCTGCGCGGCAAGTCCGCCGGATCGCAAAGAGGATACGGATGCGCGGCGCCAGGCGAGGTTGTAGGCGACCACCGGCGCCTGCGTTTCACCGTCGATATCGACGGTGCCGGCAACGATGCCTTCCGCGTCAAGGGTCGGCGCGAAGCTATTGATGAGCACGGCGGGCAGGTTGTTCAGCCTCGCGCTAAGGTCGAGTCTGTCGCCGGCGGTGCCGGAGACGGTAACAGTACCCGTCGACGCCTGGATGGTGAGGCCATCGAGGCGAACGATGCCCCCTTCGATCGCGATCAGGGTCGGCTCTGCGAGTTGCAGCGGCAGTCGCCTCGGTGTCGCCGCGAGGGAAGCGAGGCGGATCTCGGTGCGGCCGGCGTCGCTCGTCAGCTCGCCCGCCGCCGTCAACGGTGCGCCGTCATAGAGGCCCTCGGCCGAAAAGCCGGTACGGCCGCCCTGCTGTTCGAAAGCGAGATTGAGGTCCGAGACCCGGTTTTCACCCTGCGCTATGCTCTCCGCGCTGACAGTGCCCTTGATCGCGAGCCTGGCAATGTCTGCGATACCGAGATCGACCGCCGGTTTGGCGATCGTCAGCGCGTCGCGCTGCACGCTGCTGCCGCTGGCCTTGATTGCGACCGACGTGACGCCGTTTACGGTCTGCAGCGTTGCCGAACCGGCAAGGTCACCGGAGGCCTGCTGGCCGACCATGGCGGCGAGAAGCCCAAGGTCTGGGAGGCTGAAGTCGAGCTTGCCGTTCGGCTTGAAGTCCGCCGTCAGGTCGATCGCGCCGGTGAGCGTGTTGCCGCCGATTTTCGCTTCGAGTGCGGGAACGGACGTGCGGCCGTCTTTCGAGACCACGTCGGCGCGAATGTCGATCACCTGACCGTCGAGCGTGCCGGTGGCGGAGAGCTTCGCCTCGGGGCTGCCGGGCGTCGCCGTCGCATCGGCATTGATCGTCAGATCGCTCAAGCTGCGCCCGGCGAGCGTCGCGCCGCTCGACTTTATCTCCGCCTTGACGCCGAGCTTGCTCAACGGACCGGAGGCGGCGGCCTGGAAGGCCGCGCTACCTTTTGCCTCAGGCAGAAATCGGCCGAGATCTGGGACCGTGCCCTTTAAATCGGCCGTCAGGGTCTCGCCTGAAAGTGTGAGCGAGCCGGAGGCCTCGACCGCTTCGGATTGGAGTTCGAGGCCGCTCACCTGGACGCTGCCGTCCTCTTCGGTCACCAGATTGCCGGAGACGGCAATCGTCTTCTCGAACTTTTCCGCGAGCCCCGTCGGCAGCACGGCCGGAACGGCAAAGAGCTTGAATGCCGCCTCGAGCGAGATATCGGCGCGATCGAGGCTGCCCGTCACGGAGCCGCCGATGCTGGCGCTCTCGATCGTCACGGGGTCTAAGCGGATGTCGTCCGGTGCGATCGCGATCGTTCCGGCGAGCTTCACGGGAGCCTGGATCGCCCGGTCAAGATCGGCGCTTGCGAAGCGGGTTTCGCCGATTTCCACGGCCGTCTTCAGCGACCCCGACTGCGTTTCGAGGTTGAAGGCGTCGCTTTGCGCCGAGAGCCGGATGGCGCCGAGATTCCCCTGCGGCAGGCCGAGCGAGGCGACATCGGCGGCGATGTCGAGGATCGCCGATTGTCCATCGCCAATCAGCGACAGGTTGGCGGTGTTGATCCGTGCCTGCAGCTCTCCGTCCTTCAGCGGCCAGCGGAAATCGAACGGGCCGCTGGCGCCGGCTACGCTTGCCTGAAGGTTGTTCTCGCCGCGGCTGTCAACCGTTCCCGAGGCGTTCAGCGTCAGGGAGCCGGTCGCAAGCTTGCCCGCTTCGATCCGGATACGGCTCTTTTCGTCGAAGGCGGCGGTCAGGTCGATGCTGGTCGATCCCTCGAAAAGCGGCCTGAAGGCGGGCGGCATCAGCTGGGCGAAAGCACCGCCGCCGGAGAGCTTCAGGTTGTGCATGCCGTCGGCCGTCAGCACGTGTTGTCCCTCAAGCCGCAGAATCTCGCTGCCGTCGAGCGATGCGGTGCCGGAGCCCGTCCAGTCGGAGAGGGGTCCTTGTCCGGTGAGCTGGATATCGACCGAAGGTTCGCCCGGCAGCCGCAGCAGTTTCGCCAGCAGTCCGCCCTTGGGTTCGGCGACCTCAGCCTCGAGCTTCAGCTCGTTTCCGGCCGGATTGAAGACGAGATCGGCGACGGCGCGCGCCTCGGGCCGGTCACGTTCGGCCGCATCGAAGGCGAGTGCGATGCTCGAGTTGGTGGCGTTGACCCTGCCTTTGGCGGTCAGGAACTGGTCCTGGCCGGCGATCGCCTTGCCGATGACGACCTCCTTGAGATCGAGGGCATCGATGTTCACGTCCACCGGCAGGGCGAGTGTGCTTCGCACCTCTTTCGTTTCGGTGGAGGGGACCGGCAGCCGCTCGAGGCGGACGGAAGCCGCCGAGATGCTGCTTGCATCGAAGCGCATCGACAGAAGTTCGGCCGGGGTCCAGGCGACCGAGAGGTCGCGGACCTCCGCATAAATCCCCTCGCCGTCGAAGAGCGTCACGGTTCCGGCGGTGAAGTCGCCGGTGAGCAGCGCGCCCGGATCGGAGATTCGGACGATTTGGTCGGGGGTTGCCGCATATTTTTCGATCGCCCAGGCGACGACGCGCGCGCCGGGCACGGTGAAGCCCAGAAACGCGACGAGGAGAACCAACGCGACCAAAGCTGCGCCGAGAAAGGCGAAAAAGTAGCGCAGCGCTGATCCAAATGTGCCGATGACCTGATTCATGTCCTATCCATAGACCATCTTACGCCGCTCTGGAATCGGCAGCACGGAAGCGCATCGCCCCTGCTGCATGTTTCCTTGAATCGTAGCCGATTTGGGGAAACATGCAGCGATTCAAAGTGCTGCAGCGACCTTTGTGCGTCTGAGAAGACGCACGGCGCTGTAGGGCGGAATTGCCTATTCTACCACGGCATCGCAGCCTAGCATCAGAAAGACTGGCCGATGCCTGCATAGATGCCGTAGTCGGTGCCGCCCGGATATTTGTTGAGCGGTACCGCGAAGTCGAGACGGATGGGGCCGAAGGGCGTCGCATAGCGCAGGCCGATGCCGGCCCCGGCGCGGATGTCTGAGAAATCCGGCGCCGTGCCTGACGATACGCTGCCGGCGTCGATGAAGGGCACGAGGCCGATCGTATCGGTTACCGCGATGCGGACCTCCAGCGAGCCGTTCACATAGGAGCGGCCGCCGGTGAGCTCGTTATCGGCATTGCGCGGGCTGATTTCCTGGAAGGCATAGCCGCGCACCGAGCCGCCGCCGCCGAGGAAGAAGCGCCGGGTCGCCGGAATGTCGGAAAGTTCGTCGCCGCCGACAAGCACGCCGGCGCCAAGCTTGCCGGCAAGCACGAAACGCTTTTCGCTGCCCAGCGCATAGTAGGTGGAGGCGGAGGTCTCGAAGGAGCTGAAGAAGGTCTTTCCCTCGATCTCATAGCTCGGCTTCGCGTTGAGCATCGCCCGGTAGCCTTCCGTGGCGTTCAGCTTGTCGTCGCGGGTGTCGCGGACATATTCGAGCGGGATCGCCGCGGTCAGATAGGAATTCGAGCCGAAGGCGTCGTCGATATCCGCCCAGCCCAGCTCCGCCCCGACGGATACCGTATCCTCGGGTGAAAGCTCGAAACCGGCGCCGGCCGCGGCGGTGATCGTCTTGGCATTATAGGCATCCGGATCGACGATTGCCGCCTTGACGCTCGCCGTGAAGGTCGATGCCGGCCCGAAGGCGCCGGGCTTGGCGAAGAGAATGCCGGCCGAATAGTCGAGCCCGCCGACGTCGGTGGTCTCGCCGATCCGGTCGACGGAGCCCTCGATGCGGAGCGACTCGGCACGGCCGAAGAGATTGCGGTGGCCCCAATAGCCCTGCAGACCGAGGCCGTCGGTTGTCGAGACCTGGCCGCCGAAACCGAAATAGCGGTGCTTGCCCTCGGATACCTGGATGTTCATCGGGATCGTGCCATCCGGCGCAAGCTGATCGGCCTCGACGATGGTGACGCTGGAGAAGACGTTCAGCGTCCGCAGCCGCTCGGCGGCCTTGCGAATGTTCTCCGGCGAATAGGGCCGACCATGATTGAGCCGCGAATAGTCGCGCACGAAACCCGGGTCGACGGTCTTGGTGCCGGTGACGGTGAGAGCGCCGACGGGCGCGACAGGTCCGGAATCCGCCCTGATCGTCACGTCGACGGTCGAGGTGGCATGGTCGGCGACGACGCTGCGTTCGGTGATCTTGGCGAGCGGCCGGCTTTGTTCCTTGAGATCGGTGACGATCTGCTCGCCCGCCTTGATGATCAGCGTCGAGTCGGCGCGGGCGCCGCGCGTCAGATCGTAGGTCGCCGGATCGAGCCCCGCGGCATCGCCCTCGAACCTTATCGAATTGAGCGCGAAGGCCGGCCCAGGCATGACGCGCACCGTCACCGGCACGGCCTGGCCATCGGGGAAGGAGGGGTCGGGCGGCAGGCTGTCGATGTCCTGGCCATTGATCAGGATCGTGATGGTGCCGCCGTAGTGCGCCTTTTCATAGAGGGCGGCAAGCAGCCGCTCCCGGTCGTCGCGCGCCTTGATCAAGAGGCCGAGGTCGCCGGAGACCGGCTTTTCCTGATCCTGGTTGAGTTGCGAGGCGTTTTCGAGCGCCTCGCGCAGTTCCTCATCGTCCGTGCCGGGCTCGAAAGTCAGGGCATAGTTGACGGGATCGAGAACCTGAACCTGTTCTTCGGCGCTCTCGAAAAAGCGCATGCCGAAGATTCGGATCGCGTGAGCCTGGCCGGCGAAAATCGGCCCGAGCGCCGTCGAGGCCGCAAGAGCGAATGCCGTCGCCGCCTTTCGATACGCAATACTCGAGCGTGGTGGAGACATCCTCCGCATCCCGTTTCAGGCGACTCTTTACTCACTGCCTGCATGTGCGGCAATGGGCACTCTAGCAGGCCAAAGTTTTCCATTTGTTAACGATCAGGGCCGGCCGCATCCACCCCCGAAGCGTCGATTCTGGTCGGATTCTCGGCAAAAGGACTCGTTCTGTGGTGCTTCGGGCACAAAGGAGGAGGATAGATACCGCCATGGTTCAGGCGACTTCGGGCTAGAGCGGCCGTGTCGAAGCGGTCCGGAATGAGCGGAATGGGTGAATGGCGGCCGCTCGCCAAGGTAGCTCGTGATGGCTCCCCCAGCTTTGCGGACAACGACGCCGTAGCCATTGAAGCCAATGGTGGATGAGTCCGGTGCTGACGTGTTCCCTCAGGGAAATGACGTGGGACGAGACGTCCCGCTTGATGCTTCTCATGGAAGTTCGATCTCGCCGTCCACCACGTGGTTGAGGTCGGTGCCTTCTGCCGTGAGCGTCATGCGGACCTTCAGCTTCTTGCCGCCGGTCTGCCCGTCGCGCACCGTCTCCTCGATCTTGCGCTGCGAGGTGATGCCGACTTCCTTCAGGAACTTGCGGGTCGACATGTTGAAGGCGTCTTCGCTCATGGCGGAACTCCTCTGTGTCCGGGAGGGATTGTAAGGGAAGGCGGGTGGTGGTCAAGGAAGCAGGATGTTGACGCGCGGTGCGACACAAAAAGACCCCGAGCCGGGAGGAGGCGTCGGGGTCTTGAAACCAATCGGTCCTGGGAGGAGGAGTGGAACCGATCGAGGTCGTGCGCAGCGGGAGGAGGAGCTGCACTTGACAATGGTGAGGATAGATCAATCCGCATCGCTGAATAGTGCCCTAGGTAACATCGCAGCCTTGCGCGGAGCGCAGGGCACAGCATGTCTGCAAGCGACACGCTCTGGCAGCAATTTGGCTGCACGACCGATGGAGCGTCAGCCGCGCCGTGCCGCCTCGATCGCGGCGACATCGATTTTCTTCATGGTCATCATGGCATCAAACGCGCGCTTTGCTTCATCGCCGCCGGCCGCCATCGCGTCAGTCAGGACGCGTGGAGTGATTTGCCAGGAAATCCCCCACTTGTCCTTGCACCAGCCGCATGCGCTCTCCTGGCCGCCGTTGCCGACGATGGCATTCCAGTAGCGGTCGGTCTCCTCCTGATCGTCGGTAGCGATCTGGAACGAGAAGGCTTCGTTGTGCTTGAACGCGGGACCCCCGTTGAGGCCGATGCAAGGAATGCCCGCAACCGTGAAGTCGACGGTCAACACATCGCCCTCTTTGCCGGCTGGGTAGTCGCCCGGTGCACGGTGCACGGCACTCACCACGCTGTCAGGAAAGATCTCGGAGTAGAAGCGGGCGGCAGCCTCGGCGTCCTTGTCGTACCAGAGGCAAATCGTATTCTTTGCCATTTTGAGTGTTCCTTTCGCTGTGAAGCCAAGATTTCGGCCGTGTTTCCCCATCCGCTCTCTTCCGAAATAGGTAGCCAACTGCTTTTCTCCACCCCCGGAAGCGTCGATCTCGCCGCCACCTGTCGGATGCACCGGGACATGGCTCAGGGCTTCGTGTTCACGTCCTCGTTTCGGAACGCCGCCTCTCCGGCGTCCGACACCTCGACCCACTTCTTGTCGGGCGCAGCACCTTCGACGTAGCTGTCGTGCCAGTTCCACCACTTGTAGGTCGGCGTTTGAGGATAGCCCTCGGGCGAATCCTCCCAGACTTCCTGACGGCCGAGCGGCGTGATGTCGAGATAGTTCCAGGTGCTCCCCATCTGCTCGTCGCCGCGGTTGTTGATGAAGTAGGTGCGGTAGACGCGGTCGCCGTCGCGGTAGAACACGTTCGTGCCGTGCCACTCGTCCACGCCGAAGTCGGCGTCGAAGCTGTCCGTGATGGTAAACCACGGCATCTCCCAGCCCATCCGCGCCTTCAACCTTGCGATATCTGCTTGGGGTGCCCGCGAGACGAAAACGAGGGTGGTGTCACGGGCGTTCAGGTGGGCGAGGTGGGCGACCTGATCGGCCACCATGGAGCAGCCGCGGCAGGCGTGATCCGGCCAGCCGAACACTCCTGGCTCGAAGAATGCGCGATAGACGATCAGCTGACGCCGACCGTCGAACAGGTCGGTGAGGCTGATTTTGCCGGCGGGCCCGTCGAACTGATACGCCTTCTCCACGGCCATCCACGGCATACGCCGGCGCTCGGCGGCGAGCGCGTCACGGGCGCGGGTCTGGGCCTTTTCCTTCACCAGCAGCTGCTGGCGGGCGGTCTCCCACGCCTGCGGCGACACGACCGGTGGTGTGTGCATGGCGGGCTCCCCGCCTTTCCGTCCGTTCTCGGTGGCTGTGGTCATGGCTTACACCTCCAAATTTGTGGGAATTGCCGCGCCTCGTGGCCGAGGCGCAGGTCCATTCACTGCTCATCGCTCGTTGCGGATCTTCGGATACTTTGGCACCGGAACATCAATGATGCGAGTAACAACTACGTCGGGATTCCGACGAAGCCACTGATTACGGCCGGCAAGTGAAGCGGGGGGCCCTCGAGATCTTGAATTTCGCGCGGCGTTGAACTCCCCCGCCGGACCTGACGGGGCGAAAGTGTTGATCAGGTCTCCCTCGCCGGAAAGGCCAACGCTTGGAAAACCGTCGATTGCCGGACTGGAGAGGCGAGATGCAGGCAGGTAAACGGACGTTTCTTGACGCTCACCTAGCCGCGGCGCGAACGTCGCGGCGGAATTCCGAGGGCGGCATGCCCGCGATTTGCCGGAAAGCCTTGTTGAAGGCGCTCACCGAACCGAAGCCGCTATCCAGGGCTACCTGCAGAATGCCGTCGTTGCCATTCATCAGCATGGCTTGCGCCCGTGAAAGCCGCAGCAGGGTCACGTACTTGATCAGCGTCATGCCCGTCGACTTGCGAAACAAGTTCATGGCGTATTTCGGATGCAATCCCGCTGCGGCGGCGATATCGACCGCATCGATCTCCTCGAGAAAATTGGCAGCGATGAAATCGCACATGCGCACGACGCCGAGCGAGGGCGGGGCCGAGGCGCTCTCGGCCTCGCATTCCTTGCCGGATGAAATAATCGTGTAAGGCTCCATGAACATTCGTTCGACGCGCAGCAGCAGTTCTTCCACAGCGTGCTGGGCCTTCACCTCGTCTCCGGAATTAGCCCAGCTGCGCCAGCGTGGAAAGTTACGGTCGTCGGCACAATCCGTCGCGGATGTCAGCATTGTAGCGCCGCCCATCAGCATTTGCGATATTGCCGGCGGCAGCCGCATGCGGAAGAAATGCACCAGCGGCAGATGAGCGCCTGCATAGATGGAATCGTCAGAGGATTCGTCCATCCGGTGCGGCTGCCCGCCCCAGAACAGGCACATCTGTCCGGCGCCGAGCCTCAGATCATGGCCGGCCATGCGGTAATGCACCGAGCCCCGCATCACGTAGTTTACCTCGATCTGCGCATGCCAATGCGCGTGCAGCATTATCGGGGGATGGGCGTGGAAGAAATGCAGCCTGGTCGGCATGCCCTCAATGCTGCAGGCACCCGGCTGATGGGTCGCTCGTTCGACAATCTTACTTTTCGCCAAATCCACGTTCCCTTTGTGCGAGACAGATTTTCGCCCGACGATAATGTGCCCATGTTCGCTGAAGGACGACAATTGAAAAGGGAGGTTTTCAATGTGCTTCAGGCATTTCGGGGCACCTCTCGTGGCGATCCGGCCAATCAGGCAGTGGCGGAGGCGCCGCCGGCCTTTCCCTCCGCGCGGTCGCGGAGCATCTCGGTCATACCAGCTATGTCAGGCGTTGCTTAGCGGTCGATGCTGAAGGCAAGCGGCTGCGCTGATCGATCCCATCCCTCTCCCAGGACTGACCGAAAAGGATGTTTCCATGAGCTCAGAACAACCGATCCGTTGGGGTATCATCGGCCCTGGCACCATCGCGCGGACATTCGCCGAAGGGATTGCCCAATCGGCGACCGGCCGCCTCTTGGCCATCGCCACCCGCAATCCGGACAAGCCCGGCCTCGGCGAGGGCTTTCCGGCCGCGCGCATCGTGAAGGGTTACGACACGCTTCTCGCGGATCCGGCGATCGACGCGGTTTACATCGCCACGCCACATACCAGCCATGCCGAATGGGCGGTCAAGGCGGTGCGCGCCGGCAAGCATGTGCTGGTCGAAAAGCCGATGGCGCTTTCAGCCTTCGATGCACAATCGATCTTCCACGAGGCGACAAAGGCCGGCGTCTTCGCCGGCGAAGCCTATATGTACAGGTTCCATCCGCAGACGGCCCGTCTCGTCGAACTGGTGCGGGACGGTACGATCGGCGAAGTGCGGATTATCCGCTCGAGTTTCGGCTTCGACATGGGTGGCTATAGCCCTGAGCACCGCCTCTTTGCCAATGATCTCGCCGGCGGCGGCATTCTCGATGTCGGTGGCTACCCGGTCTCCATGGTGTGTATGCTCGCCGGTGCTGCCGAGAAAAAGCCCTTCCTCGAGCCGCTGACGGTGTCTGGCGCTGCCCGGCTGGGGCCGTCCGGCGTCGACGAGTGGGCGTCGGCGGTCCTCAAGTTCCCCAACGACATAGTCGCGGAGGTGTCCTGCTCGATCATGGCACAGCAGGACAACATGCTGCGCATCATCGGTTCGAAAGGCCGCATTGAGGTGAAGGACTTCTGGTTCGCCTCCGGTCAGCAGGGCGGGGTCGGGTGCATCGAAATCATCCGGAACGATGGACAGCAGGCAATCAAGGTCGAGGAGAAGCGCCATCTCTACTCGTTCGAGGTCGATGCGGTGGGCGAGGCGATCCGTGCCGGCCGCACCGAATTCGCCTTCCCCGGCATGAACGCCGAAGATACGCGCGCCAATCTCAGCGTTCTCGATCGCTGGCGCGCATCCATCGGTCTCGAATACGGGATCGAGACGGCCGCCAGGCGGACCACCAACCTAGCGGGCGTGGCTGTCGTTGCCGGCAAGAACGTGCTCAAACGGCAGATCCCCGGCGTAGCCAAGCCGGCCTCCACGGTTGCGCTGGGCTTCGAGTTCTTCCCAAGTTTCGCCTCCGCCTCGCTGACGCTGGATGCCTTCTACGAGGCGGGCGGAAATCTGTTCGACACCGCATTCGTCTATGGTGCCGGCAGGACCGAGCGGATTTTCGGCGACTGGCATACGAGCCGCACGGTCAACCGCGAGGACATCGTTCTGATCGGCAAGGGCGCCCATTCGCCGCTCTGCTATCCGGACGTGATTGCCAGACAACTGGATCAGTCGTTGGAACGGCTGAAGACGGATTATGTCGACGTCTACTTCATGCATCGCGATAATCCGGACATCCCGGTCGGCGAATTCGTCGATGCCATGGACGCCGAGCTCCGGCGCGGGCGTATCCGCGGCATTTTCGGCGGCTCCAACTGGACGCGCGAACGCATGGACGAGGCGATCGTGTATGCCGAGAAGAACGGTAAGGCGGGCCCGGCCGCTCTTTCCAACAACTTCTCGCTGGCGCAGATGCTCGATCCCATCTGGCCCGGCTGCGTCGCGGCGTCCGACGACTGCTGGAAAGACTGGCTGAAGAAGCGGCAGATTCCCAACTTCGCCTGGTCGAGCCAGGGGCGGGGCTTTTTCACCGACAGGGCAGGGCGCGACAAGCATGATAATGAGGAAATCGTCCGGGTCTGGTATTCCGGCCGCAATTTCGAGCGCCGCGATCGCGCAATCGAACTCGCCAAGAAGCACGGCTGCAGCCCGATCCACATCGCCCTCGCCTATGTCATCGCCCAGCCGTTCCCGATCATCCCGCTCATCGGCCCGCGGACCGTGGCGGAACTGGAAGACAGCCTCTCGGCCATTCAGATCGCGCTTGCTCCGGAAGAGGTGCGTTGGCTGGAAGGCTGATCGCTCGGGCTGCGCTCTTTGCACGTCCCTCGATCGCTGCCGGCCGCGTCTGAACGCCTACATGCTGACTCGCCCAAAGCACTGCCGACCTGACCGGGAGGCTGGTTACAGCCACAGTGAGACGCTATCATCTCGGGCACACGCGCTGGTATAGATGGCAACATCTGCCACTCGGCGCAGCATATCCTGTGCGGCACACTATCAGTGGAGTGAGTTCAATGGCCGAGAAGACGCCCATCAAGTCGACAAAGGTGGTAAAAAAGGTGGCCGAGCCGCGTAAGTCGGTCACCAAATCGGCGGCCCGCAAGCCGAGGAACGCCGCTGCGAAGGGACTGCCGGCGCACCATGCAGTGCCCGAAACCACGGAAACAAACAGCGAGGGTTCCGCAGCGGCGACGAAGCCGACCCTCCTTTCAGGCGGCAACCCGCAGATCGCCAAAGGCTACGGCGACGCACCCGTGCAGGCCTACATCGCGGCCATGCCGGGCTGGAAAAGCGACGTCGGGCGGCGCCTCGACGCGCTCATCGAGCGCACGGTCCCCGATGTGCGCAAGGCGGTCAAATGGAACTCGCCGCTATACGGCATGGAGGACCAAAGCTGGTTCCTCGGCATCCATTGCTTCACGAAATACATCAAAGTGGCTTTCTTTCGCGGCGCATCGCTGCATCCTGTCCCTCCCGGCGAGTCGAAGCAGAAGGAGGTGCGCTATCTTCACATTCACGAGGACGACGCGCTCGACGAGTCCCAGTTCGCCGATTGGGTGAAGCAAGCCAGCCAATTGCCGGGCGGACGAATGTGAGCGGCCAGAAAGACGTGCGTGCGTGACGGCCGAGCGACAACAATCATGAAGAAAGCGACAACAGCCATGGAGAAGAGCATGAGCGGCTCGAAGGAAGGAGAAATCTCTCCCTCTCAGCTGATAGATGCGAGAATTGACGAACTGAGCGATTGGCGGGGCGAGACGCTCGCTCGGGTCCGGACGCTTATCAAAGAGGCCGATCCCCAGGTGATCGAGGAGTGGAAGTGGCGGGGGGTTCCGGTGTGGTCGCACGCCGGCATCATCTGTACCGGCGAGACCTACAAGAATGTCGTGAAGCTGACCTTCGCCAAGGGCGCCGCGTTGGAGGACCCTTCACGGCTGTTCAACTCCAGCCTCGAAGGCAATACCAGGCGTGCCATCGATATCCATCAGAACGACGAGATCGATGAAGAGGCGCTGAAGGCGCTCATTCGCGCCGCCGTGGCGCTGAATATGTCGGTGCGAGCCGCCGGCCGCTCCCAGAAGAAACCAAGGAGCGCATGAGCCGGGCCAGCCACAGACATGCTTCACGCTACCGCCGAGTGGCAGCTCGATCTTTGACCGGCGGCGACGCGCTGGTGGACAAGTTTGCCGGTGACGAGGTTGTTGGCCTGTTCCTTCCCGCCCTCGTCGCCGACCATTCCGCCACCGCCTGCTTTCGGCTACCGCGCATGGCGAGCCCTGTGGACCTTGGCTGCCATCGGCATCGGCATCGGCGTCCACTCCGGCACGGCTTATGTCGGTTCCGTCGGGGAGGGATTGGCCGGCGATTTCACCGCAGTGGGAGATGTGGTGAATGTAGTGGCACGCCTGGCATCTCGGGCGGGCCCCGGCGAGCTTCCGGTCATAGAGGCAGCGTGGAGCAGAGGCAGGCCCCGTGACTTGCCGAGCAGCGACTGTATGCTGGAGCTCAAGGGGGAAGCCTCCCCGATCGAGGTCGGTACTTCGCGTTGACGCGGTCCTACCTTCATCCTGAAAGAGGACAAAGGGCACTCTCCCCCTCTCAGTGAGTTGAAAATATCGGAGTCCGTGGGCCGGGCGACAGCCGCCCGTGGCTCAAGCATTCTCATGCCTTGCTGGAACTTGAGATGGAGCCGCGGCGTTCTTGGTATGGACCATGAAGGAGGGTTAAAGTGAAAGGGTTGTTGGCGGGACTTTGCGGATTCGCACTGTCTCTCGCGTTATTCCTAAGCGGGGCGGCTGTGGCCACTTTCATACTCACCGGGAATCCAGTGCGCGAGCCACGGCTGGACATGAATCAGTCGGAAATATGGACCGAGCACCCGCGGGCAGTGGAGACCGCGGCCCAGCAATTCGAGCGACTCCCTGCGCGCGCGGCCCGCTCGGCCGTAACGGATCTCTCTTCCAGAGACCCTGGACTTACCGCAAGGGGAAATGGGGCCGAGAAGATCCTCCCGTCGGAGCCTAGCGTGACCAGAATTGGCAACGAGGCTGAGCAGGTGCCTCCTTCGGAGCCTAGCGTGACCACAATCGGCAATGACGCAGAGAAGCAGCTCCCTTCGGAGCCTTTGGACAGGACGGTCACCGCCTCGATTCAATCGATGCCCAGCGAGGAGGAAGCGATGTCATCTAACCGGCCGGCTGCGCACGTCGAATGGTGTGCGAACCGCTACCGGTCTTACCGCCCACACGATAACAGCTACTTATCCTTCAGTGGCGGCCGGCGGACCTGCATCTCGCCCCATATGGATGCGACCGGGGAGCCGTCAGAAGACGTTTCGCCGCCACCGCCCGACAGCTATGCGGAAGACGTAGACGACCCATCAGTCCAGATGGATTACTTATCGGCCGATGCCAGTGAAGGTACAGTCCTGACGCAGGAACACGTCAGCTATTGCTTCAGCCGCTATCGGTCATATCGCCCGGAAGACAACAGTTACCAGCCTTATGATGGCGGGCCGCGCAAACAGTGCCGGTAACGACGTTGAAATTAATATTAGGCTTTAGGTCAATTTCTGGTGCGACACGGAGAGCTATCTTCCCTCTCGCGATTAGGTCGATCGTACCGAGCTGATGGACTTGCTTCATCGGCCATTTTTCCCCGCGAGACTCGATGACTCCCTCGCGGGTCGCTCCGGCTGTTCAGGTTGTCTCGAGATCTTAGATGGATGAAATCAGGTCCGCGATAGCTCGCATCCCTCGGCCGCTCCCTGTTCCACACAAAAAAGCCCCGGATCGCTCCGGGGCCGTCTGTCTGATGATTGCCGCAGCAATCAGCAACGGTCGATGTAGCGGCGGCCGTAGCGGTCGCGATAGTAGCACTGGCCCGGCTGTTCGGTGACATTGCCGATCACGGCGCCGGAAACACCGCCGATGGCGGCGCCGACGGCCGCGCCGCGCACGTCGTTGGTGATGGCGCCGCCGATGATCGCGCCCGACGCCGCGCCGATGCCGGCACCCTTTTCCGTCTGCGTGCAGCTTGCGACCGACAGGGCGACCAGAACAAGTGCGATGGCTTTCTTCATATTGTCCTCTCCGATCTCTACGGATGTCAGCCTACCGCTTCGTCCGTCTCTTCAGTAATGGTGGCGAGACGCAGCCCGCGTCCCTCCACTTGAACTTGCAATGCGGAAAATACCCCGCCGCCCAGGAAAGTCCACTGGAGGCGGCGAGATCGTCCGGCTGCAAGATAATGCGATCCTTCCTGAACAGAAGATGAAGGCGCTGTCTCCGGCGTTACATGCCAGATCGCATTTTTTTGCCCTTCTGCGGCCGAGACGGTTGCGACATTCGGAAAAAAAACAAATGATACAACGTCGCCAATCGGTCCGGGAGGAGCGGGCCGCTGGCAAAGGGCATTGATATCATGGCGCGTACTTTCAGTCGCGTGAACGTATCTCACCCGATTTGAAGCCGCGCTCGCCTTGGTACGGACCGACCCCGGAGGAGCGAAATGGCGAAAATAACAATGACGGTTAACGGCCGCCAGGTGAGCGGTGTCTGTGAGGACCGGACGCTGCTGGTGCACTTTATCCGCGAAAATCTCGGACTGACCGGTACGCATGTCGGCTGTGACACGTCGCAGTGCGGCGCTTGCGTCGTCCATATGGATGGCCAGTCGGTGAAGAGCTGTTCGATCCTTGCCGCACAGGCAGCGGGGTCGTCGATCACGACCATCGAGGGGCTGGCGCAAAACGGCGAGCTCCATCCGGTGCAGGCGGCCTTCAAGGCGCATCACGGCCTGCAATGCGGGTTCTGCACGCCCGGGATGGTAATGACGGCGGTCGACATGATCCGACGTCACGGCAGCGATCTCGACGAGGCGACGGTGCGTTCCGAACTCGAGGGCAATATCTGTCGCTGCACCGGCTACCACAACATCGTCAAGGCGATCCTCGCCGCAGCCCATGAAATGGGCGGCGTGCGCCAGGCCGCGGAATGAGTGGCAGACTGCTCGAACCAATCCAGCTGAATGTCTCGGGAGGAGATAGGCAATGGGAGTTGATGGCATCGGCGCGCGTGTGGCGCGCAAAGAAGACAGGCGGTTCCTGACCGGCAAGGGACGCTACACGGACGACATGTCGGTGCCCGGCATGAAGCATGCGGTTTTCGTGCGCAGTCCGCATGCGCACGCGACCATCGTCGGGATCGAGGCGACGGAAGCCAAGGCGATGCCCGGCGTCATCGACGTGCTCGATGGCAAGCAATTGCTCGCCGACGGGATCGGCAACCTGATCTGCGGCTGGATGATCCACTCCAAGGACGGCTCGGCGATGAAGATGGGCGCCTGGCGGCCGCTTGCCGACAAGACGGTGCGCTACGTCGGCGACGCCGTCGCGATCGTCGTCGCCGACAGTGTCGCCGAGGCGCGCGATGCGGCGGAAGCGGTCGTCGTCGATTACGACTTCCTGCCGGTCGTCACCGATCCGGTCCAGGCGCTCGCCGACGGCCAGCCGCAGCTTCATCCCGAAGCGCCGAACAACCTGATCTTCGATTGGGAGCTCGGCGATGCCGGCGCGGTCGATCGGGCGCTTGCGGCCGCGGCGCATGTGACGGAGCTGAAAATCTTCAACAACCGTCTGGCGCCCAATCCGATGGAACCGCGCGCGACGCTCGGGATATACGATGCCGGCGACGAACATTACACCTGCTACACGACCAGCCAGAATCCGCATCTGGCGCGGCTGGTGATGAGCGCCTTCTACAATGTCGCGCCGGAAAACAAGTTGAGGGTGATCGCGCCCGACGTCGGCGGCGGCTTCGGCTCGAAGATCTACATCTATCCGGAGGAGATCGTCTGTCTCTGGGCTTCGAAACGGACCGGCGTGCCGGTGAAGTGGACGTGCGACCGCACCGAAGCCTTCCTCACCGACGCCCACGGCCGCGATCACGTCTCGACCGTGAAGATGGCCTTTGACGCCGGCAACCGGATCACCGCGCTGAAGGTCGACACTATCTCCAATCTCGGCGCCTACATGTCGCTCTTCTCTTCCTGTGTGCCGACTTATCTCTATGCGACGCTGCTTTCCGGGCAATACGATATCCCGGCGATCCACGCCAACGTCCGCACCGTCTATACCAATACCGTTCCGGTCGATGCCTATCGCGGCGCCGGCCGTCCGGAGGCGACCTATCTTCTCGAGCGGACAATGGAGACGGCGGCGCGTGAGCTCGGCATCTCGCCGGCCGAGCTCCGTCGCACTAATTTTATCCGCTCCTTCCCGCACCAGACGCCGGTCATCATGAATTACGATGCCGGCGACTATGAAGCCTCGCTCGACGCGGCGATGGCGGCCTCCGACTGGAACGGTTTCGCGGCACGCAAGGCCGAGGCCGAACAGCGCGGAATGAAACGCGGCATCGGCATGAGCTGTTATATCGAGGCCTGCGGACTTGCGCCCTCGGCGGCCGTCGGATCGCTCGGTGCCGGGGTCGGCTTGTGGGAGTCGGCCGAGGTCAAGGTCAACATGGTCGGCACCATCGAGGTGATGACCGGCTCGCATAGCCACGGCCAAGGTCACGAGACGACCTTCGCCCAGCTCGTTGCCGACCGACTCGGCTTGCCGATCGACAGCATCAACATCGTGCATGGCGACACCGACAAGGTGCAGATGGGCATGGGCACCTACGGTTCGCGATCCGGTGCGGTCGGCATGTCGGCTCTCGCCAAGGCGCTGGACAAGGTCGAGGCCAAGGCGAAGAAGATCGCCGCGCATCTGATGGAGGCGGACGAGAGCGATATCCTCATCGAAGACGGCGCGCTGAAGGTCGCCGGCACCGACAAGTCGGTCCCCTGGTTCCAGATGGCGCTTGCGGCCTATACCGCCCACAACCTACCACCCGGCCTCGAGCCCGGACTGAAGGAGAGCGCCTTCTACGATCCGGCCAACTTCACCTTCCCCGCCGGCTGCTACATCTGCGAGGTGGAGGTCGATCCGGAGACGGGCCGGACGAAGGTCGTCCAGTTCGTCGCAGCCGACGATTTCGGCAACATCATCAATCCGATGATCGTCGAGGGCCAGGTGCATGGCGGCCTGGCGCAGGGCATCGGCCAGGCGCTGCTCGAGGGGGTCACTTATGACGACAGCGGTCAACTGCTGACGGCGAGCTACCTGGACTACGCCATGCCGCGCGCCGACGACGTGCCGTCCTTCAAGGTGTCGACCTCGAACACGCCCTGTCCGAACAATCCGCTCGGCATCAAGGGTTGCGGCGAGGCAGGCGCGATCGGCTCGCCGCCGGCCTTGATCAACGCGATCACCGACGCGATCGGCAACAATCAACTGACCATGCCGGCGACGGCGGAAAAAGTCTGGGCAGCCGCTCACGCCGCCAACTGACCGGGAGGAACCGAGATGTACCAGACGAACTATCACAGAGCCTCCTCGGTCCAGGAGGCAGTGCAAATGATGGCGGCCGCGACCGAGGGTAAATATCTCTCCGGCGGTATGACGCTCATCGCGACGATGCGGCTGCGGCTCGCCGCGCCGAGCGACCTTGTCGATCTCCGCCACATTGCGGAGATGAAGGGGATCACCGTCGATGGCCGCTCGGTCCGGATCGGCGCTGCGACCACGCATGAGGAGGTCGCCACCTCGGCCGAATTGCGGGCCGTCTGCCCCGCGCTCTGCGGCCTCGCCAGTCACATCGGCGATCCCGCGGTGCGCCATATGGGCACGATCGGCGGCTCCATCGCCAACAATGACCCGGCGGCCGACTACCCGGCCGCGATGCTCGGGCTCGACGCGACGATCGTCACCGACAGGCGCGAGATCAAGGCGGGCGACTTCTTCACGGGTCTCTTCGAAACTGCGCTGGAGGAGGGCGAAATCATCACCGCGGTCCGCTTCGACGCGCCGGCGAAGGCGGCCTACCAGAAGTTTGCCAATCCGGCCTCGCGCTATGCCATGGCCGGCGTCTTTGTGGCCGGGCGCGACAATGGCGGTGTCCGTGTCGCGGTGACCGGGGCGGGCTCGAGCGGCGTCTTCCGCCATCCGGGCCTCGAGGCGGCGCTTTCCGCCAAGTGGTCGCCGGATGCGGTGGCGAATGTGACGGTCGATGCCTCGGATTTGCTGACAGACCTTCACGCCAGCGCGGCGTACCGCGCCAACCTCGTCAAGGTTATGACGAAGCGCGCGGTGGCTGCGGCCTGAGGGGCCTACTTAAGTCGTGAAAAAGGGCGGCTGCGGCCGTCCTTTGTCACAATTGCTTGACTTCGATCAAAGTTGAAGGGATTGAGTTGCGTTAGCTGTTTTGGAATAGTTCAAAACTAAGGGCCTTTTGCCGCAGGCGTGGGGGCCGTTCCGGGGTTGACCCCTGGTCGCTTTGAAGGAAAAAAGACGGCAAGGCACTGGAGTTGATGATGGATTTCGAGAGTTTCTTCAAGATCGAGCTGGACGGGCTGCACCAGGAAGGCCGCTATCGGGTTTTTGCCGATCTCGCCCGCCACCGCGGTGAATTCCCCAAGGCGACGCGCTATACGGCCGACGGCTCCCAGGAGGTCACGGTCTGGTGCTCGAATGATTATCTCGGCATGGGCCAGTCGCCGATCGTCACCGAAGCGATGAAGCAGGCGATCGACGAATGCGGCGCCGGCGCCGGCGGAACCCGCAACATCTCCGGCACCAATCACTACCACGTCCTGCTCGAGCGCGAGCTTGCCGATCTGCACGGCAAGGAATCGGCGCTGCTTTTCACCTCCGGCTATGTCTCCAACTGGGCGGCGCTCGGCACGCTCTGTTCGAAGATTCCTGGCGTTATCGTCTTCTCGGACGCCGGGAATCACGCTTCGATGATCGAGGGGATTCGTCATTCGAAATGCGAGCGGGTCATTTTCAAGCACAATTCGGTGGCCGATCTTGAAGCCAAGCTCGCCGCCGCTGATCCGCGTGCGCCAAAAATCATCGCCTTTGAGTCGGTCTATTCGATGGATGGCGACATCGCGCCGATCAAGGAGTTCTGCGATCTCGCCGACAAATACGGGGCGATGACCTATCTCGACGAGGTCCATGCGGTCGGCATGTACGGTCCGCGCGGCGGCGGCATCGCCGAGCGCGAGGGTCTGATGCACCGGCTGACGGTGATCGAGGGTACGCTCGGCAAGGCCTTCGGCGTCATGGGCGGTTACATCACCGGTTCGGCCGCGCTCTGCGACTTCATCCGCTCCTTCGCCTCCGGCTTCATCTTCACGACCGCCTTGCCGCCGGCACTGGCCGCCGGCGCGCTCGCCTCGATCCGGCATCTCAAGGAAAGCCAGCTCGAGCGCTTCGCCCATCAGGAGCGCGTGCGTCGGCTGCGCTCGCTGCTCGACCAGCGCGGCATCCCGCACATGGTCAATCCGAGCCATATCGTCCCGGTGATCGTTGGCGATGCGGCCAAGTGCAAGTGGATCTCCGACCTGCTGCTCGACAATTTCGGCGTCTATGTCCAGCCGATCAACTATCCGACGGTGGCAAAGAAGACCGAACGGCTGCGCATCACGCCGACGCCGCTGCATTCGGATGCCGATATCGACCATCTGGTCAGCGCCCTGCATTCCCTGTGGTCGCGCTGTGCGCTGGCGAGGGCTGTCGCGTAAGGTGCGACGAACCGAATTCTGTTAACTGATCAGCCCGGCAGCCGTCTGCCGGGCTTTTTCATCCGCTGCGAAGACATCGTCCATGGTCACAGCAGCCGGCAAGTCGCAGAGGCTGTCCATCACCTCTTCGACGATCTCCGCCATGGCAAGAAAGCCGATGCGGCCCTTGATGAAGGCCTCGAGGGCGGTTTCCTTGGCGCCGTTCAACACCGCACCCTGGCTGCCGCCCGCCTCCATGGCGCGCCGCGCCAGGCGCAAAGCCGGGAAGCGGACCTCGTCCGGTGCCTCGAAATCAAGCCGGGCAAGCTTGGCGAAGTCGAGCCGCTCGATCGGCAGGTCGCAGCGCTTCGGATAGGATAGGGCATAGCCGATCGCCGTGCGCATGTCGGGGCAGCCGAGCTGCGCCAGCACCGATCCGTCGCTGTAGCCGACCATCGAGTGGATGACCGACTGCGGATGGACGATCACCTCGATCTGGTCGGGGCGCAGCCGGAAGAGATGGCGTGCTTCGATCATTTCCAGCGCCTTGTTGAACATCGAGGCGCTGTCGATCGAGATCTTCAGCCCCATCGACCAGTTCGGATGGGCGCGGGCGATGTCGGCCGTCACATGCCGCATCTCCTCGAGGGACTTGGTGCGGAACGGGCCGCCGGAGGCCGTCAGGACGACGCGCTCGACGGCATGGCGCTGATCGTTCTCCAGCACCTGGAAGATCGCGTTGTGCTCGCTGTCGACGGGCAGCAGCCGGCCGCCACCCCTGGCGACGGCCTCAATGAACAGGCTGCCGGCGGAGACAAGACATTCCTTGTTGGCAAGCGCGATGTCGGCACCACGGCGGGCGGCTGCAAGGGTGGGGCCGAGCCCCGCATTGCCGACGATTGCCGCCATCACCCAACCGGCATCGCGTTCGGCCGCCTCGATCAGGCCGCTCCGCCCGGCGGCGACTTCGATACCGCTGCCGGAAAGTGCATCCTTGAGTTCGCCATAGCGGTGTTCGTCGGCGGTGACCGCCAGTTCCGCACTCATCCGTCGCGCCTGGTCGGCGAGAAGCGGTATGTTGCCGTTTCCGGTCAAAGCGGCGATTTCGAAGCGGTCGCGCCCGCCGACCCGGGCGACGACGTCGAGCGTGTTGGTTCCGATCGACCCGGTGGAGCCCAGGATCGTCAGACGGCGCTTGCCTTCGTCGCCGGATGCCATTGCCAAAATCCCGTATTCTTCTTGTTTGAACGATTTAGATAGGCTCTACAGCCGAAAGCGGCCGGCAACAAGGGTAGATGCGGCCGCTCTTCTCCATGCAGCACCGCTGGAGTAACGATCGGCGCGGCGACAATGCCGTGCCGATTCGCATCAGGAGTTTCGATGCTCAATGCCCTGTCGGTCGCATCCTGTGCCTGCGTCCTGATCGAACTTGCCTCCGTGCGCCCCGTCGCTGCGATGAACGTGCCGGGGGAACTGATCGGCTCCTGGCGCGCCGAGGACGTCGGCGATGGCGGAGCTATCGGCGACCCGGAGGCGGTTCTCGATATCCGCGAGGACGGTACTTATGGCGGCATGGGTGGCTGCAACATGTTCACCGGCGTGCTCAGCCTATCGGAACGAACCATCGCCTTCGGCTCGGTCGAAGCAGGGCGCACCATCTGCGCCCCCGCCATAATGGAGCAGGAGCAGAGATTCCTCGGCACGCTGAAAAAAGAGCTCACCTGGAAAGTGGATGGCGCGACGCTTACTCTGACGGGACCGGACGGCGCGTCTGTCATGCGCCTTACCTCGGCACAGCCAACCTCGTCGGGCATTACCCGTTAGCCGGCAAACATCCCAGCAGTGCCCGCAGATGCGGACACTGCCTACAGCGAAGGTGGGGGACTTGATTGTCGCTCCCATCTGTGGGGCGATGCCTAGATAATTCGCCACGCAGAAAATTGTTCCGGAACCTGGGAAAGCGAAGCCGGCTTGCTCGCCCAGCACTCCACCTCATAGTTCGGCAGCCTTTCTGCATGCTCGAGTGTTCCGGATCATCGCCGAATAACAGCGGTGGACCACCGCCGCAGGAACAATTCGCGGAAACCGATCATTACTCCCTCCGTTGCAAGAGGGATCCAGATTGAACGCGAAGGAGAGAGACATGGAGGACTCACAGGCGATTTCCCGTCCGCAGCGAGACGCCGACTATCCGGGCCGGCAGGCAGACTGTATTGCCGCTCTGAGGCCGGCCGTCGCGGACCTTGCTGCAGCGTCCCAGGACAGCATTGTTGCGGCCATCGGCGGAGAAATGACCGGCGATCTGGTCGCTCTGGCGCATAGGGCCGAAGAGGCCGGATGGAGTTTCAAAGAGGCGTCTGCCGCCATTGAAACCCTCGCGCGGGAATACGAGGGCGCAAAAGGGGCCATCTTCGACTGAAGCATGCAGTCAACGTCACCGGCGCTCTTCCTTGCGCTGTGAGTCGTTGACGACCACGCGATGCGATTAGCCAAACCGCCTCAGCTGCTCCGCTTCCTTCTCGAGCAGCTCGGCCACCTCTTCAAGCGTCATGTGCGTGGCACAGAGGTGAATGGCACATTCGAGAAAGCGTGTCGAAGACCGGCGCAGGTAAAGCGCCTCTTCCCGGGCGGACAGTTCCGGGAGCGGGTTTCTTCTATCGGGGCGAGGATCAGGCATTCGAAACTCCTTCGGTTCGCCTCGTTGTCTCCATTGCGGCAGGAGGGGCGTCTCCAACCGGCGTCACACCCAATCGGCGGCGATAGCGTAGACCAGAACGGTTGCCGCGAGCACGACGCCTGAGATCAGCAGCGACAGTCCCAACTGCGGCCTGGAGGACTGACCGGGTTCGGCCGTGGCGAAGGGGCGCATCGCATCGCCGAATTCGGTCGACAAAGTTGGTGCGCCATGAAGCTGCGCTGCCCGGGCTTTTTGCGTTGCCTCCGCGCTGAGCGGAGTGCCCGCCGCCTCGCCGTCGGTTTCAAGCGGCGCTGCGGCCGGATCGAAGCCCGGCTTCTTGTCGCCGGTCCTTCCGTGCTGGATGTCCCCCCGCACCTGTGCAGGGTTGCTCTTGTGCAACTTGGACATGCTTGTTCCTTTCTGCCGTCAGAACAACCGACTCGCGGGGCGTTTGTTCCCGATCTGGTTCTGGTGCAAAAAGCGGCTTTGCGGTGACGCCCACGTCGGAACCTCTGGAGTGTCGAGACGTTGGGCACAGCGGAGGGAGATGGCAATCCCGCCGACTGGTTTCACCGTGCGGAAAGCCGATGATGTTCTCTATTGATCGAGCCTGCAGCTATGAACAGAGTAAGCGCTATTTTCCCCGCGCGTTGACGCCTGCGCTTTCGACGGAGGGCCTTTCGAATTG